>JBKEAC010000135.1:0-24956 GCA_047971925.1 Mangrovibacterium sp.
TCTTCTCCTGTCTTTTTGTGAGTTAATTTGGATTGATTTCTCAAATTTAAAACTTTTTTCAATAAAAACAAATTAAAACTTTGTTTTTATTAGCTTTTATGATTTACATTTCGCATGAATTGTTTTTTTGTTGCACATTGTTGTTTCAATTTTGCAGTTTTGGGTTGTTGTATTGGTGTGGTTCGGGGTTGCGGTTTCCCAGGTTGCGGTGAAACGCATGCAATGCGACTAGAACGGAACGCCCTTTGTTGGGAGTGTTTTGGTTGCCATTGGGGATTGTGCGACCATGCGGAATAATTCAACGGAACAGTTGCGATACATTATTTATTGGTACTTTTTTTTATGCTCATCGGATTTGTCAAATGCGTTTGAAAAAATTTTTTCACGTCCATTCCCATTTTGTTTTTCGTCTGAAAAAATTTTTTCACGTCCATTCCCATTTTGTTTTTCGTCTGAAAAAATTTTTTCACGTCCATTCCCATTTTGTTTTTCGTCTGAAAAAATTTTTTCACGTCCATTCCCGTTTTGTTTTTCGTCTGAAAAAATTTTTTCACGTCCATTCCCGTTTTGTTTTTCGTCTGAAAAAATTTTTTCATGTCCATTCCCATTTTGTTTTTCGTCTGAAAAAATTTTTTCTTGCTAATTGGACATTGCAATTTTTGTGAAAATTGCTATTTGTAGATTACATTTTTTGACGAAAAACACCTTCAATCAGTTTGGCATTCGAAAAAAAATATCAAATTTTATTGTGTTGATTTTCTGTTGTTTGAAAATTATTTGTCATTTTTTCTTCCTTTTTTTTGCTCGAAAAGGGTGTTTCATTTTGCGTTTTACTTACCGTTAGGTGCGTGAGGGATTGCAGTGGAAATCCTTTTAAGTGGGCTTTGCCTTTTGCCCACTTAAAAGATTGAAACGGAAAGCCCGACGGCAGGGCGAGGGAATGCGGTGGGGAGGAATGCCGGCACGCCCAAATTTGAACTGAGATGATGGAATGTGGTGATTTTGTTGTGTGTTTGGCTTTCAGAAGTGTTGTTAGCGTTAAAGTTTTATCTAATTAGTTAAAAAAGGTTTTATATATTGCTATAAATTTTGTTACTTTGTGTGTGCAAACGAGGGGTTGAACGATGGGGCGACGCGATGAGGCAGGCATGCCAGAGTGATGACAATGGATATTTTTAAAAAAACGATGTGGAATTTTGTTTTGATGGTGAGAAATTGTGTGCTGTTGATTTTCTTGGTGTTGTTTTCGACAGCTAGATTAATGGCTCAAGGTCAGGTGATTGGTAGGGTGATAAATGCCGAAACGCATGAGCCAATGAGTTCGGTTGTGGTGGAGGAAGTGGGTGTGTTGCCTAAAGTTTTTACGGACGATGAGGGCTTGTTTGTGCTTAATTTGAGTAGGCAAACGAGCAAGATTGCGATTAATGCCATGGGTTATTCGGGTGTTCAAAAGTGGGTTGTTGTTGATGCGGGGAAGGTTGTTTCTATTGGCACTTTTGAACTTAGTGCTGCCAAAGAAGACCAACTGGAGGTGTCGGGTGTGGTTGATGTTGCAAAAGACCGTGTTACTCCTGTGGCTAAATCGACTATTTCGTTAGATGACATTCAGATGAAATCGGGAAATTTAGAGTTTGCTGAGCTCATGAAAAATACACCTTCGCTCTATGTTTCGGGGCAAGGTGGGGGTTTTGGTGATGCAAAGTTATTTGTTAGAGGTTTTGATCAAACTAATTTGGCTTTGCTTTACAATGGTCAGCCCATAAATGGCATGGAAGATGGTGCAATTTATTGGAGTAACTGGCAAGGGCTGGAAGAAATTGCGAACGCGGTTCAAATTCAGCGAGGTTTAGGTTCTTCAAAGCTTGCTATTTCTTCGGTTGGAGCGACAATAAATGTGATTACAAAAGCTACTGATTTGCAGCAAAAAGGGCGAGCATCGAGCACGATTGGGAATGATGGTTATCAGCGATATTCGGCATCATATTCATCGGGTGTGAGTGAGAAAGGTTGGGGGGTGAGCATGCTTCTTTCGCACTGGCAGGGTGATGGTTATAACGATGGAACGCAGGGGCAAGGTCAGACTTATTTTATTTCGGTTGGCTATGAGCCGAATGAGAAACATGCCATTAATTTGTCGCTCACGGGATCGCCTCAATGGCACAATCAGAATTACACAAAAACCATTTCAAGTTATGACAGAAATGGTGATGGCAAGATTAGCAATAGGGAGCAGCGCTTTAATGATAATTGGGGTTATTTGAATGGTGATGTTTATACGTGGAGAAAGAATTTCTATCATAAGCCTGTTTTGAATTTTAATTGGGATTGGAATATTAATTCGAAATCTACTCTTTCAACGGTGGCTTATGCTTCATCGGGAAGAGGAGGTGCAACGGGAAGTTATGGTGATTCGGATTTGGCTACGATGAAGGATGAAAATGGGCAGGTTGATTTCGATGGAATTGTTGAGATTAATAAATCGGTTGATAGTTCGTTTGCGGATTATGGTATTGAGGGGAAGGTGATTGGGAGTTCGGATAACTCGATTGTTCGACGTTCAGCGATGAATGTTCATCGTTGGCAGGGCATTGTGTCGAACTATAATCACATCATTAATGAGCATTGGAGTTATAATGTGGGGGGTGATTTGCGGACATATTTTGGTGAGCATTATCGTTTGCTTGAGAATTTGCTTGGACTCGATGGCTATCATGAGCTGTTTTCGTCGGCCGATGACCCTGGTGCTGCGCAACTCTATCCGGGAGGAATTACTTACACGCAAGAACATGAATCGTCGCCTTATTACAAAATAAAATATCGAAATTCAGTTCCCGATAATAAATTAGATTATCATCGCAATGAGCGGATAAGCTATTTGGGGGCGTTTGGTCAGGTGGAATATAAAAACAGTAAGCTTTCGGCTTTTGTGCAGGGAGCGCTTTCAACACAAAGTTATCAGCGGTTTGATTATTTCATGTATTCTAGTCCGAGCGATCAGGTTTCGGAAAAATTGCGTCATGATGGTTTCAACTTGAAAGTGGGGGGGAATTATAATTTATCGGATAAACACAATGTTTTTGCTAATGCGGGTTATTATTCTCGTCAACCTTATTTTGAGAGTTTGTTCTTGAATGTGAAAAATGAGGTGAATGAAGAGGTGGGTAATGAGTCTATTTTGGGTTTGGAGTTGGGCTATGGTTTTAAGAGTAGATTTTTTGAAGCCGATGTGAATGTTTATCGCACGCAGTGGAGTGATCGTCAGATTAGAAAGGCGAGTGGAGCTGTGGGAAATGGAGTGAGCAATGGTTTGATTTTTTTCCAAGATGTGGCAGAGTTGCACACGGGTGTTGAGGCTGAGTTTCTGGCAAGAGTTACTCGATTTGTTAGTTTGTCGGGTTTTGCTTCATTTGGAGATTGGAGATATGTGAATGATGCAGTGGCTCAGGTTTATGATGCGGATGCTATTTTTCTTGGTGAGAAGTATTTGTATTTAGACGATGTGAAGGTGGGTGGGGCTCCGCAGTTCACGTGTGGTTTTACTTCGGAATGGTTGTTGAGTAAAAATTGGTTGGTTGATGTTGATTATTGTCGATATGGTCAGTTTTATGCTACTTCCTCGCCAAAGTTGTTTACTACCTCCGATTATGAAGGGACGTTGAAGCTTCCAAGTTATGGGTTGACTGATTTTGGTGTTTCTTATCGCATGTGTTTTAAGAGTGAGAATCGTTTGACTGTTCGTGCTAATATTAATAACGTTTTTAATAAGCAATATATTTCACAGTGCGATACGAATTATTTATCTGCTGATGGCGATGCTACTTGGAAGGGCGTTAAGACATCGAATTGGGTTTTCTTTGGTAATGGTAGAACCTGGAATGTTGCTCTGATATTCGATTTTTGAGGTGGATTTTGGGGAATTGTCTAGATTATTTTTTTGCACACTCAAAATATATAATTTTTTTATGACTAGAGAAATGTGAGGTGAGATTTATAAAAATACGGAAAGTCAATGTGTTGTTAAAATGAATTAGGCGTTAAATTCGTTAATTTTAAAGTGTTTGTTTTTTGCTATGTACTTAGAATTTTTCAATAAAGCAATAAACCATGAAAAGAATATATAAGAGTTTACCTATAATATTGCTACAACTAATTTTGCTTTATTCTGATGGTTATGCTCAATTAGTAGGTATTCCTCACGTTACGTATTATAGTCGGGCAGATTACCATGGAGGAACTCAAAATTGGAAGATTGTGCAGAGTAGCAATGGACTGATTTATGCTGCAAACAATGCTGGCTTGTTAGAATATGATGGCACAGAGTGGAACTTATATGCCACATCAAGCAATAGTGTTACCCGCTCTGTGGCTTACATTGATGATCGAATATATGTATCGAACTATGGAGAAGTAGGTTATTTTGAGTTGGAAGGAAACACAGAAATGAAATATCATTCGCTTTATGTAGGTGATGTAGGAGGAGAGGTGTGGAATATTTTTTCATGGCAAAAAGGTGTAATGTTTCAATCGGATAAAAAAGTTATGATGTTTGAAGAAGATACTTTAAGCTTTGAAATTAATGTCGAAACGCAATTAAGATCAGCACATCAAGCTAATGGAGCAATGTTGATTAATCAAGACAATGTGGGCTTGGTAGAGCTAAGAGGTAATAAGCTTTTCTTGATAAAAGATGGAGAACAGTTTGCCGATAAACTAATTACAGGGATTGTAGAAGTAAATGAAGACTTAATCATCATATGTACCATGAATGATGGAATGTATAAATGGAGTTCATCGGGCATTTGTAGGTGGAATGTTTCGTCGAATGACATTCTAAAACAAAACAATATATATACCGCCGTGAAATATGATGATTGTATTGTGCTAGGAACAATTCAGTCGGGTTTAGTTGCTATTAATTTCAAGGGTGATATTATTCTGCACATTAATAAAGAGCAGGGGTTGGAAAATAATACGGTTTTGAGTCTGTATGTAGATGTCGACAAAAATATTTGGTGTGGGCTAGACAACGGTATAGCTTGTGTCAATATGAATACAAGCATGAGCTATCTGCAATCGTATTATGATATTGGAACGGTGTATGCTGTAGAACGATTTGAATCTTCCTTTTATTTTGGTACAAATCAGGGGTTATATCGGATTTCAGAATCGGATTTTTACAACCCACAAAAACAGAAAACAGACTTTAAACAGCTAGCAAACGCTAAAGGGCAAGTGTGGACTTTGCATATTGAAGGGGACCAATTACTTTGTGGGCATAATCAAGGGGTATTTGCGGTGAGGAGAGAGAAAGCGACAAAGATTTCTCTTGCTGAAATTAAAGGAGCATGGGTGTTTCGAGTGTGTCCGAATGATTCTCAAAAAATGCTTGTTGGAACCTATGAGGGTTTTTGTGTGCTGCAAAAGAAGAATGGGAGTTGGCAGTTTAATAAGAAGTTGGATGGCTATAATTATTCGGCTCGTTTTGTTGAATTTGATGACAGCGGAAGTGCCTGGGTAACACACGGAAGTGCAGGGATAGATCAAGTGTGGTTTAGTAATGACTACGGTGCTATTGATTCGGTAAAACACTATAGCTTTTCAGAATTATCGCCCGATGCAATTGGTGCTGTTGTTGGCACAATAAATGGAAGTTGTACATTTTTCTCTAACCAAGGTTTTTATCGTTGGAATTCTGAAAAAGGAGCGTTTGCAGCCTATACCGCATTTGAAAACTATTTTTCAAGGGGCGAATTTCCTATCCGAGTATTTATGGATGGGTATAGTAATTTGTGGTATTATCAGTCGGGATTATTAGGGGTTCTTCGCCGTCTGGAAGATGGTAGCTATCGGAAAATTGAAAACCCATTTAATTTGATTAAAGATAAGCTAATTCCAGGCTTTGAGTTTATGTATGTGGTGAATGAAAAGGATGCCATTTTTGCGATTGAAGAAGGCATGGGCTATTATAGTTCGTCGGTACATCGAAAGTTTGGGCAGAGTTTGAATTTAAATCTGCGAGCATTAAAGTTATCATCTGATTCGGTGGCTTATAGTAAATCACAGATAGGTGGTAAAAATATTAATCAAACTTTGATTCCACATTTTGAATATAGTAAAGGAGTGTTTCTGATGAAGTATTCTGCCTCGCATTATGCAGAAGAGCAGGTTCTTTATTCTTCGATGCTTAAAGGGTATGATGCTGAAATGTCAGAATGGATGAGTCGGAATTATCGGGAATATGTCAACCTTCCTGCTGGAAAATATGTATTTACAGTACAGGCAAAAAGTGATATGGGTATTCTATCTGAGCTCTTGGAGTTTGAATTTGAGGTGCTTCCTCCGTGGTATTTGACCACTTGGGCGAGATTTCTCTATGTGCTATTGGGAATGTTCTTGCTGTATGGAGCCTATTTGCTGGTGAGTGCTAGGTTGAAACGCAAGCAAGAGGTAGATCGCAAGCAAGAGCTCGAAGTATATAAACAGCGGGAGGAGCAGATGAAGAAAGAAACTTTAGAAGCTGAAAAAGAGATTGAGCGACTTCGGAATGAGACTCTTCAAACGCAGATACAGCATAAGGAAATGGAACTGGCGAACACAACGGTGAACATCATTAAGAAAAATGATTTCTTGGTGGAAATAAAGGAGAGCCTGCAAGAAATTCGACGCACAAAGCACGCCGATGTGACATTGCGCGGCCAACTAGCGCAGTTAATTACGAAGATTAATCGAGATATTGATGATGATAATCATTGGAAGCTTTTCGAAACACACATGGATGATGTGCATGAGGACTTTCTGTCGAGCCTAAGGGCTAAGCACCCGAATTTGAGCAAACGCGAGGAGCAATTGGCAACCTATATCCGAATGGGCATGAGTTCAAAAGAGATTGCGTCGTTGCAGAATATCTCAGTTCGATCAGTGGAGAACAATAGAAGTCGGTTGCGTCAGAAAATAGATTTAGATGGGGGTGAAAATTTTAGTGAGTATCTACAAAAGATTTAGTGAAGTTGAAGCGAGAATGAATCATCTTTAAAGTGTAAACAAAATAAAAAGTGAGTTCTGCTAGGTGTGATTTGCAATTAAAAGTTACTGATAATCAGTTTCTATTGATTTTCATGTGAGGTTTGAGTGAGGTTAATTTATGTCTTTTGTGAGGTTTATGTGCGTTAAGTTAATGTGATGTAGATGTAAAGTGTATTTATATTTGTGTCGAAAAACTTAATTATTCATATACTGAAAACATGAAGTACATTTTATTTTTTTTATCGTTGTTTGCGTTTTTAAATGTGAGTGCGCAATCAAATGGTGTTACTGGTGTTGTTACCAACGAGCAGTCGGGCGAAACAATACCAGGAGCAAGTGTAGTGATCAAGGGTACTACACAAGGTACTATAACCGACATTGATGGTCAATTTGTCATTGCAGCCAAGCAAGGCGATGTTTTACAAATTTCTTTTGTGGGTATGGTCCCTAAAGAAATTGTGGTAGACGGACGTGTTGTGAATGCACAACTAGTTTCAGCTACTACCGACTTGGAGCAGGTAATTGTAGTTGGTTACGGTGTTCAAAAGAAGAGTGTGGTGACTGCGTCTATTGCATCGGTTTCTGCCGATCAGTTGAAATCGGTTGCACCCACACGAGTAGATAATGCCCTAAAAGGACTTGCAGCTGGGGTTACTGTTACCCAAGCGTCTGGACAACCAGGCGAAGGCTCGCAAATCCGCATCCGTGGTATTGGCACAATCAACAATAGTGATCCACTGTATATTGTTGATGGAATGCCTATTGATGGTGGCATTGATTATCTGAACCCCAATGACATTCAATCAATCGAAGTTTTGAAAGATGCTGCGTCGGGAGCTGTTTATGGAGCTCGTGCTGCCAATGGGGTAATCTTGGTGACCACCAAGTCTGGCTCGAAAGGAAAAGTAAACGTAGCGTATGACTTTTCTTATGGCTGGCAATCAAAATGGAAGATGCGCGATGTTCTAAATGGTGTGGAATATGCCACATTGATGAATGAGGGTTTTCTAAACTCGGGCATGCCTGTTCGCTATGCTAATCCAGCCTCTCTTGGCGAGGGAACTAATTGGCAAGATCTTGTTTTCAACGATAATGCTCCAGTTCAAAATCATCAATTCAGTGTGAGTGGTGGTAGCGACAAAGTGGATTATTATTTTTCAGGAGGCTATTTCAAGCAAGACGGTATTGTGGGCGGAAATTACGATCGATCAAATTACGAAAGAATGACTTTGCGCTCGAATACTAACTATAGAATTATGGATGTTGATGACCGGAATTTCTTAAATAAATTGACCGCGGGAATTAATATCTCGTATAGCCGTATCGAGTCAAGAGGAATTTCAACCAACTCAGAGTTTGGTTCTCCGCTAGGAAGTGCCCTAGCATTATCGCCACTATTGGGACTATATGCCGAAGACCAAGCGGCAGTAGCAACAGCTCACCCCACAGCGGTGACAGACCCAGAGACAGGATTGTACTACACTATCCCAGGTGATGAATATAATGAAATGACTAACCCAGTAGCTGCACTACAATTGCCGGGAAATTTGGGCTGGTCGGATAAATTTATCTCGAACTTTTTTGCTGAATTATCACTTTGGGATAACTTGAAGTTCCGATCATCTTTTGGATCAGACTTAGCTTTCTATGGCGATGATGGTTGGACACCCGAGTTTTATTTGAACCGAAATAATAAAGCCGAATATTCAAGTGTGTTTTCCAACATGAATAGAGGAATTGTTTGGCAGCTAGAAAACGTATTGTCATATGAGAGATCAGTAGGCAAGCACAATATTCAAGCAATAGCTGGGCAATCAGCTAAGAAATCAACGGGTCGAAATGTGGGTGCAAGCCGTCAAGATTTGATTGAAGAAGACCCTGATAAAGCAAATATCGATTTTGCTACAGGTTTGTCGGCTGATGGCAAACGTGATGGCTGGGGTGCTGCTTGGAGTCCCCACACCTTGGCATCTGTTTTTGCTCGTGTGAGCTATAACTACGACGAGCGCTATATGCTGCAAGCAACCGTGCGTCGTGATGGTTCCTCAAACTTCGGTTCTGGTCAGAAATATGGTGTATTCCCATCAGTATCGTTAGGGTGGAACTTAACCAATGAAGCGTTCATGGAAACTCGTCCAGAGTGGTTGAGTGCCACAAAACTTAGAGCTTCTTGGGGTAGAAACGGTAACGAAAGTATCGGAGCATTTGGTTATACTTCATTGACTTCATCGGGCAATAACTACACCTTTGGTTCAGGACAAGGAACAACCTTGATTGGAACGAAACCCTCAGGTCTTGCCAATCAGAATTTGCATTGGGAAGAATCAGAACAAATCGACTTAGGTGTTGATTTTGGCTTCTTCGACAACACTTTGACATTCACAACTGACTACTATGTAAAAAATACGAACGGTATGCTGATGACGATGACTATCCCTTCTTATGTGGGAGAATCAAAACCAACAGGAAACGTGGGTGATATGCGCAATAGTGGTTGGGAATTTGAATTAGTCTATCGCTTCTCGGTGAGTGATTTCAATTTTAATATCAGAGGAAATGCTGCCTACTTGAAAAACGAACTTATTGCTTTGGGTAACTCTGATGGGTTTTCAAACTATGATTCTCAGCAAGGTATGGGAACAATCTCAAGAGCTGAAAACGGTTTGCCATTCCCATTCTTCTATGGTAGAAAAACGGATGGTATCTTTCAAAATCAAGAAGAGATCAATAGGTATGTAAACGCTGATGGAGCTTTGTTGCAATCAGTGGCTAAACCTGGTGACGTACGCTTTGTGGATATTGACAATAATGGAAAAATTGATGATGACGATCGTACAATGATTGGTAAAGGTATGCCTGATTGGACCTATGGTTTGTCGCTCGGAATGGATTATAAAGGATTTGACTTCTCGGTATTTTTACAAGGAACGGTGGGTAACGATATCTATGATGCTTCGCGAAGAACTGACATTTCCTACATGAACCTACCTGCTTATATGCTTGACCGTTGGACAGGCGAAGGAACTTCAAATACCATTCCTCGATTTGTATTTCAAGATGACAATCAAAACTGGACTTCTTCAGACTTGATGGTGAAAGATGGTAGTTATATGCGTGTAAAAAACGTAACGTTAGGGTATACTTTACCTAGCCAGCTTACTCGACGTGCATTCATTGAAAAATTGAGAATCTATGTGATGGGTGAAAACTTGCTTACATTCACCAAATACGAAGGTTTCGATCCTGAGATTTCTTCTGGTGGCACTTCGCTAGGAATTGACAGAGGTGTATATCCTCAAGCACGTGTTTACACTATCGGAGCAAGCATTAACTTCTAATAAATTAAAATTACAGACAAATGAAAAATAAATATATACATGTAATCTTGGGAGTCCTATTCTTAGCAAGCTTCTCGGCATGTTCAGGGGATTTTCTAGAGGTGGAATCAAGCACGAGTATCACCATCGACCAATACTACAACACGGAAGATCGAATCTTCGAAGCCTTAGTGTCAGCCTACGACCCACTTTCGTGGAGCGATTATGTGTGGGGAACTTATTCTCCTTATGAAATGGTTTCCGATATTATGGGTGACGATGTTTATGTGGGTGGTGCCGACCAAAACGATATGGCAAACTTCCACCGAATTGCAAACTATGAAGTGCAAGCGGCAGGTATTGGTTTGAATAACTGGACGGCTTACTATTCAGGTGTGAATCGTTCAAACATTGTATTCAAATACATGCCTGATGTGCAAAATATTTCAGAAGATACCAAAAACTTGTATTTGGCAGAGGCACAAACCTTGCGTGCTTTCTACTATATGCGCTTATGGAAATTGTGGGGAAATATACCATATTATGATGTGAACTTAGAGTTCCCATACACAGCCCCGCAATTGTCGGCTGACGAAGTTTATGCAAACATTGTGGCAGATTTAGAAGGTGTGCTAGACAATACAGTGCTTCCTATGAAAGCTTCATCTGCGAATTGTGGACGAGTAACATTTGCCATGGCGGCAATGGTTTACGCTGAAACAGTGATGTATCAAAACGACGATGCAAAATACAGTAAAGCACTAGGCTACCTTAATGAAGTGATTTCTTCAGGTCAGTATGGTTTGGTTGATGATTACGCTAGTCTGTGGGAAGAAAGTGGAGAGTGGAGTGAAGAATCAATCTTCGAAATAAACTATTTTCGAGTGAATGCCGCTCGCTCTTGGGATAATCCAATGGGTGATGGAGGCTCGGTGTATCCTCGTTTTATTGGCATTAATGGGATGAACGACCCAAGCGGTAAATATGGATCAGGATGGGGATTTGAACCTGTGCGAACTGAGGCGTATGAAATGTTTGCTGCAAACGACACTCGTAGAGATGCATCAATCCTAAACATGGAGGCCTATTCAGCAGAAACAGGTGCTACTTATGATGCTCGTTACCAAAACACAGGCTATTTCTTGAATAAATATATTGCGCAGCAAGCGATGAATGTTGGGCAAGTGGCTGATGGCGACTTAAACTTCGGAAACAACACGAGAGTGTATCGTTATTCTGAAACGCTATTGTATGCCGCTGAACTTTTAGCTCGTGGTGTATCGGGTTCTGGAAGTGCGCAAACATACTTAGATGAAGTGCGCAATAGAGCTGGTCAAGCTTCAATTGTACCAAGTGTGGATAATATTTTGAAAGAAAGAAGACTCGAATTCGTGGGCGAAGGTAAACGCTATTGGGATTTGGTTCGCAGTGGCAAGGCAGCAACAACGCTTGTGTCAAACAAATATCGCACCAATGCGTGGACTGAAAACAAAAAGTATTTGCCTATTGAGCAAAATGAAATCGACGCAGACTCTAGTTTAGATCAAAACCTTTATTAAAGAATACAATTATGAAGACATTAAATTATATCTTCTTAGGTGTGATGATGGCACTATTTGCCTGCTCGCCTGAGAATCATCAAGGAATAGACCCCAATAACTTGCCATCAGTATCCGACTTAGATGTTGAAATTACTGTTGGCGAAAAAAACGTGGTAACTTTCGACTTAGTCAACCAAGGTGTTAATCCTGTTTGGATATTTGGCGAAGGAGATATTCAAACAGTCGATGGATATACACGTTCATATTTGTTTGAAGGAACTTATGAAGTGGAGGTAAAAGCCTTTAATCATAATGGATACTCAGATGGTTCTGTTGTGAAAAGTTTCACTGTTGAAGAAAGCTATTTGCCTGAGCAATATTATTTTTTGGCAGGCGAGGATTTATCAGGTAAATCATGGGTGTTCGACCAAGCAAACAATGGTTGGTATATGGCAGACCCAGGTAATGCCTACACAACTTGGTGGAATCCACCTAGTGGAGGTGTAGTTCCAGCAGATGACTGGAACGGTAAAATGGTTTTTGACATTATAAACGAAGGAACAATGACGCACTGGAATGATGCGTCTGGCTCTTCTGATGCTTCAAGTCACTACTCTTTTAATGCTGATTTCACAGAGATCACATTTACGGGTGATGCCAACATCTTGGGCTCCGGCAAGAATACAAATGGAGAAGACCAAGCGGTAAATAATGGCATTTTCCAAATCGTAGAGCTGACAGCCGACAAAATGATGTTGTTTAATCCTGCAACCAATGGAGGAACAGGATGGGTGTGGATATTTGTCCCAGAAGAATAGAAAATAAATTTCATCCTTAAAGAAAGAGTAGATGGAGATACTTGCTCGCAAGTATTTCCATCTTAAATTTAGAGCATATGAAACAAATATTTAGTGTATTGGCTTTTTTCTTAGCCTTTGCTTGTTCTGATTCCGACAGTTCGAGTTCAAAAGATGGAGTTGATTTACAAATTGATTTAACACCGCAGATGCTTAGCTTCACGCATGTGCAAGGTGAGCAAATTATTGCAGTTAATGCTGATGTGGAGTGGGGAGTTAGTTCTTCGGAATCGTGGTGCAAAACTGCTCAAAGTGGAGGTGTGTCTGGTGCTGTAAATTTGGTGGTGAAGGTGGAAGCTAACGCTGGCGGAAGTGCACGCACGGCAGAATTGTTATTTAAGTCGGGAAAAGCAACGAAAGTAGTAGAGGTGTATCAGGAATACAAGGTGGAAGAAGTGGCATTGGCCGATGAAAACTTCAGAGCTTATTGCGTGAATAATTTTGATCTCGATGAAGATGGCAAATTTAGCACCAGTGAGGCTGCAAGTGTTGAGGAGCTTAATTTGTCTGCTCGTTCTATTACATCCTTGGCAGGTCTTGAGAGTTTCACCGCTTTGAAAAAACTAAATGTGAGTAATAATGCGATTCAGGTGATTGATTTGCAAAAAGTGAAACTGTTGGAGAACTTAGATTGTAGTAATAATTCTTTGCAAGCATTAGATATCCGCATAAATGTCAATCTAAATACCCTAAATTGTAGTGGAAATGATGAGCTTGCGGTTGTCAATGTTTGGACGGGCTTTTCGCCTACAAGTAGTTTCATTATTCCCGATTCTGCCAGCTACGTTGAACCAGAAATCTCAACTCCTCAAGGTTATATGTTGGTATGGAATGATGAATTTAATACCGCTCGTAGCACCTCAGGAAAGGCAATCATGCCTGATGAATCAATCTGGTGGTATGAAACAGGAGCTAGCGGTTGGGGAAATAATGAAATTCAGAACTATGTGGCGGCTTATAGTGGCACAGATACTTGTGCCATCGTTTCCGATGGTTCATTGAAAATTATTGCCAAAGCGGTAAGTGCAGGAGTGTACTCAATAAGGATGAACACGAAGGAATCATGGACTTATGGTTATTTTGAAGCTAGGCTGAAATTGCCTACAGGAAAAGGTTTGTGGCCTGCTTTCTGGATGATGCCTCAGAATTTTACGGCTTGGCCTGCCGACGGTGAAATTGACATCATGGAAGAGGTGGGATATGATCCGAATCGAATTCACTCCTCGATTCACACCACAGCCTATAATCACAAAGATGGAACGCAGCGAACAGCTACCAAAATGGTGTCTGGTGCTGAAGGGTCTTTCCATGTGTATGCGGTGGAATGGACAGAGGACTACGTCAAAGGGTTTGTAGATGGAGAAGAATACTTCTCGTTTGAAAATGATAAAAAGGATAATTACGACACATGGCCATTTTATAAGCCATTCTACTTGAAGCTGAATTTAGCTTGGGGTGGCGATTGGGGAGGTGCGCAAGGTATCGATGAAAATGCATTGCCAGCTACCTATGAGATTGATTATGTGCGTGTGTTTCAGAAATAAAAAAATATAAACATGAAAAAAAGAAATAGTTTAGTTTTAGTGCTTGGTGTGGCTTTGCTGGTTTCGTGCCAGCAAAATGTACCGAAGAATGACATCGATAAGCGTGTGGAGGATTTACTCGCCCAAATGACCATTGAAGAGAAGGTGGGGCAGATGAATCAATACACGAGCTTCTATGATGCTACGGGTCCTGTGCCTGCCAATGATTATGCGCAAACTCGATATGAGCAGATTAAGCAAGGTTTGGTGGGCTCGATGCTGAATGTGAAAGGAGTGGAAGAAGTGCGGAAATATCAGCAGTTGGCAGTGGATAGCTCGCGCTTGGGAATCCCAATGATATTTGCAATGGATGTTATTCATGGTGAGAAAACAATTTTTCCCATTCCTTTGGGTGAAACAGCAAGCTGGGACTTAGAGTTGATTGAAAAAACAGCTCGTGTGGCTGCCATTGAGGCTTCGGCTGAGGGGATAAATTGGACGTTTGCTCCGATGGTGGATATTTCGCGCGACCCACGATGGGGGCGTGTGATGGAAGGTGCGGGTGAAGATACTTATTTGGGTTCGAGAGTGGGAGTAGCTCGTGTGAAAGGTTTTCAAGGCGATGATTTGAGTACGAACAATACCATCATAGCTTGTGCAAAACACTTTGCTGCCTATGGATTTGTGGAAGGAGGGCGAGATTACAACTCGGTGATTGCCGACCAAACAACCTTGCATAATGTGATTTTCCCTCCGTTTAAAGCAGTGCTGGAAGAAGCAAATGTGCGTACGTTCATGAACTCATTCAACATTGTTAATGGTGTGCCAGCCACTGGGAATGCTTATTTGATGCGCGATGTTTTGAAGCGTGATTGGGCATTCGATGGTTTTGTGGTTTCCGACTGGGGAAGTGGTGCAGAAATGATTAACCATGGATTCTCGAAAGACTTGAAAGAGGCGGCAAAGCAAGCTGCAACTGCAGGTTCCGACATGGACATGGAGTCGAATGCTTATATCTCTCACTTGGTGGAATTGGTGAAAAGTGGCGAAGTACCTGAATCGGTGGTGGATGATGCCGCACGAAGAATCCTTCGCATTAAGTTTGAACTAGGTCTTTTTGATGATCCTTATAAATATTGCGACGAAGTGCGTGAAAAGGAAATGTTGTATAATGATGTACACATGGAGTTGGCACTTGAAGCTGCCAAACGCTCGATTGTCTTGCTTAAAAATGAAAACAAGCTGTTGCCATTGAGCAAAGAACAGACGAAGATTGCCATTATTGGCGATTTAGCTGATGATAAAACAAGTATGCTTGGAAACTGGATTATGGCAGCTGAAAATGGAACCGCCGTTTCTGTAATAGAAGGAGTAGAGAAATACACCAAGAACTACACATATCTGCAGGGGGTGCGCTTGTTGGATGAGGTGCCAGCTTTTGCCACTCCATTGCAAGTGAATGAAACCGATAGAACAGGCATGAGTGAAGCAGTGGCATTGGCTGATAAATCAGATGTGGTGGTCATGGTGCTGGGTGAATACGGCTTGCATAGCGGTGAAGCTCGATCGCGTGCGGAGCTTGATTTGCCAGGCTTGCAGCAGGATTTGCTGGAAGAAGTTTATGCCGTGAATAAAAACATTGTGTTGGTGATTCCTAGTGGTCGCCCACTCACCATCACTTGGGCCGATGAGCACATCCCTGCTATCCTCGAAGTGTGGCAATTGGGCACTCGGGCGGGCGATGCTATCGCACAAGTGCTGTTTGGCGACTATAATCCTTCGGGCAAATTACCGATGACATTCCCTCGCTCGGTGGCGCACATCCCTGTGTTTTATAATCATTTCAACACGGGTCGCCCCACAAGCGGTGAAATATTTTATCCGCACTACATGGAGGAAGACCACTCGCCGCTCTATCCTTTCGGCTATGGACTGAGCTATTCAGAGTTTGAATATGCAAATCTTCAAGCGGAAGCATCGGAAGGCACAATTAAAGTGTCGGTGGAGGTGAAGAATACAAGTGATGTTGATGGAGAAGAGGTGGTGCAATTGTATATTCGCGATAAGGTGGCAAGCATTGTTCGCCCTGTGAAGGAGCTGAAAGGGTTTGCAAAGCGAATGATAAAAGCAAATCAGACGGAGAAATTCGAGTTTGAGCTTTCTAAATCAGATTTGAGTTTTTATAATGCTCAAAGCGAATTGGTATTTGAAAGTGGAGAATTTGAAATCATGGTAGGCGGAAATTCTCAAACCTGCTTATCAGTAGTTGTTGAGCTGTAACGCTTTTTCAGGTCAAGACAACTGTAATAAAGAAAAGAGGATGCCCGTTTAGGCACCCTCTTTTCGTTTTATTTGGCAGATTGTTTACAACACCACGTTGATAATCTTTTTCGTTACCACGATGATTTTCTTGGGTGTTTTTCCTTCCATCCATCGTTGGGCTTGTTCATCGGCAAGCACGGCTTTTTCAATGTCGCTATTGCTTGCATCGGCAGAGAAAGCCATTTTGAAGCGCACTTTTCCGTTGAAAGAAACAGGATATTCAATGTTATCTTCCACAAGAAGTTTTTCGTTGGCAGTTGGCCAAGCCACATAAGCTAAATCTTCGTTTGTGCCATACATTTCCCATAGTTCTTCAGCCATGTGAGGAGCATATGGTGCAAGTATTTTGGTGAAAGTTTGCGCAGTTTCTTTAGTCACTTTTCCCACTTTCATGGCTGCATTGTTGAAAACCATCATGGCAGAAATACCAGTGTTGAAGCGCATGTTTTCAATGTCGGCACCCACTTTGATGATGGTTTGTTGCAATAGTTTGTTGAGTTCAGCATCTTCAGCACCTTCCACCACATTTTCTGGTTGTCCGAAGAAACGCCACACTCTTCCGAGAAATCCAAACACACCCTTTACGCCGTTTTCTGCCCATGGTTTGGTTTCGCTAAGAGGACCCATGAACATTTCATAAAGTCGAAGCGAATCGGCGCCATAACGTTCAACAACATCATCGGGGTTGATGACATTTTTCAATGATTTCGACATTTTAGCCACAATTTGGCGAAGTTCTTCGCCTGTTTGAGTGTGGAAAAATTTACCATCTTTTTCTTCCACTAAGTCGGAAGTAACCTTTGCACCAGTCATTGTTTCATAGGCAAAAGCCAGAATCATGCCTTGGTTGTAAAGTTTTTGGAATGGTTCATTTGTAGAAACGATGCCTAAATCGAAAAGCACTTTGTGCCAGAATCGCGAGTAGAGCAAGTGAAGCACAGCATGTTCGGCCCCTCCCACGTATAAATCGACAGGCATCCAGTAGTTTTCGAGTTTAGGGTCGAAAATATTTTCATCGTTGTTTGGGTCAATGTAGCGCAGGTAATACCAGCAAGATCCAGCCCATTGCGGCATGGTGTTAGTTTCTCGTCTTCCTTTTCGTCCGTTGGCATCAACCACGTTAAGCCATTCGGTAGCATTGGCAAGAGGAGATTCACCACCTTCTCCGGGTTCAAATTTTTCTAGATTTGGCAGTGTTACTGGTAGTTTAGCATCGTTTAGCAATTCAATTTCGCCGTCTTCCCAATGGATAACAGGAAAAGGTTCGCCCCAATATCGTTGTCGGCTGAAGAGCCAATCGCGCAATTTGAAGTTAGTTGTAGCTTTGCCGATGTTGTTTTTTTCGAGCCACTCAATTACAGTGCTAATTCCTTCGGCTTTAGCTTTACCATTGATGTTTAAATTGATGTTTGCGTTTTCGGAATTAATATATGCTCCATCATCGCTCCAGCAAGCTTTACCATCAAGCACGTCTTTGCGAGTTTGCTCATCGGCTTTTTCAGGGTCGAGAATACACACCACGGGGATGTTGAATTTTACAGCAAATTCAAAATCGCGCGTGTCATGAGCAGGAACAGCCATAATTGCCCCAGTTCCGTATCCCATCAGCACATAGTCGGCAATCCACACGGGAATTTCTTTGCCATTGATAGGGTTTGTGGCAAATCTTCCGGTGAAAACTCCTGTTTTATCTTTGTTGAGTTCGGTTCTGTCGAGGTCGGATTTTAGCGCAGCAGCTTTCACATAGGCATCAACTTCTGCTTTTTTATCGTCGGTAACGATAGTGTTAAGCAAAGGGTGTTCTGGTGAAATGACCATGTAGGTAGCACCGAAAAGAGTGTCGGGTCGAGTGGTGTAGACACGCAGTTTTTCGGGCATTCCACACAATTGGAAGTCGAGTTCAGCACCTTGCGATTTACCAATCCAGTTTTTCTGCATGTCTTTCACACCCTCAGGCCAGTCGAGGCTGTCGAGTCCATCGAGCAAACGCTGACCATAGTGTGCAATTCTCAAGAGCCATTGTTTTAGGTTTTTTTTCTTAACTTGGTGTCCACATTTTTCGTGAGCGCCATCGCTAAGCACTTCCTCGTTAGCGCAGACTGTTTTGCAACTATCACACCACCACACTTGGGCGTTGTCGTAGTATGCCAAACGTTTGTCGGCGATGTATTTTTTCACGGCTTGTTCACCTTGTGCTTTCACCTGTGCAGGAATAGGCAATTCGTTAATTGGTCGACCTTTTCCTAGTTCTTCATCGAACCAAGTGTTGTAAAGGCGAGTGAAAATCCATTGGGTCCATTTCACATATTTTTCGTCGGTTGTATTGATTTCCCTATCCCAGTCGTAGCTCAATCCGAGTCTTTTGATTTGATTGCGGAAGTTATCGCAATTGTTTTTTGTAGTAATTGCGGGGTGAGTTCCAGTTTGAATGGCGTATTGTTCAGCGGGCAATCCGAAGGCATCCCATCCCATGGGGTGCAACACGTTGAAACCGTTCATTCGTTTGAATCGGCTGAGGATGTCGGTTGCTGTATATCCTTCGGGGTGTCCCACATGCAATCCGGCACCAGAAGGGTAGGGGAACATGTCGAGGATGTAGTATTTAGGTTTTGAAAAGTCGTTGGTAGTTTTAAAGGTTTTGTTTTTCTCCCAGTGCGCTTGCCATTTGGGTTCAATTTCCCAGAATTTATATTCCATTGTGTTTTCTTGATGATTTATAATTCACAAAGATAATGTATAAAAGTAAATAGTAAAGCGGGAATGCTAAAAATGCGGGGAGTAATTTGCGGGATTGTGGAGAAAACGGAGAATTTCAAATCATGATTGGTGGAAATTCTCAATCCTGTTTATCGGCTGTTGTTGAGATGTAAGACATGCGATAATCCCCAAACAAGAAAAAAGGCGAACCACAGAATGAGGTTCGCCTTTTAGTTTTCCAAGAAGAGCCATTAAAGCTCCAACCGATGATATGCCAGTCCGAAGGCTTCTGCAACACCTTGATAGACCACCTTGCCGTCAACAATGTTTAAACCTTTAGCGAGGGCTGTATCATCTTGACATGCTTTTTTCCATCCGTTGTTGGCAATAGCAATAGCATAAGCCAGAGTGGCATTAGTGAGTGCTTGGGTTGAGGTGCGAGGTACAGCACCGGGCATATTCGCCACACTATATAATATAGCATCTTCCACCTTAAATGTCGGATTGTCGTGGGTGGTGGGTTTTGCCCCCTCAATGCAGCCTCCTTGGTCGATAGCCACATCAACTAGCACGGTGCCTGGTTGCATGGTTTTAATCATCTCGTTGGTGATGAGCTTAGGAGCTTTCGCACCTGGAATTAACACCGCTCCGATAATAAGGTCTTGCGTTTGACTCATTTCAGCGAGCGCATAGGGTGTGCAATAGAGCGTGCTCACATTAGCGGGCATTACATCATCGAGATAGCGCAGACGATTCAGATTAATATCGGCAATAGTTACTTGAGCTCCTAATCCAGAAGCCATTTTGGCGGCTTCAGTGCCAACTACTCCACCGCCGATAATGAGCACTTTCGCTGGTGGAACACCAGCCACTCCACCAAGCAAGATGCCCGAGCCTCCGAATGTTTTCTCCAGATATTTTGCACCCTCTTGAACCGACATTCGTCCTGCTACTTCCGACATTGGCACGAGTAGCGGCAAGCTGCCATTTGGCAATTCCACCGTTTCATAGGCAATACAGATAGCTTTGTTTTTAATCATTGCATGGGTAAGTGGTTCGCACGATGCAAAGTGAAAGTAAGTGAAGAGAATTTGACCCGATCGAATCAAGTCATATTCCTCTGCAATTGGTTCTTTTACTTTGATAATCATTTCTGCCTTAGCATAAATTTCTTCAATGGTGCCAAGCATCTGTGCGCCCACTTCTTCATAACGTTCGTCGGAAAAGCAACTTCCATTGCCCGCTGTTCGTTGAACAAACACTTCATGTCCATTGGCAATTAATGCAGCAGTGCCGGCAGGGGTGAGCCCCACGCGGTTCTCGTTGTTTTTAATTTCTTTTGGTACTCCGATAATCATAAGTAGAATGTTTTAAATGATTAATACATTGGTTTGAGAGCGTAAGTTATTTAATTTCAAAGGAAATGAATAATTTCGACTGTTAATAAATTCTAATAATTAAGACTTACTGTTCATTCTTCTCATCTGATAATATTTTATTGTAGGTTTAATCCTATTTGATTTCAGATTGATAGTTGTATATTTGTGCAAATTTTTATTGAGTATGCCGAAATTATCTGCAAGGGGCAATAAGATGCCTAGTTCTCCCATTCGCAAATTGGTGCCATTGGCAAATCAGGCTGCCAAGCGAGGGGTGAATGTTATTAAATTGAATATTGGTCAGCCCGATGTGCCAACGCCAAATCGTGCCATTGAAGCGATTAAAAATATTGATAGAACGATTCTTGAATATAGTCCGAGCGAGGGAATTCTTTCTTTGCGCGAAAAGCTTGCTATATATTATAACAAGTTTAATATTAATGTGGGCGTTGAAGATATTTTTGTAACTACAGGAGGTAGTGAGGCCGTGTATTTTGCCTTCATGACTTGTCTCGACCCTGGTGATGAAATAATTGTTCCTGAACCTGCCTATGCCAATTATTCGGCTTTTGCCATTGTGGCTGGAGCTGAAATTAAATCAATTTCCGCAAAGATTGAAGAGGGTTTTGCCTTGCCACCCATTGAGGAGTTTGAAAAACTCATTACGCCTCGAACCAAGGCAATCATGATTTGCAACCCCAATAACCCAACCGGTTATCTTTACACGCAAGCAGAGATGGATTCGATTGCTTATTTGGTTAAAAAATATGATTTATATCTATTCTCCGATGAGGTCTATCGTGAGTTTTGCTACACGGGAGCTCCCTATATTTCGGCGTTCCACTTAGACGGAATTGAGCAAAATGTCATTCTGATTGATTCGGTTTCTAAACGATATAGCGAATGTGGAATTCGTGTGGGGGCTTTGATTACAAAAAATGAAGCCGTGCGAAAGAATGTCATGAAGTTCTGCCAAGCCCGTTTAAGTCCGCCACTTATCGGGCAAATTGCTGCCGAAGCTTCCTTAGAGGGAACCGATGATTATTTGTTGGATACCTATAATGAATATGTGGCTCGACGGAAATTTTTGGTCGATGGATTGAATCGAATTCGAGGTGTTTATACACCTATTCCATTGGGGGCTTTCTATACTGTGGCAAAACTTCCCGTTGATAATGCCGATAAATTCTGTGAATGGTTGCTTTCAGACTATAATTATAACGGCGATACTATTTTCATGGCGCCTGCATCGGGATTTTACTCTAATCCCGCCGATGGTATTAATCAGGTGAGAATTGCCTATGTGTTGAAAAAGGAAAGTTTAGCTCGTGGTTTGAAGGTGCTTGAAGAAGCCCTGAAGGTTTATCCCGGAACAGTTTATGATGAATAAGTGAGTTTGATCAATTAATAACGAATTTTATTAGATCCTCCCTTAATTATATTACCTATTGGGAATTTTAGATATGCCTATTTTAATGCGCAGAAGCGGAAAGAGAAACATAAAGTTTTTTCTTTCCGCTTTTTTTTAAAATATAAATTGAAAGGCATGAACATTATTTTCGAAATTGTTGTTCCTTGGGTAAACTGCTCTTTGGAGAACAATAAAAATAAAAGCTAGTGTTATCTGATTGATAAAAATCAATTATATTACACATGTAAATGATTTATTATTGTGGTTTTTTATATATTTGCATGTCGAAATAGAAAATCTTTTAAGAAGTAGTGAGCTGAAAGATTTATAAAAGATAAAAAATAAATAAAAATAAGTAAGTAATGAGAGTTAAAAATTATTTGATTTTGGGTTTGTTAACCCTAGGAACAATGTTTGTGTCATGTAGTGATGACGACAATACTACCGAAAAAAACGATGAAGATGAGTGGACCGATGGCACAGGAACTACTGGTGATGGTGATGGTACGGTAACTCAACAAAGCACTGTTGTTACAACAGCTAAAGATTTTGCTGTGAAAAGCGCATCAACTTACGATGTTGCTCCGTTGACTTATGGCTTGGATTACGTGGTGAACGTGCCATTGCAATCATCGGCAAGCTATCAGGCAACCGATGTGGCTGTTTATGGTAAAAAAATGTATGTGGCATTTGGTGAAAAAGGAACTGGAGTGAGCGGTGGTATCGCTTATGTGGCTGATTATTCGGCTGCTCAAACAACAGTGAATTATTTAACGAACACAAATTTCGAAATCACTAGCCTAGCATTTAGCACCGATGGTAATTATCTTTATGCTGGTGGTGCAGCTGAAAACTATAACGAAAATGCTGCTGTCCTTTTCGTGTTCGATGCTTCAAAAGGTGCTTCTAGCCCTATCGGTCAGTTTGAATTGACTAGCCGCGTGGTGAAAGATATTGAAGTGGGTGAAAACGGTAAAGTATATGTAGTTACTGGTGATGATGGTGTAGTTTTGGTGTTAGATATTACTGTTTCTGGTGGTGTTGCTTCAATTGCTGATACTTCATCGGATGCTTTGCGCGATGCTCGTTCTATTGCTTGGGATGGTACTAATCTTTATGCTTTGAGCGCAAACTACTTTACAACTTATGCAGGTGGAGATTTGAAAAATGAAACAGCTACTGCCGTGAAAATGGACTTAGGCAGTGAAACTGCTACTGCTGGAGCACAACGCATCATGGGTTTCTATGGCACAACTCCAATCTTAGCAATGGGCGTTTCGGGCATTCAAGATGCTTATGGCAACGTAATTGCTGAGCGTTATATTTCTTCAAGTGTAAACACATCTGGTTCAAACTATGTTGATCATGAATATGCTGTGAACGCAGTAACTTCAAATGGCGATTATCTGTTTGCTGCTGAAGGTGCATCGGGTGTGGTTATCCGCAAAGTGGGGCAAGATATTACACTTCAAGGTGCATTGAGCCTTTCGGGTTCTGCCAACAATATAAAAACAACCACGCAAGGCGACTATGTGTTTGTGGCTGCTGGTGAAGATGGCGTGCGTGTGTTGAAAACAACAGCTCCAAGTGCTGCAATCGAGGCTATTGCTTACGATAAAACAACGGGTGTAAGTACTTTCAACAACACTTATAGTGGTTATTTCTCTTCAATCAATAATGCAAACGTGGCTGCTGCTACTGCTTGGAATGGTGGCTATTTGCACGTGGGTGGTGTCATAACAGCTAATGCTGCTTTCACAATTGCGGCACAATCGCAAATCACTAACTTAGAAGTGAATGCAAACACAACTACTATCAACACAACTGAATTATCTTTGTTGAACAACGTGAAAGTGAACGAAGGTGCTACTTTGGCAATCAACAAAGATGCTCAACTTGGAAGCAAACAAGTGGCTGAAGGTGGTGAAATTATTTTCTCGGTTGAAGGAGCGAATCTAACGGTGGCTGAAGGTGTGAAAGCAACTATTTTCAATGCTGAAAATGCAGGTACTGTTAGTGCGGTGTTGAAAAAGAATGAAAGCACAACTACCCAATCGGTTATCACGATTGCTAAAAATGCAACTTTAACAATCAACAGTGCAACCGACCTTTATGCAAGTACGCTTGTTCTTGAAGCTGGTGCTAAATTAGTGGTGAATGGTAACTTCAACTGGACTTTAGCTCCTACAATCAAGGTGAATGGTGCTGGTGCATCTATCGTGGTTGACGGAAACCTTGCTAAAGGAAGTTCTACATTGATCAATGTGGCTGCAGGTGTAACCGATTTTAAAGTAACTGCTACTTCTGAATCAGGAAATGAGCCTTACGTGGAAGGTGGAATGACTGACTGGGATCAAGTGAAAAAATAATCGAAAAAAGATATAATCGAAAAGAGGGTAATTTTATAATTATCCTCTTTTTTTTGCCTCATGCTCTTAGCTTTTGAGAAATCACCCACAATCACGAACCACAATCACGCAGTGAGTGCATGCAATGCGTCTTTCAGCGCAACGCCCTTTTGGTCATTTGTTGGATTGTCATGCAGAATTTCACCCTTTTTCTGAATAAATTCTAGCACGTTTAATCTGCTTTTGTAACGACGCATGATATGCGTCATATATATTGCAAAAAAAAACATTCGTAACGACGCATGATATGCGTCGCTTTTATTACAAAACTGAGTTTAGTTTTTATCATTGGGCAGTCCTGTATGACAAAACTGAATTCAGTTTTTACCATATAGGAGTCCTATATGGTCCTTTCTAAAGTCTTATTGGGTGATATTTTTTTTCGTGAGGTGAATTAAGCAAGCTTATTGGGTGATATTTTTTTTCGTGAGGTGAATTAAGCAAGCTTATTGGGTGATATTTTTTTTCGTGAGGTGAA
>JBKEAC010000136.1:0-7573 GCA_047971925.1 Mangrovibacterium sp.
CCATCAGATAGGTCTCGGTTTCTTCGGAAGGGTTGTAGCGAGGAACGCCCCAACGGGTTTCCACGCTGATGCTCGGAATGCTCACATCCCAGCCCTCACCCAACCAGCCGCTGCCGCCATCACTGTTATAGCTGATGCTTACATTCGGACTCATGCCATTTCTCGCTGGGGGCATTTCTAGGCTGTAGCTCATGCCTGCTGAACCTCGATTGTTCGCACTTGGGGCTGCTATCATCCCCACCTTAGCTGTAGGATTAGCTGCCTGAATGCCTGTCATCATGGTGGGCGTGAAGCCTGCTGTTTCCGGACTTTCAGGAGCAGTTATCACCCCAGCAATCATGTCGGTGAAGTGCGTGGTGCGGGCATAAATCACTCCGTTTTGCGTGTCGATGCTGTCTATTTGAAGGCTTGCCCAATGTCCTGTGGCTTCATCAAAGTAATAGGCTTGAATGTCTTTCTCAGTGTAGCCCGAGGGGAGGTTCAGCTTGTCGTAAGCCAACTTAACCACCGCTCCGCTATCGGAAAAATGCTCGCCATGAGGCAAGAAACGATAGCCGCGAGCTTGTTTGGTGACATTGTTTAAGCCCATGTCAAGGGCAGGCATATCGGCATGACGAAGCGTGGTCAAGCTGATATCTTTATCCGATTGGGTGATTTGCTCTCCGGCTAAAAGTTCTGCACCATCAAGAGACAACGCATTGTTTTGCTTCACTTCAAAATAAACCATCCGACTTTCACCGAAGGGCTCTAATTCATGTTGATAATCCAAGCGCACTTGTTGCGCTGTTATCGGAAAATGTTCCTCGCTGCCATCGGCATGAAGTAGCGTGAGTGTTTGCGATTCGCCCACATTTAACTCCGCTTCAAAATTACCGTGGTGCGTGGGAATTGTTGTTTGTCCTACTTTAATTTGCGCATCTTCCTGCGTGCTGAAACCTTGTAGATAAATCCTATCGGCATTTTTCTGTGCACTAAAAAATACGCTAGGGCTTGCAATTGCTTTTTCTTGAAGCTCAAAGCGCACATTGCGCACTCGATAACCATAATCAGCATCAGCACACTGCCCGAAATAAACTTTATTCATTCCCTGCTTCACCGTCTGTGGATTAATGCGCTCGCGCTGAATTTTATTTGTCCGACTCAACTGCACCCATCTTCCTCCCAAAGCCAGTTCATCATTAATGCGTCGTGTCACGCCCGAATGGTGGCTGATGCCTTCCAACTCATAAACTAGATAAAGTTCGCTATTTGCAGTGAGCTCTTCATAAAGTTCCACTTCGGTGTAATTATCCGCAGGATTATCAAACTGATTGTCGCCCCACAAACCTATGGTGAGAGTTGTTGAATCATAAATTTGAGCTGACGTGCTGTCGTGTACTTCCTCGCCAGATGGCTTATTTGGCATGCCATAGGCAAAACAGCTTTGACTCATCATTATACAAATGAAAAGCCAGGCAAAGATTTTGTAGCTTAGTTTTTGTTTCATAGGGTTTAGATATTGGATTATTTTTTGGACGTTTTTAAATATGATTCGATTGTACTTTCAGCTATACCTATTTTAGAATAGGGCATACCATAATCAGAATCTAAAATGCGAAAATAGTTTATGGTGTCTTTTCGATTTTCCAAGTTACTATACATCCACTTATGTACATTAAGTTTTTTATCATACTCTAAATAGCTTACCATTATAACTCGTTGATCAATAGGTATGCTTTTTAAAAAAGCAGCCTCGTAAAAATATTTTCTGGCTTTAATACTGTCCGAAAAATAGAATTCATAAATTTCCGGTTCATCTATGTCATTAAACGTATTCGTGTCTTTTTTAAATGACAGCAAATGATTGTATATGAATGTCGAATCGCATTTTGATACAGACTGCCCAAAAGCGGAAGCTGAGTTTACAACTAACATCAGCAAAATCAATGTGGAAAACTTCATGGCTATTTCTTAATTTTAAAATTCATCAATTCGATATGGAACCCTAAATGGATTACCCTGTCTGACTACCTGACTATTTCTTTGCGTTAGCATGACAGGTCGCGGTTGGATTATCATTCTCACTGGCTGTGTGTCATCGGATAAATCTGGAATCGCATCAATAATCGACTGTACTCCACCATTCGATCCGTGTTGAAATGTTGTTAAACAACCTTGGCTAAACCGAGGATCCCAACCGTGCAAAGCAATTCCTGTACGCTGCCCATCTGGACCGTTTATGGTGCGACTTCCATTTTCATCTCCAATATAAAGTTGGTATTTACCTCCCCCTCTATCGCCATTCGTTCCGCTAGAAAACAAATAATATTCTCCAGGTGGGGTTTCGTTGTTTGTTCCATAACGTCTTTCTGAGTGAACTATCGCATTGCCTTTGCGCTCCATATAATGTGCATCTCGCCCTACAAATGTGGTAAAGTTCGCTTCAAGTTCTTCTCCGCTATTGTCATCATTCACACGAATGCCTTCTGCAAGGATAAGTTCTATGCCCTTTTCGCCTATCCGCTTGCGGAAATGCACCAACTCAGATGAATTGCAAGGAAAGGACGGAACAAACTCATGCATACCACAAAAATATTGATAATAAGCATTTTCACTCCATTGTTCTACAACCGATTCGTCAGAGACATTTCGAAGATGTTTGAGGATTAACAAGCCACACATTAAGCGGATTGGTTTGGCTGGACGACCATTATCTGGGCAGTATAGCGGGGTAAAGGCTTGCTCAAATACGGCCCAATTTATCTTGTGCGAAAGCTTGTATAAAGGATGTTGCTGGTTCAATAAATCAGCTAATGTAGAAAACAAGGATGGGGTGTTTTGTGTCGACTTTATCATAAAAAATTTGCAAGTTTTTGAATCCAAAGATAGCAAAACTTGCAAATTTATCAAAGCATTTTTAGATTTATTGTATTAAAAATCAATACTAAAAGTAGTTTTTAAGGGGCGACTACTTACAATATGCCCTTGGATATCGACTAAATCCAATAAGTCTGAAATGGCCGGAATCTCATTGCTTTTGGCATCAACTACGCTTTGTGCCAGTGTCAGACGTACCGCTGATGCATAAGCAGAAACAACGTGAAAAGGTTTCTTACCTGAAAACTTCTCTCCAGAACCTCGAATCGTTTTTCCATCAATAGCAATGTGTTGGGAGAAGTCTTTTTGAAAAACAGAACTCGACCAAGACATGAAGCATTGCGAAAAAACATCATAGTCAAGTCTTGAAAATAAGACCCCCATGGTATCATGTGACGGAATGCCATTTTTGTAATCATAAAACTTCCTTAACCAAGAAATCTTATGCTTCCCGAAGATTTCAATCTCCACCCATGTAGTGCATTTGCTCAGTAACCCCGCCACAACTAAGAATAAAATCTGTTCTAACGGATGGCGCAAGTTGCCTTTATTAGTTCGTCTGGGATCTTCCAAGGATTCGAATGAGGTAAATAATTTAGATGTAATTTTTTGGTGTGAATTGGACATTTTTTTTGAATGTACCATTCATCTTTGGTTCTGCTAAAGTACTAATAAATAATGAAATCACAAAGCATAACACTGATTATTATTAAAAATATCTTTAAATGCGATTTCCCTGTGTCCTCTCCGTCATTGGCGCTTTTATCGCTAAAAGGAAAATATAATCAATACTATATTAAAAGCCTGGTAGCTCCAGGCTTTTAATTGTTTTACAGCGTTTTGACGGTTTTGATTACAGAGGAATAACAACCAATATTTGTATCTAGATATCTGACTCGTATGGTGGGTAAAATACATAATAGAACATCCCTGTAATCCGACTTGCTTTCTGACCACAAAGACGTACCCAGCAACAAATAAGCGCCAACCCTAAAATTAACAGCTTGTCCACATTTAACATCTCTAATTTCTTCATCCGTAAATGGCATAGCCTCTACATCTATTTTGTATTCGGTTCCTTTATAATTGAACGTAATAAAAATATCAGATATTGAAGGATAAATATAAAAATCATCACTGCCTGTGTTAATTAATTCGCAACTCAGATTAACATATGGACCATCAGACTCGTCTTCGTCAAAAATATCATCTTCTAAATTCACAACGACATTAGCAACTTTAAGCTCTTTAATTTCTAATAAAGCATGTTGTGAATATGCGTTAACAATGCTCATTGCTAATAATACGATAACTATTATTCCTCTTTTCATGACATCTTAAATTCAAGTCACAAATGCAACTTTTAAGGGAGTGTTAAAACCCTCTATTTTTTTAGAGAAAAGGAAAGAAAAATCACTTTCCCTTTTTGCTGAATGGATATAGGTCTTATTTTAGTCCTCCTACCAAAAAGTTGTAAAATATGGGATATATAACCGAGGAACAAAGATATACAATTTCAGTCATGCTAGCGCAAGGATATAGACGAAAAGAGATTTGCGCAGCTATAGGAAAAGATAAATCCGTTTTTAATATAGAATTGCTCACTTCATAGAAAACATCTACTTTTCAGGTTCCTCCCCCCAAAAAAAACTCCAGAACTTTTTAGTTCGTACAATCAAAAGAAGGATTAGAATGCAAGCTACTGAATTTCCCCACAATACGAAGTCAATTATAGTTACACATTCATGATCGATATTAACTGCATAAACATAAAAAACAGAGCTTGTAGCAATTAAGCTGCACATTAAATAAAGAATAGATATTATTTGTATTGTTTCAAAAGAAAAAGCCACCAGCTTTAAATAACAGCAATACATTAGCTTTTTAAAATCTTTCATTGTCTCTCCTCCGTCTCAACGTTAATATTGTCAGAGTAAAATTTATCAGAGACAAAGTTACCTAACTCATACCCAAGCCTCTTCGCTGGGGCAGAAAACTTTCCTTTAATTCCTTTGTACTGTAACAGAGCTCCTGCTCCAGCATCAATTCCAGCATCAAGCAGTGACTTATCCTCAAAAACGGTTTTCATCTCTCCATTCGGACCTACATCAATAATTCCGCCTGCTAAAATCTTTGCTACTTCAAAAGTAACGTTATACTTACCCTGCACATTAAATGCACCTAAAGCCCCGTCAAATATATCAACAGAATTTAACATTGCGTCTCCAGTCTTACTAAAATCAATTCCTTTCTTGTTGTCAAATAATTGAAAACCGACATCTACAGCTCCTGTAAACCCTGCTGTTACAGAGTTCGATTTAATTATAGACTTAGTCATTTTCCCTCTTGTTACCAACACTTCTGCCAAAACATAAGCTCCAATTAATCCTCCTACAGCCTCGGCTTTTACTTGTGCTTGGTGCTCCTCTTTTGTGAGATTCCCTTGCAAATAAGCCCGATCTCGATGCTGCATGCGAATCTCAAACGAGGCTTGCTTCCCATTTGGGTCAACTAGCTTAACGGGATTCTGATAGCAATACCCATAAACATTAAGATTGAAGCTATTAAAAACGCCACCATTATGTTGTCCATCAATATAATGCTCTGTTTCTATTACTGGATTATAAGTCGCCAGCGGATCAACCCCATGCCAAATACTCACCCTCGGATTATAATACCTCGCTCCGTAATAATACAATCCCGTTTCACTATCAAACTCTTTTCCGTTAAACAAAAACGGCGTGTTCCAAGTGTTATTGCGCTCTTCGATGAACACTTCACCAAAGGGAAAGCCCCCTCCGTCTCCCCCGAAGGGGGAGGGCTCGAAGCTGAAACTATTTTGTGGGTTGGGTGTGGGGTTCATAGTTTTATGATTGATTTTCAATGCAAAGCTAATGCTTTACTTGGGAATATTGGTACTGGCATTGCCGCATGTTTGATGCATCAGTAAGATAAACTTACTATTAGTATAGCAATAGTGCCACTGAGAAAAGGAATCATCATTATATATGTATATCATTATTTTTTCTCCTTTTTTAGGTTGAGAATCGAGATGACTATAATTTATATATTTGAAAGTTTTTTTGGTTCCGTAAGTTGAAAGGATATATTCACATTGCTCACCATCAACAATAAATAAATAGTTTTGATAATAAAAATAACCGTATGGATTTAAGCCCAGTAATATATTACTATCTTTTTGAGATGCGATGGATATAAGAAATTTATCTTCATACGTTCTTATGTCAACCGAAAACAATAATTCACAATCGTAATAATCACAGGCCTTTTCGTGCATAATTATGCTATCTAGAATTAATGAAAAGCTTTCTTCTTCAACACTTAAATGCAAGAGTTCTATCTGTTCCTCTTTTTGCTGAGCAAGCGTATTGGCATTACTTAGGCACAACAAAAATACAGCTGTAATTTTTAAATGTCCAATCATTACCTTAGTCTTTTCTAGGAGTCCTAATTTCAATCTCTGGTAAGGTCATGACAGGAATTGATATTAACCCATTTTTATCATACCGAAAATACTCTTCTTTGTGATATATGTCTAAAGTGGCTTTGGGAAATTTTAGATTTAATGATTCAGCAAATTTTTTATCAGCCGGCGAAGGACGTTCACCATACGGGTGACTATGAGAATGCTTCCTTATGGTATATCCATATGCCTTTAAGTACCCACCTCCTATTTCAGAGTCTTTTATATGTGAGGTGGTTAGAATACTTTTTCCCTTCTCTCCACTGGTTGCTCCTACGCCTGTAAGTGACCACTCAACATCTGAATTATCAGAAATAAATTCAAACAGTTTTTTTGCCTTTTCATCTCCCGTAATTTCGTATTGGTCAAAGGTATATTCTTTTTTATTGCTAGCTATAACCGTATTTGTTCGGGAATTACTTAAAACACCCTTGTCAACCTGAATGGATGTGCTTTTGTTACAATTATATAAAACATCAAAATTATCATTTGTTTTTTCTTTTAATTTGATGTTTCCCTTGTCATCAACGGAGTAATTATCATCCAACATCCCCGCAGGATCAATATAATTCACAGGACTATTGAAACAATAACGATAAGGCGACCAGCTCGGCGCAAGTTCAGAAACAGGATCAACCCCATACCACAAACTCACCCTCGCATCATAATACCTCGCTCCATAATAATACAATCCAGTCTCTTCGTCAAGCTCTTTTCCATTGAACAAGAAAGGCGTATTCCAAGTGTTGTTGCGCTCTTCGATGAACACTTCACCAAAAGGCAAGACTCCTCCGTCTCCCCAAAAGGGGGAGGGCTCGAAGCTGAAACTATTTTGTGTGTTTGTTGTGGGGTTCATAGTTTTAGATTAGTTATTTCCCAAAGGTAGAGATATTTATTAAAATAACAATTCTTTTTGCGCTTTTTTTGGAATACGCCAATCATGAACATCACAACCATATAGCGCAACCACTGAACCATCCCGAATGGCAACACCAACACGCCTTTTTGGGCGTGTTTGGTTGCCCTGCGGGATTGTGCTGACCATTCGGAAAAATTTAATCGAACATTTGCGATACATTACCCGTTGGTGGAATTAATTATTGAATTGAGGAGGCTGCTAAAGATACATTGCAATGCGTTACCATCATCGAGATTGTGTAATATCTTCTGAATCTATCATTTAATCATCGTCAACCGACATGCTTAATGACTATATAGCTTAGAATACTACGG
>JBKEAC010000137.1:0-10776 GCA_047971925.1 Mangrovibacterium sp.
CCGTTTTGTTTTTCGTCTGAAAAAATTTTTTCATGTCCATTCCCGTTTTGTTTTTCGTCTGAAAAAATTTTTTCACGTCCATTCCCGTTTTGTTTTTCGTCTGAAAAAATTTTTTCACGTCCATTCCCGTTTTGTTTTTCGTCTGAAAAAATTTTTTCATGTCCATTCCCGTTTTGTTTTTCGTCTGAAAAAATTTTTTCATGTCCATTCCCGTTTTGTTTTTCGTCTGAAAAAATTTTTTCACGTCCATTCCCATTTTGTTTTTCGTCTGAAAAAATTTTTTCACGTCCATTCCCGTTTTGTTTTTCGTCTGAAAAAATTTTTTCTTGCTAATTGGACATTGCAATTTTGGTGTAAATTGCTATCTGGAGATTACATTTTTAACGAAAAACACCTCTAATCAGTTTGGCTTGCGAAAAAAATATCAAATTTTATTGTGTTGATTTTCTGTTGTTTGAAAATTATTTTTCATTTTCTTTTTTTTTGCTCGAAAAGTGTGTTTCATTTTGCGTTTTACTTACCGTTAGGTGCGTGAGCGATTGCAGCGGAAATCCTTTTAAGTGGGCTCTGTCTTTTGCCCACTTAAAAGATTGAAGCGGAAAGCGCGACGGCATGGCGATGATTTGAGGGTTGGCAAATGCCGGCACGCCCAAAAAAAGGAAAATTAATTTCAGAAATTCCCACCCTTAGATTATGAGCACATGAAGAAAAAGCGTAAAAAAAACACTGGAGTGCATGATTATTGATCGAAAATGAGTATAATTGGACTCAAATTAAGAAATTCATGAACGAATTAGAGCTATTCGAAGCGTCAAGGTCGCATCATTTACCCATCATTCAACTTTGGGAAGACTCTGTTTTAAGTACACATCATTTCTTGCAAGATGATGATGTTCAATTCTATAAAGCAGAATTAACAAAAGCATTGAATCAAACACAAGTGTTCTGTTTGCAGAAAAAAGATGGTGAACTTCTGGGCTTCATGGGGGTTAATCAAATTCATTTAGAAATGCTTTTTATTCATCCGCGGCACATGCGAAAGGGCATTGGTCGTGCATTGCTTCAAACAGCACGCGAACAATTTGGCATTTCGAGGGTGAGTGTGAACGAACAAAATCATGCTGCACTTTCCTTCTATAAAGCTTGTGGTTTTGAAATTATTTCAAGAAGTGAACTTGATGATTTTGGCAAGCCCTACCCCATTGTTCAACTGGAAATCGACAGCTCGCAAGCCTCAGTTTTTGTTGATTGGAATAATTTTGCATCGAGTTGGGAAACCACACCGGGAGTAAAAGATTTTGCACAATATTGTTTTCGCGATTTGAGCAAACGACAAAAACTCCAAGGATTGAGAGTGCTTGACTTTGGTTGTGGAACTGGTCTGCTCACCGAACTTTTAAGTTTATCGGGAGCCGAAGTTGTGGCAGTTGATTCATCGGAAAAGATGCTCGAAATTCTTGCACAAAAGAAACTTAGCCATGTGCAAATATTACAGAGTGACTTAAATTTCGACGATATAAAGACTGAAAAACTTCTTCAAACACCTTTCGACATAATTGTGGCGTCATCGGTGATGGCTTTTGTTTCAAACCAAAGTGAGAAGTTCAGTCAATTGCATGGTTTACTTCATGATAATGGACATCTTTTTCAATGGGATTGGTTGAAAGTGACCGATGGAGCTGATTTTGGTTTTCACCCAAAAGACTTGCAGAAACTCTATGAAAGTAATCAATTTAAAATCATCTCGCTTGGCGAATCATTTGAAGTGAAGAGCGAAAATGGTGTATTCAAAGCACTGTTAGTCCACGCTTGCAAAGCTTAACGAAGTAAAAAAATAGAATAAAAAAAATAATACAACAAACGATGAAACTCGAATTTAAAAACCATCTCACCCTGCGCACTGTTCCAAAGACAATGACAATACCCGAAATAAATTGCTCGATTCTCACCTGGCTTTTAGTGTTCGGTTTTGTGTATATCATGTTTTCAGTTTTTTCAAAAAGCAGCACTGAAGGAGCATTCACAACCAGCATGACAATTTGGGTTGTGGCACTTGCAGCAGCTGTAATCAATTCTTTTATAATTGATTTCAAACAAAAAATCATTAACCCTGCCAGCATCATGTGGCTAGCATTTCTCATCTACATGCTTAGCATATTAGCCAAAAAGTTATAACTTTGCAGTTTAAAAAATTAGAAAATTAAATAATGGCATTAAAATGTGGTATTGTTGGTTTACCAAACGTGGGAAAATCGACTCTTTTTAACTGCTTGTCGAATGCAAAAGCTCAATCGGCAAACTTTCCTTTCTGCACCATCGAGCCCAACGTGGGCGTAATTACAGTTCCCGATGAGCGTTTAAATCAATTGGCTGAAATCATTAAACCCGAGCGAATAGTTCCCACAACGGTGGAAATTGTTGATATTGCAGGGTTGGTTCGAGGCGCAAGCAAAGGCGAAGGTTTAGGAAATAAATTTCTTGGAAACATACGTGAAACCGATGCAATTATTCATGTTCTACGCTGCTTTGAAGACGACAACATTACCCATGTTGACAATAGCATTAATCCGGTTCGCGATAAAGAAACTATCGACATTGAGCTCCAACTAAAAGACCTTGAGACCGTAGAATCGAGATTGCAAAAGGTGGAAAAACAAGCTCGCACAGGAAAAGATCGTGATGCAATGAAGCAAGTGGAAGTGTTTACTGCTTTGCGCAATGCGCTGCTTGAGGGAAAATCGGCACGTACGGTGGAAGTTGAAGATATGGACAAACACATTGTGAGCGACTTGCAATTGCTCACCAACAAGCCAATTCTTTATGTTTGTAATGTTGATGAAGCGTCGATTAAAACAGGGAATAAGCATGTGGAAGCTGTAAAAGCTGCTATTGCCAACGAAAATGCTGAAATATTAATGATTGCAGCTGCAACCGAAGCTGATATTGCCGAATTAGAAGATTATGAAGAGCGCAAGATGTTCTTAGAAGACTTAGGTTTGGAAGAATCGGGCGTTGCAAAATTAATCAAATCAGCCTATAAACTTTTAAAACTTGAAACCTACTTCACTGCTGGAGTAAAAGAGGTGCGCGCTTGGACATATTACAAAGGGGCAAAAGCACCACAAGCGGCAGGAGTTATTCATAGCGATTTTGAAAAAGGTTTTATTAGAGCCGAAGTTATAAAATTCAACGACTTTATTACCCTTCGAGGCGAAAACGCTTGCAAAGAAGCGGGTAAAATGGGAGTTGAAGGCAAGGAATATGTTGTGCAAGATGGAGATATCATGCACTTCCGTTTCAACGTTTAAAACAATCAGTTCATGCAATAAAGAGTGAGCAATTCAAAGCTGCTCACTCTTCCTATAGCTCACTTCAAAAAATTTACTACACACAGAAGCGCATATTGAGGCTTTACATTATAAAAACACCAATTCCAATTAAATGAAAAAAATTTTGTCCTACATACTCACTCCATTTAGTCTGTTTTTCTTTGCCTTTGCTCTATGTTTCTTCCACGTGGTGCAATTAGTTTGCAAGATATTCAGCGAAAGAGCTCGACAAAAATCAATTCCTTATCTTTGCTACATGCTCACTTATAGTTCGGTGCTAGTGGGTGCACGCATTCGATTTATTGGTTTTAAGGATATACCAACCGATCGCCCAATCATTGCACTTTCAAACCACCAATCGGCTTTAGACATTCCGGCTATGGTTCTTGGTTTCAAAAATAAATACATGCGTTTCGTTGCAAAAAAATCTCTTGAAAAGGGCATTCCTAGTGTGTCGTACAACCTCAAAGTTGGAGGTTCTGCACTTATCGACCGTTCCAATCCACGTCAATCGATTAGCGAAATAGCCAAATTAGGAAAAATTACAGCGCAAGAACATTCAGCGGTGAGCATATTCCCCGAAGGAACCCGCTCGAAAGATGGCAAAGTGCGCACGTTTCAATCATCGGGGGTAACTACTCTCTTAAAATATGCTCCATCGTCGTTAATTGTGCCTGTTGCAATTAGTGGGCACTATGAGCTCACAAAAGATGGCTCATTTCCACTACCTTGGGGTGTTCACCTTACCTACACCGCCCTTACTCCTATTTCTACCGAAGGGAAAACAGGCGAAGAAATAACCCTAGAAGCCGAAATGGCAATCAAAAAGGCATTGGGTCAGTTGTGAATGTAGAATAAGCATGGCTGACACAAATCAAGGAGTGCTAAGACTTCCATGAGTGGAAAATTCGGCATGTGCTTTTAGGTAGAAAACTTCAATGCAAATTTTCAGAAGTCAAGTTAAATTGCTCGTCCCAAAAAAAAATCACGCATTCAGCTTCAAAAGCTTTCAACTTAAATAATAATTTCCTACCTTTCCACTTTAGAAATAATGTTTAACTTGAAATACTTAAATACGCATGAAAATTGAAGTGTCAAATGGTGAAATTGTTGACAAACTAACAATCATTGAAATTAAACTTGAGCGCATTAAAGATGCTGGAAAACTAGCCAATTTGCGTAATGAATATGATGTTTTAAACGAGGCTACAACTCAAATAATATCGAAAGACCATGCACATTATCAAGCTCTTCTTGAAGTGAACAAGGAGTTGTGGGATATTGAAGATCGCATTCGTGAACTTGAAAAAGCAAAAGACTTTGGCGATGAATTTGTGCAAGTTGCTCGTTCTGTGTATTTCAAGAATGACACCCGTGCTGAAGTGAAGCGCAAAATCAACGACCTAACAGGTTCTACTTTAGTTGAAGAGAAATCTTACGAAAATTACAAATAGACAGATGACTAAAATCTTGGTCTATCGATCATCGGCCATTGGCGATGTTACACTCTTGCTCCCCGTACTAAAAGGAGCTCTTTTGGCCAATCCGAACATGGAGATTTATTTCATGTCGCGCCCTTTCTTTGCACCACTCTTTAAAGATATAGAGCGTTTGCATTTTCTGGGGGTTGATTTAAAAAAAGAATGGATTGGGGTGAAAGGACTGTATCGACTGCATCGGAAATTAATGAGTGAGATTAATCCCGACTATATTTTCGATATGCACCAAGTTCTTCGAACTCATGTTTTAAATGGCTTCTTCAAGAGCTTTCATGGGAAAAAAATCTACAAGATTGATAAAGGACGAGCTGAAAAAAAGGCGATCGTAAAAACGAAAAGAACAACCGAATTACCATCAACAATCGACCGTTACGTTCGTGTTTTCACACAGGCTGGCTTCGAGGTGAAACTTCCGCAGCCGCCTTTAATTACATCGGGCGATAGAACGAGTTTACTTCAAAAAATTAACCCGAAAGAGAATCTCACCATTTATAAACTCGTGGGAATTGCTCCCTTTTCTGCCCACAAACAAAAAGAATGGGGACTAGCAAAGTTTGCTCAACTCATCACTCAACTGGGTTTAACTGGTCGAGTGAAATTCTTATTATTTGGTGGTGGAAATCATGAATTAGAGCAATTGGAACTATTATCGGAATCAGTGGAGCATTGCTCGGTGGTTGGAAAGAAACTCAATTTCAGCGAAGAACTTCAATTGCTTCCTCACTTGTCGTTAATGATTTCCATGGATTCCGCCAACATGCATTTTGCTTCAATGGCTGGCATTCCTGTCATTTCGATTTGGGGAGCTACACATCCTGCTTTAGGTTTTGCTCCTTACATGCAATCGGCTCAGAATATTATTCAGTATCATGGTTCTGACATTAATTGTCGCCCTTGTTCAGTGTTTGGCAATAAGCCCTGCATTTATAAAGAAGGTGTGAAATGTATGAGCTTAATAAAAGTAGATGCAGTGCAACAACGTGCAGTTGAAATATTGTTTGGGTAAAAAAAAGAAAACGGCAGCAACTTTCGTTGCTACCGTTTAAAATCCACATAAACCTAAACTACCTTGCTGGCTTCAAAATGAAGCTATACGAATATTCTTTATCTTCCAGACGATATTGGCGGTGTGTCATTGCACCCCAACTGTTGTCTCCACCCACGCCTTGTTGCAACAAGTCGATGTTCAAGAACACATCAGGTTTTGCCACAAGCTCTGCCGAATGGCGATTCTTTTTAGTCAAGCCAGGATCGAAATCGGCCGATTCAAAGTGCAAAGCAGCTCCACTTAAAGGTTGCAAACCTTCCACACGCAAGCCGATACCTTTAGCGTTAGTTAATGCCATCCAGCGAAGGTCGGTTTTATAACCATTCTCTTGCGGACGGATGTAAGCGAAATATTGATCGGCAACATCGCTGCTGTAAATTCCTAACAATGCGGCGGAGTTGCGATCGTTGTAGTTCTCCCAAGGTCCACGACCGTAATATTCAAACTGATTATAGTCGCCCGAAAGACGTAACTTCATACCAAATCGAGGTAATCCGGGCAATCCCTCAGCTGCCACATAATGCACATCAACTTGCACTGAACCATCACCACGAGCGGTGTATACCAATTGATAATCGGAATTAATGTCGGTCAGTTTCAAATTAGCCGTAATCACCACTGCATTGTCTTTTTCTTCCACTTTAATGTTTTTCAACTGACGATGATTTCCCGCAGTTCGATAGACATTCATGCGGTCGGGCATGCCATTTCCGAAGTCATTATCGGTTGGCGCGCGCCAGAAATCAGGGGCAAGCTCCGAGTTAATCAACCAGCTTCCTTCCGCCACCATGCGATAAATCAAGCCCGAACGTTTGCTAATGCGTGTTTCCACTTTTTCAGTGCTTATGATGATATTATCACCTTCTTCTTTCACATTAACCTTTGCCGATGAAGTTTCGGGAGCTACAAAATAGTCATTTCCAGCGAAAGCAAGTTCATTGTTTGCCACTTCATGACCGGCGGGTACGAGGTTTTCGGCTTCATTAGTAAAAGCACGAACAATCAAGATATGTTCAACTCCGGCAGCTGCTTTCACCTCAGGCAATTTGATTTTCACGGTGCTTGTTTCGCCGGCTTTAGTGTTCGTGTTGAATGTTCCGTTCCCTACTTCATGACCATTCTTCAAGAGCGTCCAGTGAAAGTTGAATTTATCTAAGCTGATAAATGAATACTCGTTATAGATGTTTAGTTCTCCATTACTTAAATTCTTGGCCGACACGTGAATGCTTTGATATTGATGTTTTACTTCAAACAATCCGGGATGCGGTGTTCTATCGGGATTAACCACTCCATTCAAACAAAAGTTTCCATCGTTAGTATATTTTTCGCCACCAATGTCGCCACCATAAGCCCAAAACTCATTTCCCGAAGCATTGGTTGATAATAATCCTTGATCAACCCAATCCCATATGAATCCGCCTTGCATGTGAGGTTTCGAACGAATTAAGTCCCAATATTCTTTAAAATTTCCGTTACTATTACCCATGGCATGCGAATATTCGCACATGATGAATGGTCGTCCTGGATTTTCTTTTTCGGCATATTTGTGCATATCTTTCATGGCAGGATACATGGGGCAAACCACATCGGTGTTTTCATGTTCTCCAGCTTGCTCAAATTGCACTAGGCGAGAATTGTCGCGCTCTTTAATCCAACGATAAGCATCATAAAAAACTTTACCATTACCACACTCATTTCCTAAACTCCAAATGATTACAGATGGATGGTTTTTGTCGCGCTCCACAAGGCTCACTATTCTATCCATGTGCGCTGCATGCCATTCAGGGAGGTAAGCAGGGTGCGCTTCTTTGCGAAACCAGCTTTGCCATTCTGCTCCCATTCCATGTGTTTCAATGTTTGCTTCATCAACTAAATACAAGCCATATTCATCGCAAAGAGAAATCCAAAGCGATGTGTGTGGATAATGCGACATGCGAACCGCATTCACGTTGTGTGCTTTCATCACCTCGATGTCTTTAATCATGGTTGCTCTATCAACGTAATGCACAGTTTTCTCTTTGTGTTCATGAAGATTAACACCTTTCACTAGAACAGCTTTACCATTGACTAGGAGTTGACTATTTTTGATTTCCACGGTTCGGAACCCAAGGTTTTGCGAAGTAGTTTCAATCAACGCCCCTTTGTCGTCATAAAGTTCCAGGATTAACTTGTACAAATTCGGTGTTTCAGCACTCCAATGTTGCACGTTTTTAATCGTTGCCGACGCACTCACCGTGGCATTACTTTCAGCATTAGTTGAAAAGTTCTTTTGCGTGTTATAAACTGCTTTCCCTTGCGCATTGAGAATCGAAAGTTTTAACGAACCTTTGGCAGCTTGCGAAGAATAGTTTTTCACATCGAGGTCGATGGCAAATTCTCCGTGACGATAATTCGCATCTAGTCCAGCCTTAGCGAAAAAGTCGTCAATACGAACTTGCGCATAGCTCAGCAGATAAACATCGCGCTCAATGCCCGAAAGTCGCCAAAAATCTTGATCTTCCAAATAACTACCATCGCTCCAACGATAAGCCTCAACAGCTAGGGAGTTTTCTCCGGATTTTAAATACTTTGTAATGTTGAACTCCACTACATTTTTTGTTCCTTGACTATAACCCACTTTTTCACCATTCACCCACACATACATGGCAGAGACTCCACCATCAAAATGGAGAATGACATTTCTATCGGTCCATGAAGCGGGTAAATTAAATGTTCTTTTGTAGGACCCAACCGGATTATGCTCATGACTCACATAAGGCGGATTCTTAGGAAATGGATAAGTTATATTGGTATAAATTGGTGTTCCATAGCCTTGCAGCTCCCAATTAGAAGGCACTGTAATGTCATTCCAAGAACTCACATCGAAGTTTTCTTTATAGAAATCCACAGGTCGCTCGCTGGGTTTATACACCCAGTTAAACTTCCATGTTCCATTCAAATCGAGCACAAAGTCAGACTTGAATTTATCGTTTTCCAAGGCTGCTTTCGTGCTTTGGTAGGGAATAAATTGCGCACGTTGCGGCTCTTCATTCACAGAGAAAACGGCGGGGTTTTCCCAATCATTTGCTGTTTGAGCAAAGCAACTTATTGCCCCTGATAGCATGAATACACTTAATACAGATTTTATTCTCATACGCTAATATGTTATAATTGTTTTTGATTTATCTCTGAACTTCACTACAACTTTGCTGTCTATCTCTTCCACCGATTCCACGGGAAATAATTCTTTATCCTTCCACTTCTCGCCCGATTTTTTCCAGAGCATCAAACATGGATATACTTCATCTTTCTGCATTTCTACTTCAGCATTGATTATCATACTTTCATGCGCCTGTGGGTTCAAACCGAAAGTTGGAATGATTTCCACACTTCTATTTCCACGCAATTCCACCAAGGCAATTTGATATTCGCCATTATCGATTATTTGTGCAAATCCGTATTTATTTGGTATCGATTTTCGTGTGATGTTGCCATCAAGTTTCGGCAAAGCATAATGACCTAGACGAGCTTCTATGGGTGCATCTCCCGTGTATTTATCTACACGAAGTACGCCATTAGGCAAGGGCATTTCTGCTAATTGCATTTTAACTTTTTCGTTGGTTTCAAGCTGCACATCGCGATAATACACCCCACCTTCAAACTTCTTGAAGGAATAAAGTCGAAGAGCCTCCCACTTGCTATGCTTGTTTTTGAAGACATAGTTCATCGCCACTTCACCCTTTTCGCCATCGGCTTGCCAAGGGAAGGCACTACTATAAGCTAATCGGTTGTAGTTTTCTGTTGAACGGAATTTTTGCCAATCGCTCGCCACTTTTTCATGGCACCACGAGCGAACCTCTGTTGCACCACTATTCGGATAATCGGTAATCAGCAAATCAGTGGAAGGCGAAAAGTGATTATATACTTCTTGTTTCTTCATTTCAGTTTCCCAAGCTCCGCGATTTTCGGTAGCAGTCCAAAATGCATTATCTTCAGGAATCAACAGACCGAGAAATGCTTTACCCATCCAATAGACACTCCCACGGCAACTATAAACCTGAACTGCGGGTTCAAATTCACCATAAAAGCCAAGAGTAGGCACACGGTCTTTCATAAACTCAGGATGCTGCACAAATTGCAGTAAAGTGCTCGATGAAATATATCTAAGCCAACCCAAATCGGTGCTTGCACCCTCAACTGTTCCGAAAAATGGGAATGGAGCTATTGATGCCATGCGATAAGAAATGCTTCGTCCCCACATTACCATTTTCCCATGCTCATCAAACAAATAAGGATAGCTTTGTTGCATATCGAGAAAGTGTTGTGTGAGCTTCTCTGCATATTCTGGATAATGCTTTTTTCCGAAAACCTCACTCCACATAATACCATAAAGTTGATAAGCCCACATGCTATAATAATCATAGGCAGGATGGTCGTTATACCAACCTTCTCCACGATAGTCATTATATGATTTCTCTAAATATTCTTTCAGCAATTTCTCATTCACTGCATAGCCTTGTTCTTGAAAGAAACTCAGCACAAAGATGTTAAAGAATTTCCAATTAGAATCTACCGTTGGACCATCGCCATAGCTTAGCATCACGGTAGCGAGCTTGTCTTTATCTGACTTTGAAAGAGGTTCCCAAATCACTTCAGGAGCAACAAACAAGGAGATTGCCAACGCTCCAAACTCCACAAGAATCTGACTAGGACCACCGTTTCCTCGTGGTTTAATATAAGAAGGGTGATTAGGGTCGAGCAAGTTTAGAATCTGATGCTGGTAGTAGTCAGCCACACGAATGCCATTGAGTGTCAAATCGGGATTACGCTTCAACAAGGGCGCTGCCACAAAAAGCGTGCGACACAAGCCTTCGAGTTTTTCTGTTGGCACTTGTCCATCGTTGTGGGGATATGTTTTTCC
>JBKEAC010000138.1:0-16350 GCA_047971925.1 Mangrovibacterium sp.
ACAGGCAACTCGCGTGGAACGGTGAATAAGAGCACGGGCACAAGCACAGGCACAACAAACAATGTCAACAGAAAAGCTAGCACAACAAGTACGGGTGCAAAAACAGGTCTGATGAACATTCGGTCGACAAGTAGTAGTAAAGCTACATCGGTAAGCAAAAGCTCAAGTTCACCAAGTAGCACAAAAAGCCAGCGCACATCATCGAGGAGTAGCAGAAGTACTCAGCGTTGAATTGCTTAAAAGAGAAAGAAACCCCAAAGTTTTCACAACAAACTTTGGGGTTTCTTTTTGAATGTAAAAAAAGTTTTGAGCGAGTAAGCTGTTTATTCAATCGCCTGAAGGCAGATTCTTTTATGCCATCTTCATGCTAGCGTTTCCAATAAAGGTTCAGGATGGACAGTAGCTATGATGTTGAATTGCTCCTTCAAGATTATTTCCACTTTTGTGCATAGTGCATGCACGTCGTTGAGGCGCATATCTTGGTTGAGTTTAATGTGGCAGCTCATTTCCCAATGACTACCATAGCGGTGAATGAGCATGTGGTGAATGTGAATATCATAAAGAAATTCTTTCTGCATGGTTTCCACGATAGCCTTCTTTAATTCATCATCCACAGGTTCTCCTAAAAGAGAACGAATTTCTTCCACCAGAATATCATAGCCCACTTTGGCAATCATGATAGCCACGAGGATGGCAAGAACACCATCAATCCACCAAAAGTATTTTCCTAAAAAGATACCAACAAGAATTATTAAAGAGGAGATGGAATCGGTTCGATGATGCCATGCATCGGCTTTCAATATGGAAGCTTTTGTTTTGCGGTATGCCCAAAGTGCATATTGGGCCATGAGTTCTTTTATTAAAATGGAAAGGATGGTTACAATAAATGCCATTTTTCCAAAAACAACATGTTCTTGCGTGTTTAATTTCTCGATGCCCGACATGCAGAAGTCGAATGCAACTACAAAAAGCATGATTGCGATGATAATGGCAGCAATGTGCTCGGCACGACCATGTCCGAAAGGGTGCTTTTCATCGGCTGGCTTGCTTGAAACTTTGCCCGCAATTAGCACAATGACCGATGAAATAGAGTCGGTGAGCGTGTGCCATGCATCGGCAATCAGGGCAATAGAACCAGAGCTGATTCCCACCCAATATTTAGCAACAAACAAGATGTTATTAAAAATGATTGAAATCCAGCCTTCCCATTTGATGTATTTTTGTTTGTTGAGCATATCTTAGATGTTTGTTTTCTCGATTTCTCCCGAAAGGGGGAGGGTGAAGGTTTACTTTAGTTATATTATTTAATCACTATCATGTTTCTATTTCTCCTTTTCGGAGATTTCGAAGTCTTTACTTTACTCGATTAGGGTTCTTTGCGATAAAATCGCCCCAACCTTTGTAGGCTTTAGCGCTAATTGGGTTTTTTTGTTGTAAATGGTGACACACTGCCACAGCAATAGCATCGGTGGCATCGAGTTCGGGAGGGAGATTGGGTATTTTCATGGTGTTTTTTAGAAAATACGCCACTTGTTCCTTTGCGGCGCGCCCCATGCCAGTAACGGCTTGTTTCACTTTTAAAGGTGCATATTCGAAAATTGGAATATCTCGTTGCAATGCTAATCCCATGATGATTCCCTGCGCCCTACCTAATTTGAGCATCGCTTGCACATCTTTGCCATAGAAAGCCGATTCGATGGCGAGTTCATCGGGAAGTGTGTCCTCTAAAATTGCTTGCACACGGGTGAAAAGATGATTTAGGCGTAAGTAGTGGTCATCGAATGCGCCAGTTTTAATAACGCCAGCCTTGACAACTCGCACATCATTTCCGTTCACTTCTATTAGTCCATAGCCCATAACTATTGTTCCAGGGTCGATGCCTAATATTAATTTTGAAACTTTCGACATGTAATTTCTATTTTTTGCAAAGGTAGTGATTTCTGAAATATAGGCGACGCATATCATGTGTCGTTATGAATGTTTTTGATATATGTGACGCATATCATGCGTCGTTATGAATGTTTTTTATATATATGACGCATATCATGTGTCGTTATGAATGTTTTTTATATATATGACGTATATCATGCGTCGTTATGAATGTAGTTTTTGCCATATAGGAGTCCGATATGGTCTTACATAAAGACTTATTGGGTGATATTTTTCTTCATGAAGACAAATAAGTTTGCTTATTAGTCCATATTTTTTTCGATATGTTAAAATAAGCAAACTTATTAGTCCATATTTTTTTTCATGAAGACAAATAAGTTTGCTTATTAGTCCATATTTTTTTTGATATGTTAAAATAAGCAAACTTATTTGTCCATAATTTTCTTCATGAGGTGTAATAAGCAAGCTTATTAGTCCATAATTTTCTTCATGAGGAGTATTAAGTTTGTATTATTAACATGATAAGCTGCATTTTAGCTCTGTTTTTTGTTCATTATGAGCTTAGTCATTCTTTAACTGTTTAAAAGTGCACCGATTTAATTCCTTCAACGGCAATGGGTAATCAAACAAAATAAATATCCTAAGATATAACACCTACAAATTAGTGCTTAATGGGAATTTGAAAATTGCCCAATCCATTCAACAAAGAGCCAATTTTAAAGGCTTCCTTAAACCTTATTCACTTATAATGGTTGAAAGAGTAGATTTATTTATAAATTTGCATTTTGCGAAGTGAGAAAATAAGGTGCAGCTAAAGCGGTTAATTTTCAAAATCTTCCTTGTAAAAATAGTTGAACGATGAACTCAGAGAATAAGCCCACACCTCGCCTTCCTCGATGGATGAAAATGAATCTTCCCAAAGGCGAAAATTACTCTTTAGTGAAAAATCTCACTACAAAGCACCATTTGCACACCATTTGTGCGAGCGGAAACTGTCCAAACATTGGGGAGTGCTGGAATAGGGGAACAGCTACCTTCATGATTCTCGGTGGCATATGTACTCGTAATTGTAAGTTTTGTGGCGTTTCGCATGGTAAGCCGCTAGCTATCGATCCACATGAACCAGAAAGTGTGTCGGAATCGATTCGAATCATGGAATTGAAGCATGCTGTAATCACCTCAGTTGATAGAGATGATCTGCCCGACCTTGGTGCAGCAGCTTGGGTGGCGACTATTAAAGCCATAAAGGCGAAGAATCCCAATACTAAAATGGAAGTGCTCATTCCTGATTTTCAAGGTAGAAAGGAGCTCATTCAACAGGTGATTGATGCCCAGCCCGAAGTAATATCTCACAACGTGGAAACAGTGGAGCGACTAACTCCTCAGATTAGGAGTGTGGCAAAATATCGTCAGAGCTTAGAGGTTTTGCGTCAGATTGCACAAAGTGGATTGGTGGCAAAGTCAGGCATCATGCTCGGATTGAGTGAAACAGAAGAAGAAGTCATTCAAACACTCCACGATTTGCGTGAAGTGGGCTGTTTGGTGGTTACCATTGGGCAGTATTTAGCACCCACAAAGAACCACATGCCAGTGAAGGAATATATTCACCCTGAGCAATTTGAAAAGTATAAACAAATTGGCTTAGCAATGGGTTTCCCTTTTGTGGAAAGCAGTCCGTTAGTTCGTTCAAGCTATCGTGCGGAATTACATGCCGATGCGAATAAAGCTCGAAATCGATGATCAAAACAGGTCTTCAAATTTTAAAAGACTGTTCTTGCATTTTCGGCACAAATAAGTCGGTTTCATCATGTTTATTTGTTTAGTTTTTTCGAGCTAATCGATGAAGCTTCTCTGCTAAGCAATTCTAGATTTTATCACACGGCAATCCTTATTCCTCAAAATATGGCAAATTTTAATTTTCAAGACCACCACACACAAGACTATCAATCTTGTTGGGACTATCAAGAGCAACGATTGAATGAAATTATCGAAATAAAGCGAGCCACCAAAGAGCCGACAGCTGAAAACTCGTTTATTCTCGTTGAACACCCGCATGTTTACACGCTTGGAAAGAGTGGTGATGAACACAATTTGCTAGTGAATGAGGTGTTTCTGAAAAGCATTAATGCAACTTATGTAAAGATTAATCGGGGGGGCGATATCACCTATCATGGTCCAGGGCAGTTAGTGGGCTATCCGATTATCGACCTTGAATATTTCCACATTGGTGTGCGAGAATATATTGAAAAGATGGAAGATGCGATTATTGCAACGGTGGCGCACTATGGCATTTCGGCGGGTAGGAAAGAAGGTGCAGCAGGAGTGTGGCTCGATGCCGCCGACCCTATTAAAGCTCGAAAGATTTGCGCTATTGGCGTTCGCACCAGTCGATTTGTTACCATGCATGGTTTTGCCCTAAATGTAAATACTAATTTAGATTACTTTAATCACATTAACCCCTGCGGATTTCAAACGCTCGGGGCTACATCGCTGCAAAAGGAGCTTGGAAGAACGATAGCAATGGAAGAATTGAAAGAAGTTGTGAAGAAAAATTTCGAGGCAATGTATTAACTCGTTCTATTAAGCCAACTTTCACTGAGGAACTCACCTCAGCTTGTTCGAGTGTTCAAGATTTAAATGCTTGATTCAATAGTGCCCTAATTTCGCCTATTTGTATGCTCATGATGAAATAAATTCAAAGAATTAACTAACAAGGTAGCTCAAGCTTTGCGCAGCAAGTAGAAAACATTACTTTTGTTCACTTTTAATCAAATAGCAAGAAAAATATTGGAATGCACAAACTGACTTTAAAAATCATTTATATCGTGGGTTTTCTCACACTCACTCTTGGAGCCTATTCTTTTTTGAGTTCTAGCACACAATTAAACGAATTATCCGAATTAGCCGATAACAAGGAGAAACCGGTGTTGTTCGTGCCACCGAACACACCTTCGGAGCTAGTCATTTTCCGAGAAAAGATGCCTTTAGAATACCCCGATGTGTATGAAAGTTTTGATAGAGAAATCTTCACAAACTGTTACTATCATTCTTCAAGTATTCGAATTCTGAAGCTCATTCCTCGATACCAACCAATCATCATGCCGATACTCGAAGAAGAGGGTGTGCCAGGCGATTTCTTTTATTTAGCTGTTGCCGAAAGTGCACTCGACCCATCGGCGGTTTCTGCGTCGGGAGCAGTTGGATTGTGGCAATTCATGAAGCAAACAGCAATTGAATTTGGTTTAGAAGTGAATGATGACATTGATGAGCGCTATCATGCAGAAAAGGCAACGCGTGCTGCTTGTCGATACTTAAAGGCATCATATGAGCGATTTGGGAGTTGGACTTTAGTGGCAGCTGCCTATAATGCCGGAAATGCCGGAATAGAAAGACAAATAACACGCCAAAATCAGAAAAACTACTATGATTTGTTGCTAAATTCCGAAACGGCACGCTATGTTTTTCGAATTGCAGCTTTGAAAACTATTCTTGAAAGTCCCGTTAATTACGGATTCTCAATTCCAGAAGATGTGCAATATAAAGCATGGAAAACACGTGAAATTCAGGTGTCGGGTTCAATAGCCGATTTAGCATCATGGAGTGAAGAACAAGGCACAAATTACAAAATTTTAAAGACATTAAATCCGTGGTTGCGCCAAATTAACTTAGCCAATAAGCTAGGAAAGACATACATCATTAAGCTTCCTTTAAAAGGAGAGAGAATTTAAACGACGGATAATCATTCAATGGAAAAATCAGAGACAATAGCAAGCAATCAGGAAGATGCCATTCAAGTGTTGGGTGCACGAGTGCATAATCTTAAAAACATTGATGTTGAAATTCCGCGAAATAAGCTCACGGTAATTACAGGATTAAGTGGAAGTGGAAAATCATCTTTAGCATTCGATACTATTTACGCTGAAGGACAACGCCGATACATCGAGACTTTTTCTGCCTATGCTCGCTCATTCTTGGGAAACATGGAGCGCCCCGATGTTGATAAAATAACAGGATTGAGTCCGGTAATCTCAATTGAGCAAAAAACAACCAATAAGAATCCACGCTCAACAGTTGGAACTGTTACAGAAGTATATGATTTTATGCGCTTGCTTTATGCTCGTGCTGGAGAGGCATATTCCTATCAAACGGGCGAAAAGATGGTGAAATACACCGAAGAGCAAGTGCTTACACTCATTGAAGAAGAGTTTAAAGGCAGAGCGATTTATATCATGTCGCCGCTTGTTAAAGGAAGAAAGGGGCACTATCGTGAACTTTTCGATGCCATTAGAAAAAAGGGCTTCTTGCGTGTGCGCGTTGATGGTGAACTTCAAGAAGTGGTGCCAAACATGCGCGTTGATCGTTATAAAAACCACTTCATTGAGGTTGTGGTCGATCGCTTAAAAGTGGAAGGAATTGATAAGCGCTTGAAAGATTCGGTGCGAACTGCCATGAAGCAAGGGAAAGGAATTTGCTTGATATTAGATAAAGAATCGGAGAAAATTAAATTCTTTAGTAGTCAGCTCATGTGCCCCTCGTCGGGTATTTCATACAACGAACCTGCGCCTCACAATTTCTCGTTCAATTCCCCACAAGGTGCTTGTCCGAAATGTAGTGGATTAGGGAAAATTGTTGAAATTGGGCGCGATTTAGTTGCTCCAGAACCCGGGTTGAGCATTGCAAAAGGAGGAATTGCTCCACTTGGGAAAAAGAAAAATTCAATCATCTTTTGGCAAATTGAAGCGCTGGGAGAAAAATATGATTTCACGCTCGATACGCCTGTTGGTGAGCTTTCCGATGAGGCTCTAGATGTTATTTTATATGGCACAACAGAGCGAATTAACATGAAAAATTCCCCCTTAGGCACATCGGTTGGAAATGCGAGTGTTTATGAGGGTATTGTGAAGTATATTAACAACCAGCGAGATGATAATCCTTCGAAGACTGCTCAGAAATGGGCAAATCAGTTTGTGAGAGAGGTTAATTGCAACGAATGTAAGGGGCTGAGGCTAAAAAGGGAATCTCTTCATTTTAAAATCGATGAAAAAAATATCTCGGAACTAGCACGCCTAGATATTTCGGAGTTGGCGCAGTGGTTTGAAAACATTGAAAGCAGATTGAATGAGCGTCAACTACGAATTGCAACGGAAATTATAAAGGAAATCAAAACCCGATTGAGTTTCCTCATCGATGTGGGTTTGGAATATTTATCTCTGAATCGGGCATCGAGCACCTTGTCGGGAGGCGAATCGCAACGCATTCGATTGGCAACTCAAATCGGCTCGCAATTAGTGAATGTGCTCTATATTCTCGATGAACCGAGCATCGGATTGCATCAGAGAGATAATGTGAAATTAATTCAATCGCTGGAAAAGCTTCGCGACACAGGCAATTCTATCATTGTGGTTGAACACGATAAAGACATGATGATGGCTAGCGACTACATCATTGATATCGGTCCGAAAGCTGGTCGACATGGTGGTGAGGTAATGGCATCGGGTTCTCCCGTTGAGGTTATGAAAGGCGATTCGCTAACGGCTCGCTATTTAAATGGAAAACTAGAAATCGAAGTACCCAAGAAGAGAAGGGAAGGAAGTGGGGAAAAACTAATCTTGCATGGATGCAAAGGAAATAATCTGAAAAATATCACGGTGGAGTTTCCGATTGGGAAAATGATATGCGTTACTGGTGTTTCAGGAAGTGGAAAATCAAGCTTAATCAATGGAACACTTCAACCCATTTTGAGTCAGCATTTCTATAATTCTTTGAAAGACCCACTTGCATATGATAAGATTGAAGGGCTCGACTTAATCGATAAAGTAGTGCAAGTTGATCAATCGCCATTAGGAAGAACTCCGCGTTCAAATCCGGTTACATACATGGGTGTTTTTACCGACATTCGAGAATTGTTCTGTCAACTCCCTGAGGCGAAAATACGGGCATATAAACCCGGTAGATTCTCATTTAATGTGCAAGGTGGGCGATGCGAGGATTGCACAGGTGGCGGAATGAAACTCATTGAAATGAACTTCCTGCCTGATGTATATGTGAAGTGCGACACCTGCAATGGCAAACGCTATAATCGAGAAACGCTCGAAGTGAGGTATAAAGGAAAATCAATTAGCGATGTACTTGACATGACCATTAACCAAGGAGTTGAGTTTTTCGAAAGTATTCCGAACATTGCTCATAAATTGAGAACAATTCAAGATGTTGGTCTCGGTTATATTACCTTGGGACAAGCATCAACTACTCTTTCGGGTGGTGAATCGCAAAGAGTGAAGCTCGCAAGCGAATTGGCAAAACGCGACACTGGTAAAACTTTGTACATTCTCGATGAACCAACAACAGGACTGCATTTTGAAGATATCAGGGTGCTGCTGGAAGTGCTAAACAAACTGGTTAATCGGGGAAATACGGTCGTTATCATTGAGCATAACCTCGATGTTATTAAAGTGGCCGACCATATCATTGATATTGGTCCGGAAGGAGGAAAAGGAGGCGGAAAACTTCTTGCCGCTGGAACTCCTGAGCATGTAGCTAAAAATAAAGAATCGCACACGGCAAAGTTCTTGCGTGAGGAATTGAAAGCCTAAGAAATCGAACTTTTGAAGTTCGTGTAATAAAACGAGGGTGTTCAAAACTTATTGAACACCCTCGTTTTGCTTTTGCAATTGAGCCTAAAAGTTTCTATCGCTTGGCATTTCAGCCGTTTTCTGCTGCATGGCGTTTATTCCTTCTTTGCTAAGGATGATGGGAGCTGTAATCTGCTTGATTTTCACTTCCTCCTTTTCATCTTTTTTCACATAGCTCACTTTGAATATGCTTGCTGTGGCATGCTTTTGGCAGCGCGGACAAAGTGTAGTGCGGATTAGCATGTGTGGATTTTCATAACTTTCTGCATAAGGCAATTGTGCTAGAAGATTAATATCTTCGGTGAGAGCTTGGCGTGTGAGTTCAACATCTTGCGTACTAGAAAGGCGCAAGCCTGCTTTGTGCTTTGTTTTTAAGTTTTTGTTCCAGTAACCGCAAGCTTCGCAATACACCTCGTTGTTGAGTGCACTCATGCTAGAAAAAATTGCTGCTGCCATAATAATTAAAGCTTCAACTACCCAAACTATTTGAAGAAGAATGCCCGTTACATTTTCACTACTACCTCTGCCAATGCTCCACAAGCCCTCTTCGGCTAGTGCATTCATAACTTCCCAAAGGGTTTGAGGTTTTGTTAATAGAAAATGTTCATATTCCGAAAGAATCCAAACAAAACAAACCCATGAGCAATAGAGTGTCCACAGTCCGACGATTACACCCATAAAAACAACAGCCTTGGCATTTCGGCAGTGGCTCAATTTAGCTGCCTTCTCAAATAGAAAGGTGAAGGCTAAATACATCCCGAATAATCCGAGAAAGGTGAGATAGATGATGGGGTTGTAACGATCGAGAGCAGCATAGGCTAGTGCCAAAATTGGTGCTGCAATGAGCATGAGAGGAAAGCCCACAAACCAAAGAGAGGCTGTGGTATTACTGTGTTTGTAGATGGAATTCATGATGTTTTTAGTGTGTTTTCAAATGATTAATATGCGTTTGTTATTGTTTTGGCTTGTAGGTTTTAAACCAGCTTGAGAGTTTCATTTTAATAACGCCCCAAAAAGCTTCATTAAATATGCCACCACTCATTTTCGATGTACCTTCTTGACGGTCGGTGAAAATAATGGGCACTTCCACTAACTTGAAACCATGTTTATAGGCAGTGAATTTCATTTCAATTTGAAAACCATAGCCTTTTAATTTAATTTGCTCCAGATTTATTGTTTCCAGCACTTCTCGGCGGAAACATTTAAATCCAGCTGTGCAATCCATAATCTTCATGCCCGTAACAATGCGAACATACATCGAGGCAAAGTAAGACATCAGTACTCGTCCGAGGGGCCAATTAATCACATTAATACCTTTAATATAGCGCGAACCAATGGCAACATCGGCAGCTTTGTTTTCGCAAGCATCAAGGAGTTGCTCTAAGTCGTTGGGATTATGCGAAAAATCGCAATCCATTTCAATGATATAATCGGCGCCATAATTTAAAGCCCATTCGAAACCTGCTAAATAAGCTTTGCCTAAGCCTTGTTTTCCGGCGCGCTCTAAAATGTGCAAGCGATTGGCATATTGAGCCATGAGGCTTTTCACAATAGCGGCAGTTCCATCGGGTGAATTGTCATCAATGATTAGCACTTCAAACTGCGAGGGCAATGCCATCACGGTGTGAATCATTTTTTCAACGTTTTCTTTCTCGTTGTAGGTTGGAATGGTGACTAGTTTTGTGCTCATTGAAAAACGATTTAGTAATTTTGAATGCAAATATAGAAAAAAGATAATACATCTTTCAGTTGAGCATGAGTTTATGGCGTTTCTCTGTATTGAATAGCTTGGAGAGTACAGCCCGATTTTATTCGCAGCACATCATGCTTGAAGATAACAAAAACCCAGTAGAAAGAAACGCAGCTTCACATCTACTGGGTATAATTTTATGACAGAAACCAATTCTGTAAAAAAGAGAGGAGATTTAAAATCCTCATTTTTTACTTCATGGCATTTAAAATGGCAATACTCGAAATATTCACAATGTCACGCACCTTACTTTCCAGTTGGAGCACATGAACGGGTTTTTCCAATCCGAGAAGAATAGGACCCACAATTTCAAAACCGCCGATTTCCTTCAGTAAATTATAGGAGATGCTTGCCGAGCTATGATTCGGAAATACAAGCGTGTTGATTTCCTTGTCTCCCCATTTGCTGAACGGATAGCGTTTGTTTCGTGCCTCTTTGTCGAGAGCAAAACCCGCTTGAACTTCACCATCAATAATAATTTCAGGATGTTGGGTGTGGAGTATCTGAATTGCCTTGCGTTGTTCAATTGGTTCGCCATCGGGCACTGCACCGAAGTTTGAGTGTGAAATTAAGGCAATGACAGGCTCAATGTTGAATGATTTCACCGCCTTATCAATGAGTTGAGTAATGGCAACTAGTGAATCAGCATCGGGGTTCGGATTGGTCAGTGTTGAATCGGCCAAAAACACCGGGCCACGCTTTGTCATCACAATATACATGCCAGCAATATATTTCCCTTCGTTGTCCGTACCAATAATATCTTTAATCGGACGAACACTGCGCGAGTATTTCGATGAATATCCCGACACATGCGCATCGGCATCGCCCATTTCCACCATCATGGTACCAAAATATTCGTTCGAATGCATCATGCGCAAAGCTTCACCATAGGTAATTCCATCTCGCTCGCGTTTGTGGAACAATGCTTGAGCATATTTAGCTCGCACATCGGCATGATCGTCGTTGTAAAACTCCACAATTTCAATCCCCGTAAGGTCAATTGAACTATTGCGAGCTTCTTCTCTAATGGCTTTTTCATTACCCAACAAAATGGGGTGTGCCAATTGTTCTTGTGCAACCAATTGAGCGGCTTTGATAACATTCGAGCGAGAACCTTCAGCATACACAATTCGTTTACCTGATTTCTTAATGCGTGTTCTGATATTTCTAATGAGCGCATTGTCTAAACCCAAGCGGCGTTCCAGTTCATTGGCATATTCTTCCCAATTTTCAATATTATAACGAGCCACTCCCGATTCAATAGCAGCTTGTGCCACTGCCACCGAAACACGCGAAATGAGTCGTGGGTCGAGAGGCTTCGGAATAATATAATTTCTGCCGAAAGTGATAGCCTCATTTGAATAGGCTGTTGAAACAATTTCAGGAACCGGCTCTTTAGCCAAGTTAGCCAATGCTTTCACAGCAGCAATCTTCATATCCTCGTTAATGGCAGTTGCACGCACATCGAGTGCTCCACGAAAAATGAAAGGAAAGCCCAGCACATTATTCACCTGATTAGCATAGTCGCTCCTACCGGTAGCAAAAATCAAATCCGTTCTTGACGACATAGCCTCTTCATAGCTAATTTCAGGATTCGGATTAGCAAGCGCAAAAACAATTGGGTTTTCAGCCATGCTTTGCACCATTTCTTTCTTCAAAACATTGGCAACCGAAAGCCCCAGAAACACATCGGCCCCTTTTAGCGCCTCGCCCATGGTGTGCAGATTTAAATGAGTGGCAAAAGGCTTTTTCAGCTCATCTAAATCTTTTCGCGAAACATGAAGAGTTCCTTTCGAATCGCACATAATGAGGTTTTCGGGTTTCACACCGAGCGAAATATATAGGCGCGAACACGACATTGCCGATGCTCCTGCACCCGAAACCACCACACGCACTTCTTCAATCTTTTTACCCACAATGTCAAGCGCATTGAGCAATGACGCCGATGAAATAATGGCAGTACCATGTTGGTCGTCGAGCATAACTGGAATCTCGAGTTCAGCTTTCAAGCGTTGTTCAATTTCAACTCACTCGGGAGCTTTAATCTCTTCCATATTACTACCTCCAATGGTGGGGGCAATAATTTTCACCGTTTCGATAATTTTATCCAGATCTTCGGTGTCGAGCTCAATGTCAAACACATCGATATCGGCAAAAGTTTTAAAAAGCAAACCCTTCCCCTCCATCACTGGTTTCCCAGCAAGCGCTCCAATGTTTCCCAAACCGAGCACAGCTGTTCCGTTTGAAATAACAGCCACTAAATTTCCCTTAGCGGTGTAGCGGTAAGCATCTTGTGGGTTTTTCTCTATTTCCAAGCATGGAGCTGCCACACCTGGACTGTAAGCCAATGCTAAATCGCGTTGAGTGCTGTAAGGTTTTGTTGGAACGACTTCTATTTTTCCTGGTCGTCCATTTTCATGATACAAGAGTGCATCTTTGTCGTAATCTGCCATAATTCTACTAGTTGGTTTTTGCAAATGAACAAAATTTATACGAATAAACTTCCAAATGGTCCTAAAATATTGCTTACCACCGTTTTTTTTCATCACTCGAAAGATATTTCCCTTCTCTTTCCTCTTTTTTTGGCGTGCCGGCATTCCTCCTCGCCGCATTCCCTCGCCCTGCCGTCGGGCTTTCCACTGCAATCTTTTAAGTGGGTGTCTCGTCCTAAAATAAGTTTACATGTTAATATTTAAATTCTGTTATTTGTTTACAGATGAGAAGGAGGTTAAGAAAAAGGTTGTGACTAAGAGGAAGAGAGGGAGGGGGATGTAGGTTTAGTAATGATAAAGCTATAACATAATCATGCCCATTTTATACGATGATAATTTGAAATACTAATTTAATCAAAATATTCGGTAAAAACTAATGTTTCGATAAGTTTGTCATAAATTGTTTCTACTTTTGACTTTTCGAAAAATTAGAGCACTATGCAAAGCAATAACACCACTCTGAAACTAATTCGTACAAAAATCATTCTTGATGAAATTGAGAAAGGTACATACCCATCAATAAAGGACTTGCAGACTAAGATTGAGCAATATCTCGAGAATCTTCAATATATAAATGATAATATCAAACGTGATGTTTCGGAGCGTACGATAAAGCGAGATATCAAAGAAATACGTTTGGTGATGAATATTGATGTAGACAATTGCAGGACAAATAACGGCTATTATATCAGAGGAGAATACGACGAGGCAACAATCCATGATATGCTTGATAGTGTGCAAATGCATTTCCTCCAAAGTAATATGCCGGATGTTAAGACGTGTATATACCCTGCCACTCGTCGAGCAAAGGGAACAGAACATATCTTTCCTATATTGAAAGGTATTAAAGATACTAAGAAGCTATCGTTTTTGTATAATCAATACGAAAAGCAAGAGATTACCGAAAGGTTAGTATCTCCGTTGGGACTAAAAGAATTCAAAGGTTTTTGGTATCTGATAGCAACGGATGATGGCAAAGGAATAAAAACTTTCGGGTTGGATAGGATAAACGGATTACGTCAGACCTACGAAAAGGCGCATCCCGCCAAGGGTTTTGATTTGGAAGAATACTACAAACATTGCTACGGCATAGTGCGCATCCCAAACATGGAAGCCCAAGAGATTATCATTAAAACCACCCCAATAAAAGCCTGCTACTACAAGGCAAATCCTCTCCACCATTCGCAAAAGCTTGTTGAGGAGACGGAGTATTACAGTATTTTCTCTTTGTATATGTATCTGAGCTATGACCTGCAACAAGAATTGCGTTCTCATGGCGAAAGTCAGGTGCAGGTTTTAAAGCCCGAGGGAGCTTTGGATGAGGAGAGGTATAGGTAAAATTTTCTACACCATGACAATCTTTGGCACTGAGGCGCATTTTCTTTGCATTGTCATGTTAAATAAATCGCAACAGTTCCCATTTAGGAGAATACATTTTGTAATGTATCTTTTATTTGTGTAGATTTGTATCGCTATTCAGAATAGCATACATATCGAAATTGATACACGAAAGTGTTCAACTGATTCTCAGAGATAAAGTCTGGTAAACTATTATTTAAAGAGAGAATGAGTGAACATCTCTCGCGTCATATGTTATATGGCGTGGGGGACTGTTGCTTGTTTTATCTTGCAGGTTTACCAGAGCCTATCTCTTAAAACTAAGTTGACAGCCCTCACGCTTTTTGTGTTTTTATGAATGAAGTTTTATATAATTTCTTCTTGGAGGGCAGGGGATAAAATCTGGTAAATTATGAAGAATATTTTAAGGCTTTTGCCAATGCTATCATTGTTAGTTGTCTTTACTATTGGTTGTGGTAAGGATGATGAAGGAGAAAATATTACAGTTGAACAAAAGGTTACGGCTGATGATTTAACCACACAAGACAATTGGGGAGCTGCAAGTGGCAATACCAACACATTCGAAACTAGCACTGCACTAGCTAAGGGCGAAACCGCAACAATAGCCTTCCCTGCCGAAGCAAGCGGAAACCTAACCTTCGATTTAAAAGCAAATCTATCATCGGGAGATAAGCTTACAGTAAATGTAAGTTCAGCAGGAGCGCAAATAAAAAACGGCAGCGAAGCATCGATAACCGAAAGTGTTGCAGATTTCACAAGATACATTGTTAAAAACGTAACAAAAGGAGATTTGGTAAGCTTCGTTTTCAGCAAGAATAGTGAAAGTGCTGATGCAGGGGTTTCGGTTAGAGGTATCGAGATTAGTAATAGCACCGAGGGGAAAGATGTTGCAGGTGAGGAAAATGGTGGTACGGAGGTTAACTATATTCTTGTAGATGGTCATAAGTATGACATATCTATGGCAACTTTTACAAATTATGGACCTTACACAGATACGAGCGGTAATCCTGCCTATAATATTGATTTGGATATATTCTCAGAAGGTATTAATTGGGCTCAGCACCATGGTGTAGACGAAGGATATGATGTGAATTATGATGATACTCTCGATAGGGTTGCATTCATGTATTTCGAACTGTGGTCTACTAGCAAAGATGGACTTACAGCCGGAGAATATAAATATGTTGATGAAGATGACATCGATTGGGACAATGAAACAGGTCCAAGCTCATGGATATTTGATAAAGGTGATTTAGATTATGGATATAATCTAGGCAACTATGATAAAATATTTCCGGATAAAGAATTTTTAGAGCCAACAACAGGAAGCTTTTTTAGAAACTATTGGGAATCTGACACTAACCATGAAAATTATGAATATAATAGTTTAACAGGGAGTTTATTTGTAGAGCGAGATGGCGATAATTACACTATCTCATATAGTGGACAAGTAAAGGTTTTCATTTTTGATTCTCCTGTAAATCTACTTCCCGATACTAAACCCGAATCAAAGGTGGTTGATGTAGAGTTTAAATTTCAAGGTGAAGTTAATTTCATTGATGAAGATGATGAAATGAGAGGAGTGCAGGCTTCTAAGGCTGAGGGGCGTAAGTTGAGGGGTAGGAGATAGATATTCCTTTTGAATGACAGGATGTTGTAGGGGCGAATCAATATTCGCCCGGACATTTGGCAACAAATGTAATTCAGAATAAATGCATCAATTGCAATGAATTCGTGTTGTATTTGTTCCAAACACTCGGGCGAATGATGATTAGCCCCTACAGGAATTGTTGCATTATGGTAGGGTAAATTATGGGATTATTTGATTATATTTGGGATAAATTTTTAAAATAAGATTATGAGAAAATTATTTGAAAAATGTCTGCAAACTTCAGCAGTAAGCAAAAGAGATAGTTTATATTCAAAGAGTACTAGCTATGCTTATGCGAATTGTATTGGTATAATTTCTGATTTTATTAATGAAAGAGAAGGTGTTGATATTGATTTGTACGAAGTAGATGATATAGATCTTTTAGAAGATTATGCTAAAATGTTTAGAGCAGATGGCGCGTATAGTAATAAAGGTAATGAACAAAATGCAACTATACGTAATGCAATGGATGCATTAGTAAAGTTCAGGATTCATATTGCGGACAAAAATATAGATCAATCAAATATGGATATAGATGCGATTTCTATAGAATTTGGATATGAGAAAGATTTGGAG
>JBKEAC010000139.1:0-11043 GCA_047971925.1 Mangrovibacterium sp.
AAAGAGCCCGCTTCGGGTAGGCGTTCGGCACTTTATTCGTTTGAGCCCTTAATGAAAATTGTGCGAGTTTAATGCTTTGCTTATCGAATTTCGCCTAAAACGATAAGCAAAGCTCGTTGGTTATCGTTTTGTTCTTATATTTGCAGGAATTTTAAAGGCTAAGAGATGAAAAATTTCGATTTAGAGAATGCTGTAAGCTACCATTACGATCAATTTCCACCCCGGAATATTAACTATGGAAATTTAATTGCGGAAATAATCAAGGCAACGGAAGCATTGGCTCGATTCGACCAAATGCTAAAGAACTTGCACAATAGCGAAATCCTGTTAGCTCCATTGAGAAATCAGGAGGCTGTTATTTCATCGCGCATTGAAGGTACTATAAGCACGATGGATGAAATTATGCAATATCAGGCCGATGAAGAAGAAAAGGATGTAACTTCAAGAACAAGAACAGATGTTGTTGAAACGATTTTATATGAGAGAACACTAAAGAATGCGCAACATGCTTTGACCGATGGTTACAATCTGTCGAGTAGTTTTATCTGTCAAATGCACCAGCAACTACTATCTTTGGGGAGAGGTGCAAATAAATCGCCAGGCTTATTTAAAAAAGAACAAAATTTCTTAGCCGATAAGCTCAATAGAAAGATACAGTTCATTCCGATTAGTCCTGAAAAGTTAGAAGAAGGAGTAGATAAGCTTTTTGAATATATCCAAAATAGTACAGATCCAGCTTTAATAAAGACCGCATTAATGCATTTGGAGTTCGAATCGTTGCACCCTTTCCAAGATGGAAATGGGAGAATTGGACGTATGTTGATAACCCTTTTGCTCTGGAAAGAAGGGATTTTATCTCAACCTCATTTTTATATTAGTGGTTATCTGGAAGAACATAAAGAGCTGTATATTTCAACTATGCGGATGGTTTCAAAGGATAATGATTGGGAGGCTTGGTTGAGGTTTTTTCTCATAGCAGTGGAGCAACAAGCTGTTCGGAATTTGCAGGTGGCAGAGCAAATAAAAGAGTTGTATGAGGAAATGAAAGTCAAGTTTGCAGATATTTTGTCATCTAAATGGAGTATTAATGCATTAGACTTTGTATTTACTTATCCTGTTTTTCGGAATAATAAGTTTGCCTCAAAAGCTGGTATTCCAGCACCAACGGCACCTAGTTTAACGAAAAAGTTGTTAGAGTACGGTTATCTTCTCGAAAAAGAGCCCGCTTAGGGTAGGCGTTCGGCACTTTATACGTTTGAGCCCTTAATGAAAATTGTGCGAGTTTAATGCTTTGCTTATCGAATTTCGCCTAAAACGATAAACAAACTAGTTTGATCACTGTATTTGATAAACAAACTACTTTGCTTATCGAATTTCGATTAAAACGATAAGCAAACTAGTTTGATTACTGTATTTGATAAACAAAATGCTTTGCTTATTGAATTTCGCCTAAAACGATAAGCAAACATTTAATCATTCAATGTCGATTAATCCAACAATCTAGCTTGTCTTTACTATAAAATAGAATGTTCAACACGGGCTTGTCCAAAAATATTTCATTAAAAAAGTAATCTTTCAGCCCGAATAAGTTAGAAAATAGCCTAATATTTATTTTCTTTGTAGGCTTTTAGAAGTTGATACTTCGAGATTCAGAAAACTCGAAGATAATCGCCACATAAAAGTATATATAAAATGGAAAAAATAAAAATCCACGACAAAGAGTTCGAACTCTTTATCCCTTACGAAAAGATTCGTGGCAATATTGAGCGTATTGCCGATGAAATGAATGCAGACCTACAAGGAACACAGCCTCTATTTATCTGTGTTTTGAATGGTGCTTTTTTATTTGCCACAGAAGTATTTAAACGAATTGATACCCTCGAAGCAGAAATAACTTTCGTGAAGTTCTCTTCTTATGAAGGTACAGCAACTACCGGAAATGTCAAAGAACTTATCGGTTTGAATGAAGATATTGAAGGTAGAACCGTGATAATTCTTGAGGATATTGTCGATACAGGGATCACTATTCAGCGTGTGGTTGAGCAACTTCAAACAATGAATCCTGCAACGATAAAAATAGCAACACTTCTGCTTAAACCCGATGCTTTGCAACGCGATGTGAAGTTAGACTATGTAGGACTAGAAATTCCAACAAAATTTATTGTGGGTTATGGTTTAGACTACGATGGAAGAGGTAGAAATTTGATTGATATTTACAAAATTGTGGAATAGGCATTTTAGTGGTTAGTTATTAGTTATTAATGGCGAAGCCATTTAGGCACTCAGGCACTTAATTGTTAATGGCGAAGCCACTTAGGCACTCGGGTACTTAGGTACTCAGGTACATAATCATTAATGGCGAAGCCACTTTGGCACTTTGGCACTTTGCCACTTAGGTACTTACTCAATAATTCAAAAAAAGCACATAATATGTTGAACTTAATTCTTTTTGGCCCTCCAGGGGCTGGTAAAGGTACTCAGGCTGAGTTCCTGATTGAAAATTTCGGATTAATTCACCTTTCTACAGGCGATTTACTTCGTGGAGAAATTGCAGCGAGCACCGAATTGGGCTTGAAGGCAAAAAGTATCATGGATAAAGGCGAATTAGTGTCGGATGATATCGTGATTGGCATGATTAAAAATAAATTCGCTGAAAATGCCAATGCAAAAGGATTTATTTTCGATGGATTTCCTCGCACAGTGGCTCAGGCTGAAGCACTCGATGTGCTGCTTAATGCTAATAAAACTCCTGTCTCTGCCATGTTGAGCTTGGAAGTGGAAAAAGACGAACTTGTGGCGCGACTGCTTAATCGTGGTTTAACTTCTGGTCGTTCCGACGACCAAGACCAAACGATTATTGAAAATCGAATCAACGAATATAATAACAAAACGCTACCTCTGAAAAACTACTATGCGGCTCAAAATAAGCATGTGGGTATTGAAGGAATGGGTAGCATTGAAGAAATTACTTCTCGCTTGACTAAGGCCATTAAGGCATTATAATCATTTAAAAATATTTTATCATGAGTGAAGCAAAAAAATGGTTCGAAAAAGGGGAGTGGGCTGAAGGATTAAAACTACAATTGCACCCTTCGGTCGATGTGGAAGAGTTCTACAAACAGTATCAAGCTAAGCCTGCCGTGTGGAAAAAAATGTTCCAATTCATGCAAACCGATTTGGCTGCAATGGAGGTAGGAAAATACATTCTTGTGGAAGATGAATTGATTGCAAATATTCAAGAATACAACTCAAAAGAACCTGAAGCGGCTCGTTGGGAAGCACATGAAAAATTCATCGACTTGCAATATGTCATTTCAGGAAACGAAAAAATGGGCGTCATGCCTTTGGTTCAAGCCGTGAATGCCGGTGAATATAATGCTGAAAAAGATGTGGTGTTCTATGGAGATAACGATGGAGCTATTTATCCAGCCGATAACACACAATACTTCTTGTTTTTTACAAGCGACTTGCACCGTCCGGGTATTAAAGATGGTGAATCGACTCCAGTGAAAAAAGTGGTGATGAAAATTGCAGTGGTGTAATTCAATTACGAATTAGAAATTACGAATTACGATAAGCCGTGGGCTAGGGTGCAGTGATGCGGTGCTAGCCCACGGCTTTTTTTTTGGAGACTTCTAAAATTGGCTGTTAGGTCATTTTGATTTTATGAGAGATAGATTTCAACCTTATCGTAGAGGCGCTTTGCAAAGCGCCTGATTTAAGAAATTAGTGCAAAAGATGCTCTCAGAAAACAAAATGAACAACAGCTGTATTTAGCAGCTTCCCCAATTTAAAACTAATTTTTAGAAGTCCCTTTTTGTTTCAAAACACTTGCACATGCGCAAAAATGATTACTTTTGAGTGTTGAAGAACGAATTAAGCAAGAATCACCCCAAAATAAGCAAGCTTAATTTGAGCTTCTAACTACGTGGGAATCAAGTGTGCTTTTGTGCTAAGCAAGGAAAAGTGGAAATTAAGCAAGGAAAGCGGAAAAATAAGCAAGAAATGAATCAAACGACATCGAAAATCAATAGCCAATACTCTTTGGAATATATGATTACTCAAGCTGAAGGGCAATATTTAGAGCGAAAAGGTTTAGGTGAAAACGACCTCAGACCTACTAAAATAGCGGATGAACTTATTGGCATGCTTAATGCTAGTGGTGGTTTGTTGGTTTTTGGTCTTGCTGATGATGGGGAAATTCAAGATTTGCACTCTTTGGGTGAAGAAAAATTGCGAGGATATCGCACGCTGATAATCGACTTTATTTCTCCAACACCCAATGTGGAATTAGAAGAACTGACTTTAAATGGTGGCGAGCTACTATTTCTGTATCACGTTGAGCCCGAGTTTGAGAGGGTGTTCTCTCGGGTGGACAATCAATAGCTGATGATCTTTTAGAAGACAGCTTAACTTCTTAAAAAGCTCAATCGCGCGATGTGATTGAGCTTTTTTTGGCTCTATGTCGAAGATAGGGGGTAATCAAATCTGACTCTTTTGTTGTTCCTAATTTAGTGATCGATGCGATTGCAACACGATTGCAACATGCTTGCAATTCACTTTCAAACGTCTTCAATCTTTTTTGTCGAAGCTTGCCGCATGAGGTCGGGAACGTTCAATCATTTAATTGAATCCACTTGCAATGCGTCTTTCAACCGAATGCCCATTTGGTCATTGTTTGATTGCCTCGCCGATTTAACCAAGCAGGCATAATTCGACAATTCACTACCAGATAAATTCAGCATAGACCCATTTTTTTTCATTAAAATCACACAAGTTCTTCAAACTTTAACGTTATTATACGTTAAACCACGAAATTCATCAATTAAATATGTAAATTCGTGTGCTTATATGAATTGTTTATATAATAACTCGAATGATGACAGATTTAAAATCATATATTAACCGGGAAATAAGTTGGCTTTCCTTCAATGAACGTGTGTTGCAGGAAGCTTCCGACCCAAGCGTTCCTCTTTTTGAACGACTTCGATTTATTGGAATTTTTTCAAATAACCTCGATGAGTTTTTCCGTGTGCGTGTGGCATGGGTTCGAAGGGTGGTGCGCTATGGACTGAAAGCTGAAATTCTTGGCGATTACACGCCCGAACAATTATATAATCAGATTTATAAAACAGTCTTTGAACACCAGCAAAAATCGCGCGAAATTTATCGCCAGCTCATGCAAGAATTGGCAAAAGAAAATATTCATGTGCTGAATGAAAAACAACTCACTCGTGAACAAGGGGTCTTTGTGAAACGATATTTTCATAGCAAAGTGTTGCCTAATTTAGTGCCCTTAATGCTCGATGAAAAACGAAAGTTCCCCTACCTTCGCGACCGATCGGTGTATTTAGCTGTGAAATTATCACGTTCCGATAAGCCCGAAAAGTACGCCTATGCCTTGGTGCGTATTCCAAACAAAACGCTCAGCAGATTCTTAGAACTTCCTGCCAAAGGAAATAAAAAATATGTCGTGCTGCTCGATGATGTCATTCGCTATTGTTTCGCCGATTTATTTCCCTTGTTTCGCTATGATAAATTTGATGCCTACACGATTAAAGTTACCCGCGATGCAGAACTCGATATCGATGAAGATATTTCAAAGAGTTTCATTGAAAAAATGGAGCTGAGTTTGAAGAAACGAAAGTTGGGGGAGCCTGTTCGTGTGCTTTACGATAGTGAAATGCCCTATGATTTTCTGAAATATATTACCGACCACATGAACATTAATTTCGAAGATGTTGTGGCTGGTGGAAGATATCACAATCACAAAGATTTTGTCGATTTCCCCGAGATTGGCGAACCTCATCATTATTATAAAAATCAAGCACCTGTTCGCCACATTGCACTGCCGCCGCATGGGAGTGTGTTGAAGAAACTTCGTCAGCGAGATATCATGTTGCACTACCCTTATCAAAGCTTTGGGCATTTCATCGACTTCCTACGAGAAGCCGCAATTGATCCGAAAGTGGAAGAAATTGGCGTCACTATTTATCGCGTGGCAAATGAATCGCGCGTGGTGAATGCTTTGCTCAATGCTATTAGAAATGGGAAGCGGGTGACGGTTGTCATTGAGTTGCAAGCACGTTTTGATGAAGAACCTAACATCTATTGGTCGAATAAACTGCAAGAGGAAGGCGCACATGTTATCAATGGGGTGCCCGGATTAAAAGTGCATTCCAAAATTGCTTGGGTGAAACGATTTGAAGGAGACTCATTCCGTAATTATGCCTACATCGGAACCGGTAATTTCAATGAGGGAACAGCCCGATTCTATGGCGATGATGGTTTGCTGACAGCCGATTCGAAAATTGCCAATGAAGTGGAGAAACTATTCGAGTTCTTCAAGCACAACTATAAAAATCACAACTATGAGCACATTGTGGTTAGTCCTTTCAACATGCGAAACTTCTTTGAGAAAATGGTTGACCATGAAATCGACTTAGCAAAAGCGGGACAGAAAGCCTTCATGATTTTGAAAATGAATAGTCTCATCGACCCTCAAATGATTGATAAGATTGAAGAGGCTGCTCGTGAAGGCGTGAAAGTTAAGCTCATTGTGAGAGGCATTTACGGATTGCAAGCAAAAAGTCCTGAGGTGGCTCAAAACATCGAAACAATCAGTATTGTCGATAAATACCTGGAGCACTCGCGTGTGTTTGTCTTCGGAAATGGGGGCAAAGAACGCTTCTTTATTTCTTCGGCCGACTGGATGCCGCGCAATTTAAATCGACGACTTGAAGTGGCTTGCCCTATCTATGATGAATCGATACAGGAAGAACTGATGACTATTTTGAACTATCAGCTGCACGACAATGTGAAGGCCCGTGTTCTCGATGCCAATTTGTCGAATGCCTATCGTGAAAAAACAGAAGGCTTGTCGTGTCGTGCTCAAGAAGATATTTATACTTACATGAAAGACTTGCATGCGGTGAGCTTAAAAATATACTATAATCAACGCTGTGCCAAGTCGAAAGCTGCTCTTCAATATCTCGAAGAAAACTCCTATGTGCCCGAAGTGGTGAACTACATGAAAGACGGTTTGACGCATGTGGAGCTGAAAGGCTTGGTGAAAAAAACAGGCTTAAAAATATCGGAACTATTGCGCAGAAACGACCCTATTTTTAAAGACACTTATGGCGATGCGGAATTGTCGGATGAGCAGTGTTATTCCTTGCTGATTGAAAACCCGGCTCTATTGCAACGCCCCATCGTGGTTAATGGAAATAAAGCAATTATTGCTAATCCGTCGGGTTTAATTGATTTAATTCTATAAATTTGTGCAAGCATGGAAACAAATTCAGTGAAGTTTTTTAATAGCAATATAATAAATTCGCCCACGTTCTCGCCCATCGTGGCGGCTTGGCAGGTGAAGAATCCACAAAATGTTGGGAGCTTAATGCGCTTAGTTGATAATGTGGGAGGAAAGCAATTGTTCTTGCTCGATGATGAAAATGAGAAACGAATTTCACAGATTAAGAAGACTGCCGGATTAAGTTTCAATCATGTTGAGATTTGCTATAAAGACTCAGCCGATTTCTTGCAAAATATACCGGAAGGCTATCAACTTTGTGCCGTTGAAACATCGGAGGGAGCCACGAATATTTTCCAAACATGTTTGCCCGAAAAAATTATTCTCCTTGTGGGTAGCGAAGCGCATGGCTTGCCCGAAGAGTTATTGAGCAAAGCCGATTTGTCCGTTTTTATTCCAATGACTGGCGAATGCAAGTCGATGAATATTTCACATGCTTTGGCTGTTAGTCTTTTTGAGTGGCAGCGTCAATCTTTGTTTATGTATGAAAATAGCAACCAATCTAAATAATTTATCATGATTACCTTAACGCAGTTAGAATATATTGTGGCAGTTGACACTCATCGGCATTTTGGGAAAGCCGCTCAGGCGTGTTTTATTACTCAACCCACCTTGAGCATGCAGATTAAAAAGCTCGAAGAAGATTTAGAGGTAGTCATCTTCGACCGCAGTAGGCAGCCCCTTATCCCCACATCGATCGGGCGCCAGATTCTTGAACAAGCGAGAATCATTTTGCAGCAAAAAGATGTGGTCAATGAAATTATTAAAGAGCACAAACGACAAATTGAGGGAACGCTTAAAATTGGGGTTATTCCAACTTTGGCTCCCTATGTAATTCCTCGTTTTGTGGGTAATTTTAAAAGAAAATATCCCGATGTTCATCTTAAAATTGAAGAACTAACCACGCAAGAAATCATTACAAAGTTGGGTAAAGATTTAATTGATGTTGGCATTCTTGTTACACCGTTGAAAAACGAAAAAATCGCCGAGAAGCCCATGTTCTATGAGCGAATGATGCTTTACGTGAATCCGAATCATCCTTTGGCTAGTGCCGAAGAGGTGAATGTGCACGATGTGTCGGTGCCCGAAATGTGGTTGCTTGGCGATGGGCATTGTTTCCGCAATCAAGTGGTGAATTTATGCGCACAAAATAATATTGCCGGCGAAAGTCTGCCGTTTTCTTTTGAAGCTGGTTCGCTGGAAACAATCATGAATATCATCGACCGTGAAGGTGGAATTACGCTTATTCCCGAATTGGCCTATAAGGATATGTCGGAGGAACGCAAGAAGCAAGTGCGCACATTCAAAAACATTAATCCGGTGAGAGAGGTGAGCCTAGCTTATTCGCATCATTATGCTAAAACTAGTCAGATTAAACGATTGGCGCAAGAAATCATGCAGTCGGTTGCTAAAGAAATGCTCGACAAAAAACGTGGCGTGATTGTTGATATTGATTAAAAACTACAAACGCTTTATTTCTCTTCACTTCCCATAAAAATTCAAATTTAGAACCCATCACCCATGCTTATCAAAACCTTTGCCTCGGCTGTGCAAGGCATTAATGCAACTACCATTACCATTGAAACTAACATATCGAAAGGAATACGATTTTTCTTAGTTGGTTTGCCCGATAGTGCCATTAAAGAAAGTCAGCAGCGCATGATGTCGGCCATTCAGCTTAATGGTTTTAAATGGCCTCGTCAGCAGATTGTGATTAACATGGCGCCTGCCGATTTGCGAAAGGAAGGCTCGGCCTATGATTTGCCGCTCGCGGTAGCCGTTCTTGCTGCTTCGGAACAAATAAAAACCGATAAACTGGAGCGATACTTGCTCATGGGTGAACTTTCGCTCGATGGTACGCTTCAACCCATTAAAGGTGCGCTTCCCATTGCGATTAAGGCTCGTGAAGAGGGCTTTGAAGGTTTTATTCTCCCCAAACAAAATGCACGCGAGGCGGCGGTTGTCGACCAGTTGAAGATTTTCGGAGTGGAGAACATTAACGAGGTTATTGGTTTCTTTAATGATGAAGTGCAATTGGAGGAAACCATTGTGAACACTCGTGAAGAGTTCTTCAACGCAATTCAAAAAAACGATTTCGATTTCTCCGATGTGAAAGGGCAAGAAAATGTGAAGCGTGCCATGGAGGTGGCGGCTGCCGGAGGGCATAACATCATTCTTATTGGTGCTCCTGGTGCCGGAAAAACAATGATTGCTAAACGTGTGCCATCGATTTTGCCGCCTTTTACTTTGCACGAAGCGCTCGAAACTACAAAAATTCACTCGGTGGTGGGGCAAATTGGGCGCGATACTTCCCTGATGACTACCCGTCCGTTTCGGGCTCCGCATCACACCATTTCCGATGTGGCGCTGGTGGGCGGTGGAAGCTATCCGCAACCGGGGGAAATTTCTTTGGCGCACAATGGGGTGTTGTTTCTCGACGAACTTCCCGAATTTAAGCGAACAGTGCTCGAAGTCATGCGCCAGCCACTAGAAGATCGGAAGATCACCATATCAAGAGCTAAACTCACAGTCGATTATCCAGCTAGTTTAATGCTCGTGGCATCGATGAATCCTTGTCCGTGTGGCTATTATAATCACCCCACGCGCGAATGTGTTTGCGCTCCGGGAATGGTGGGGAAATATTTGAATAAAATTTCTGGTCCTTTGCTCGACCGCATTGATATTCATCTGGAGGTGGTGCCTGTGCCTTTTAAGGAGTTGGCAGAGCTTGGCGAATCGGAGAGTAGTGAAACAATTAGAAAGCGTGTGATTGCTGCTCGACAATTGCAGTCCGACCGCTACGCCAATGAGCAGCATGTGTTCTGCAATGCGCAAATGAGTTCTAGGCAGATTCGTGAATATGTGAAACTCGATGAGCTGAGTAGTCAGTTGTTGAAGAAAGCTATGGAAATGCTGGGCTTGTCGGCTCGTGCCTATGATCGTATCCTTCGGGTGGCTCGAACCATTGCCGACTTAGATGCAAGTCTGCAGGTAACAAGCGACCATATTTCCGAAGCTATTCAGTATCGCAGTTTAGACCGTGAAAATTGGGGAAATTAGTGTTTTGTGCGTTGCAATGCTGTTTAAACAAGCTTGCAACGCTTTTGCAATGCTGTTTATGACTTGTTATCGCATTATCCACACACCGAACCTATTCATGCGTCTCACAAAATAACGGGAAACGGCAAACCATGAAATGCGAATGTATATAATGTATTACAAATGTTCGATTTTTTTCCGAATGGCAATTAAATCCTCATGGTATTCACGCCCAAATGGTGTCGTACCTACGGCACTCATGTGGATGCACGTGCTTGTTCCCCCAGATTGAAATCTGGGGCTAATGAGATGCCGCCCCGAATGGGGCTGGGAACGCATTACCGCATTATCGCATCGCCGCATTATCGCATTAACTACAAAGACCGCAGGGCGATGCCCCTCTGGCTGGGTTGTGCTATTGCTATCTATAAAGACCGCAGGGCTAGCGCCCCTTGTAATCACATTAACCCATTAACCCATTAACCCATAAACGCAATATCGCATCGCCGCATTATCGCATTAACTACCAAGACCGAAGGGAGATGCACCTATGGCTGGGTTGTGCTATTGCTATCTCTAAAGACTGCAGGGCTAGCTCCCCTTGTAATCACATTAACCCAGTAACCCATTCACGCATCATCTCATCAACTCATAACCGCCTGACCGCCTTATCGCATCGCCGCATTACCACA
>JBKEAC010000140.1:0-16293 GCA_047971925.1 Mangrovibacterium sp.
AAGTTCTTTTCGCTGCTTGAAGACAGACCTTGATTTGCGTCCAATCTACCACAAGTCAGACCAAGCGACACAGGCGCACTTACATTTGGGATTGCTCTCGTATTGGTTGGTCAACACTATTCGCTACAAGTTGAAAAGCCAAGGAATCCGAGATTCTTGGTTGGAGATAAAGCGCAAGATGAACACCCAAAAGTGTGTAACCACTTCGATGAAGAACGATAAAGGAGAAATCATCAACATCCGCAAATGCTCGATACCAACAGCTGATGTGAAGCGCATTTATGATGCTTTAGGCTACAAGCAAGCTCCTTTCACCAAGAAGAAATCTGTAGTGCACAGATGTGAAAATCAAAAAAATGTATGCGGTAGTTCTTAGGAAGTTATGGAGATTGGGATGCAATTTGCATTAAGTTGGAAGATGTGGACTTGATTATTTCTATTCCGCCAACAGATTTCGCTATTAAAAAATAAGAGTTTAAAGGCGATTTTTCTTTCAGTTCTTAAAAAATAGTCAAATAGTTTGGTTGAAAATTGCAATTTAACTTAGCAATGAGTTGTAATAGTGCTAAGCAATGTTATATTTGCAACCGAAAATGAAAAGCGAGTAAAATTTAAGTTTTTTTTGTGAAGAGTTTATTAGTTAGATCGGCATTGTTGTTGTTTTTGTTAGTCCCACAAATAGCAGGGGCACAAACAAATCAAGCATTCGAATCAGAGCGAGATAGTTTATTGGTGAAATTGAATAAGGCAACGAGTGTTTTGCAAGAACTTCGCTTGGCAAACGATTTGAGCATTTTGCATTTAAGCAAAGTGCAAGAAGGTTTGGAGCAATATAGTTTGATGGCTACTCGACTCATGAGCCAAGAATACACGGGAATTGATTTGGGAGGTACGCAATCGGAGTTTAACTATGAAAAATGCCGTGCATACCTATATAAATCATATGAGGAATATGCTAATCGTAATTTGCAAAAGGGCTATGATTTTTCACTTATACTCGATTCAATTGCCGATGTAGAACTGAAGCATGCTAGCGGTGAGCAAGCCGATAAATATCGATATTGGAAGAACTTAGCGAAGCAAGATAGAGCCTATGCTGAGTTTATTTTGCGCGACGTTGAGGAGGCTATTCATATTATTGAAGCAGCGCTTGCCGATGCGAAGAAGTTGGATAATCCAGAGCTAATTGCAAAAGCCTTGAAAAAGAAGGCTGAAATGGTTGCTTTTTTGGGTAGCCACACTTTAGCGGTTGATTATTATGAGAGTGCTATTGTTGAAATGAAGAAGGCAAATCTGTTGCCTTTGCTTGTAAATTCGCAAATGGAGTTGGGCAATCAATATGCAGAATTGTCGGAAACGAAAAGCGCCATAGCATCTTACCAACAAGCCATTGAAGGTTTTGCAAAGCTGTCGAATCAAGCTGGAGTTGCCGCAGGATATTATAACTTATCGCTGATTTACATGCAAGCAGGCGATTATGAGTATGCTTTTCAGCAAGCTAAAAAGGCGCAAGACATTTATTCAAACATGAATAGTTGGTCTGATGTGGCAAATTGTTTTGATGTGATGTTGGCAACTGCCTATCAGAAGCAAGACTATGCGGCAATGATTAATTATTCAATAGGGTCTTTAAAGATTCGCAGCAGTGCAGATAATCAATTTGAGGCGTTGCAGATTAATGATTTGCTGATTTATGCCTACTTGGCAACGGCGAGAAGTTTGAATGAATATTCGGAAACAGATTACTACTTGCATCAAGCATTCGTGTTCAGTCAGAAGGCTGCAATTAATGCCTTATCGAAGGCGTCGGTTCGAAAAAGTTTCAGCATGCTTGAAGCATACATGCAGGCAGATGCGTTAAATATTGATGTGCGTCGTTTTATTAATGTGGGCGATTCAGCATCGTTGTTTCAAGTTGATTTAAGAAAAACACACGAACAAGGTAGGGCTAATTTAGCCCAAAAGCTTAATAGTTTCGAGGGGAAAGAGCAAATGCGAAAACTTGAAGAACAAGAGCAGCGTATTAGTCAGGCGAGGTCGCGTTTTTGGATGATGTTTTTAGTTGGGTGTTTTGCGTTGGCGGGAGCTGTAGGCGTGTTTGTTAGCTCACGCAAGCAACGAGCAACAAATGCGTTGTTGAAAAAGCAGAATGCTTATATTGAAGAACAGCGATCGGAGTTGAACAAGCAAGTGGAAGAGAGCAAGAGTTTGATGACCTTTAAGGAGCGCATGACCAACATGATTATTCATGATTTAAAAACGCCACTCAATGGAATTATGAGTGCGGAGTTTATCGATGATGATAATTTGAAAAATGAAATTGTTCGTCACTCGGCTAGCGAGATGATGAATTTGGTTCAAAACGTGCTAGATTTTTATAAGTCGCAAGAAACGGCGATGTCGGTTAAGAAACGCACCGTGAATTTGGCATCGATTGTTGAGGGAGAAGTTCGCAACATTCGTTTTATTCTCGACGAGAAAATGCTGGAAGTGTGTTTTGATGGCAATGATGTACCTAAATTTAGTGCCGACCCTCAATTATTACGTCGAGTTGTGAGCAACGTTTTCAGTAATGCGGCAAAATATTCGCCACAAGGCGGTAAGATCTTTGTTTCGGCACATGTTGAAAACCAAGCAGACCTTCGCATTTTGATTAGCAATCAAGGTCCACCGATTCCGGAACATCAAGTAGATTTAATATTCCAACCTTTTGGTCAGGCAGGCGATGGTAAAGACTTAGGTAGAACCTCGTCAACTGGTTTAGGTTTAACCTTCTGTCGCATGGCAGTTGAGGCGCATGGTGGAGAAATAGGAGTAACACCAAATAAAGAAGTTGGTGCAGAATTTTGGATATTATTGCCAAATTGTGTAGTTTAGCCGTTCAATTCGCTTTTCTGCCATGAGCAGAGAGCGGTTGAATTGATTTAGTTTATCATTGCTAGGTAATTGCAGCGGCGTCGATGATTAAGCTATGTAGAGGACAAAAAAGAAACTATCACATGGAAATTTTGTATCATGCAGGGCGTTATTTTGCTTTATTAGCTCGTGTTTTTTCAAGACCTGAACGAGGTCGAATCTATGCAAAGCGCACGATGCACGAGTTGGAGTCGTTGGGTTTGAACTCGATCGGCTTGGTTGTGTTGATATCCATTTTCATGGGGGCAATTATCACTCTTCAATTGGCGTACAACATGAATAGTCCGTTTTTGCCATCCTACTTAATCGGTTTAGGCAATCGTGACACCTTGATTTTGGAGTTTTCGTGCACAATAATGTCGTTGATTCTAGCGGGGAAAATAGGTTCAAACATTACGTCTGAAATAGGGAGTATGCGTGTAACCGAGCAGATTGATTCGCTTGAAATCATGGGCGTAAATTCGGCAGCCTATCTCATTCTTCCGAAAATTGTTTCGGTAGTTTTCGTTTTTCCATTTTTAGCTATCTTGAGCATGTTTTTTGGCTTGCTAGGCGGAGCAATTGTTGGTCCGGCAGTAGGTGCAATTTCTTTGGCGGATTATATCGGAGGGATTCAATATTTATTTAATCCCGATTATGTAACGATTTCTTTGGTCAAATCGCTTTTCTATGGTTTTATCGTTTCTTCGGTGTCATCATATTGGGGATATTATGTGGAAGGCGGTGCCTTGGAAGTCGGTTCATCGAGCACAAAAGCAGTAGTAAATACCAATATATTGATTTTGGTTTTCGACTTAATACTCACCCAATTATTAATGTAATGATTCGTATAGAGAAATTAGTTAAGAAATTTGGCGATCATGAGGTGTTGAAGCAAGTTAGTACACAATTTGAGGCGGGGCACACCAATTTGATTATCGGCAGGAGTGGATCGGGGAAGACCGTTCTATTGAAAACCATTGTTGGCTTGCACGAGGTAACAAGCGGGCATGTTTATTACGGCGACCGCGATTTCACACAAATGCGGCAGAAAGAGCGCAAATTGTTGCGACAAGAAATAGGTATGGTTTTTCAAGGCGGCGCGTTGTTCGATTCGCTATCGGTGGCCGAGAATGTTCGTTTTCCGATGGATATGTTCACGCGTGCATCGGAGGCAGAAAAACGAGCTCGTGTTGAGTTCTGTTTAGATCGTGTAAACATTCGTCGAGATGCCTTTCATTTATCGCCTAGTGAAATATCGGGGGGCATGCAAAAGCGTGTGGCAATTGCAAGAGCCATTGTGTTGAACCCGAAGTATCTTTTTTGCGATGAGCCGAATTCTGGTTTAGATCCGTCGACCTCGATTGTGATTGATAAATTGATTCATGAAATAACTCAAGAGTATAATATTACCACGGTGATTAATACGCACGACATGAACTCGGTGATGGAGATTGGCGATCATATTTTGTTTATTAGCGAGGGTAATAACACATGGGAGGGCAATCGGCATGAAATTTTATTGGCGGAGAATGCGAAATTGCAAGAGTTTGTTTTTGCGAATCCGCTTTATAAAGAAGTGCGTGATGTTAGATTAAAGTCAAACTCTTAACAGGCAATGCTCGCAGGGCATGGAAATAGATATAAATTTGTATATTTACGGTTTGAAAATAATAAAGGTACGTTTATGTGGGCATGGCTTTCTCGTGTAATTCTTAGAAATAGGATTACTATTTTAACAATCTTGGTGCTATTTACAGGCTTCATGGCTTATCAGGCTACTAAGGTTGAAATGTCATATGAATATGCAGCATTGCTTCCCAAAGAAGATAGCGCATATGTTGATTTTGAAAATTTCCAAAAGCAATTTGGTGGCACTCAAGATTTGATTGTAGTAGGTTTGCAAGATTCTAACTTTTTTCAATTAGATAATATCAAGGCATGGCAACACCTTTCAAAGGAGCTCATGCAGATAGAAGGAGTTGAAACGGTGATATCGGCAACAACGGCACTTAATCTTCAAAAAGATGCGCAGGAGAAGTCGTTTCGAATGGTGTCGATTTTCCCCGATACTTTAAATTCACAAGCCGAGCTAGATAGTTGTGCGAGGGTGTTTAAATCTCTTCCCATCTATGATGGATTGCTTGCCGACAGGGAGCATGCCTATGTGATGGGCATTGTGGTGAGCAAAGAGGTTATGGCTACAAAGTTGCGCGATAAGATGGTTTTGCAAATTGTTGATTTTTGCGAGGAATATGCCAAGCAAACCAATCATGAACTACGCTATTCTGGATTGCCTTATGTGCGCGTGATTAGTGCTATCAAAATAAAGAAAGAAATATATTTGTTTAGTTTCTTGGCCATGATTTTGTGTGTGGGAATACTTTATTTGTTTTTCCGCTCCTATAAGGCTGTTGTAATTCCGGCATGCATTGTGCTTTGTGGTGTTATTTGGGCAATGGGCACCATGGGAATCATGGGCTATAAGATTACCCTACTCACGGGCATGCTTCCATCGCTGCTCATTGTGATAGGTATTCCGAATAGTATTTACATGCTCAACAAGTATCATTATGAATATCGAATGCATGGCAATAAGATTAAAGCACTTCAACGAGTGATAATTAAAATTGGTAATGCTACATTTCTAACGAATTTAACAACGGCATCGGGCTTTGCCACATTCATCATTACCAATAGTGACATTCTTCGTCAATTTGGTTTTGTTGCCTCGATAAATATCATGGCGCTGTTTTTGTTGTCGCTCATCATGATTCCCACGATATTCAGTTTTGTCGACCCACCCGAAGAGCAACATGTGAAGCATTTGGATAATAAGAATATTCAACTTGTGATCAATAATCTGGTTAAGCTCACCACGAAGCACATTAAGTATGTTTATGTGGGTGCAGTTGCCATGTTGTTAATCGGATTTCTTGGTATCACCTTGATGAAAAGCACGGGCTACATGGTTGATGATATTCCAGAGCATGACCCTATTTATCAAGATTTAAAGTTCTTTGAACGCCATGTGGAAGGAGTAATGCCCATGGAAATTATCATTGACACTAAAAAGCCAGGAAGAGCCTTGAACTTAAATACACTCCGATTGATGGATAAACTCGATGAAAAGTTGCGAGAATATCCGGAATTATCGTCGTCGCTTTCTGTGTTAACGGGATTGAAATTTGCTAAGCAGGCATTTTATAATGGCAATGAAAAATATTATCGAATACCAACAGCCAATGAAATGTCGTTCATTAGTCGTTATGCTCAGATGGGAACAGCAGAAAAGGGTAAGGGATTTGGCATTGCTGCAATGAATTCGCTGATGGATAGCACGCAGCAAATTACTCGAATGAGTGTTCGGGTGAAGGATGTTGGCACAGAGCGCATGGATTCGCTTTTCACCGCTTTTCAACAAGATGTGAAAGAAATTTTCCCCGATAGTTATGATGTTACCGTTACAGGAACGAGTGTAACATTCTTCAAAGGGACACAATACTTGGTTGAGAATCTATTTTCGAGTTTAGCGTTGGCCATCTTTATTATCGCGTTCTTCATGGCAGCCATGTTTCGCTCGTGGCGCATGGTTTTACTATCGTTAATTCCAAACATTATTCCGCTTGTTTTTACGGCGGCAATCATGGGTTTCACGGGTATTTCAATTAAGGCATCAACAATCTTGGTTTTCAGTATTGCTTTTGGTATTTCGGTTGATAACACGATTCACTTCTTGGCAAAATATCGCCTAGAGTTGGCGCATAATAATTCCAACATCAAAATGGCTGTTATGGCAGCACTCAATGAAACGGGGGTTAGCATGATTTATACCTTTGTGGTTCTATTTTTCGGATTCGGAATTTATAGCGTTTCTCAGTTCGGAGGAACGGCCGCTTTGGGCACATTGGTTTCGTTAACCTTATTGGTGGCAGTTTCAGCCAACTTGATATTATTACCAAGTTTATTGATTGGATTGGAGCGTTGGACAACCACAAAGAATTTTGAACAGGAAGAGCCTATTATCGATATTTATCCAGAAGATGATTCTATTCAGGTGAAGGAATTGACAATGGATGAATTGGAGGGTGAGTCGTATTTACATCATAAAATTGAGGAGAAATAAAGTCATGGAGAAGATAACTGCATTGCAAGAATTGTTTGTGTCGCGCTTAGAACGTGAGTCTCAACGGATATCACAAATGGAGCCGATTGCACTCTATGAACCGGTGAAATATATTCTCGATTTAGGTGGGAAGCGTTTGCGTCCGGCAATGGTTCTTTTGGCGAGTGAGCTTTTCAACGGAAATCAAGAAGATGCCATGAGGGTGGCGTTGTCGGTTGAGATTTTTCACAATTTCACCTTGTTGCATGATGATATCATGGATAATGCTTCGATTAGAAGAGGGAAAGCCACCGTTCATGAGCATTACAATGTGAACACAGCGATTTTGTCGGGCGATGCCATGTCGATTCATGCGTATGAATATTTATTGCAGTGTGAGAGTCCGAATATCATGTCAATTATAAAGCTCTTCACTCGAACAGCTATTGAGGTTTGCGAGGGGCAGCAATATGACATGGATTTTGAAACGCGCTTAGATGTTTCGGAGGAGGAATATCTCACGATGATTCGATTGAAGACAGCGGTTTTGTTGGCTTGTTGTTTTAATACAGGAGCTTTGGTGGGCAATGCCTCGAAAGAAGATTGTGCGTTGATGTATGATTTTGGTATCAACTTGGGATTGGCATTTCAGTTGCAAGATGATTACTTCGATAGCTTTGGCGATCAGGCACTGTTTGGAAAACGAATCGGAGGTGATATTCTTTGCAACAAGAAGACCTATCTACTCATTTGGGCGTTGAAAAAGTCAACAGGCGATTTACATGAGGAATTACTAAGCTGGATTAATAAGTCCACATTTAATGAGGAAGAGAAGATATCGGCGGTTCGAGCAATTTATGATCGCCTTGGAGTGGTTGATATTAATCGCAAAGCCATAGATTTATATTATCAGAAAGCATTGCAGTGTTTGGAATCGCTGTCGCTTTCGTCAGATAAGAAAGAGGTTCTTTTTGCGCTAGCCGATTCGATTATGAATAGGAGTAAATAGAGGGCTGAATAATTAAGATCGGTATTCTTTTATTGCTTGTCGGTTGATAAGCTTTTCATCATTTTGTTGCTCACCAAAAATATTGTCGGTTTCTTGGAGTAGGGGTTTTCTTGTGTGATTACGGGTGTTTGATAGACCGTTTCAATGTTTTCAAAGTTGATGATTTCATGAGGAGTTCCTTGTTTGTAGATGCTTCCGTTTTGGAATAGCAGAAGTTGGTTGCAATATTCAGAGGCAAGATTTAGGTCGTGGATGACCATTAGCACGGTGAGTCCGTTTTCTTCATTTAATTTTTGCAAGAGGTTTAGAATTTGAACTTGGTGTTTAATATCTAAATTTGATGTTGGTTCGTCGAGCAGTAGCAATTCGGGTTCTTGAGTTAAGGCACGCGCGATTGCTGCACGTTGTTGTTCACCACCGCTAAGTTCAGTCATGAGTTTATATCGATATTCGAGCACTCCGGTTAGTTTCATGTATTTTTCAGCCAGTTGCAAGTCGCTAGCCGATTCTTTAAATTGGAATCGAGATTGATAGGGTATTCTTCCCATGAGCACATAGTCTTGCACAATGATTTCACCCACATCGATAGTTTGAGCAACAATGGCAATTTGTTGAGCTCTTTCTTTTGGTTTGAAAGAGTTTAAGTTTTTTCCGTTGAGTGTTATTTTCCCTTGTGTTGTTTTTAAACTCGCTGTTATTCCTCGAAAAAGGGTGGTTTTACCAGAACCATTTGGACCGATAATCCCTATAAATTCGCCTTTGTTGAATTTGAAGTGTATGTTTCGAATTGAAAAGGAAGGATATCCGCAACAGAGGTCGGTAACTTCAAAGAAATGCTTGGTCATGATGTTATTTTTTTCTGCTCATTATAAAAATAAAGACTATTCCACCGATTATTCCAGTGATTACACCAATTGGGAGTTCATTGGGCGATATGATTGTTCGTGCAATCATGTCGCAACCCACTAAAAAGCATGCTCCTAATAGGAATGAGTTGATGAGAAGGATGCGATAGTCGGATCCGAAAAGCAAGCGAAGAAGGTGTGGAATGATTAATCCAACAAAACCAATGACACCGGCAACAGCCACACATATCCCCGTGAGTAGCGATGTGAGTAGGAAAAGGATTTTCACAGTTAAATTGGTATTAATGCCTAGGTGCTGTGCCTTTTCTTCACCTAATCGCATGGCATTTAATGGCTGAGCAAAGAGGTAAGATAAGACAAGAGATGCTATGCTTATTCCAAGAGTATAATGAATGAGTGTTGTGTTTGATTCGTCGAGCGAACCCATTGTCCAGAAGATAATTCCTTGCAGGTTTTCGGTGGAAGTTGTTGCCATGATAAACATGATTCCCGATGAGGCAATAAAGCTAATCATGACACCAATGAGCAGCATGCGCTGGATTTCAACACGAGCATGTTTCACGCTTAAACTATAAACAAGAAAGATTGTGATCATGGCACCAGCAAATCCGCTTAACGGGAGTATTGCGGAGCCAAATGATGCTTGAAGTCCCATCACAATGCAAAGCGAAACACCAAGCGATGCTCCGCCAGAAATGCCCAGAGTGAATGGTTCAACGAGCGGATTTCGATAAATGCCTTGCAGAATGACACCCGCCAGGGAGAGCGATCCGCCCACGGCAATGCCGAGCAAAATGCGAGGAAGCCTCACTTGGGTTATTAGCATTTGCTCAATACTGTTTTCCGATTGTTCTAGGAATAACAATTTAAGCGCATCGACAGGGTGCATGTTGATTTCTCCTAAAGATAGAGCGGAGAGCGAAAGCAAGAACAGAATGCCAACTAGAGCTATTATCGAAATGGACCACCAAAAATATCTCTTTGATAAATCGTGCATTACGGGTAGATGTTGGTTATAATTTGTTCTAAGATGGTAACAAAGTCGTTGGGGGTTGGGCTGCAAGCTAAATTAGCGTCGAGTTCGAAGATGTGATTTTCTTTCACTGCTTTAAGCGAACTGAACTTTCTCCATTTGTCACTTTCATCTCTTCCCATGCTTCCCATGAACACCACAATAATATAATCGGGGTTTTGAACTAACACGGTTTCACGAGCAATGGAACCTCGCGTCATGTTTTCGGCAATGTTTCGGCAACCAGCAAAGGTAATGAAGTCATTCATGAATGTGTTTTGCACAACGGCAAAAAGCGGATTTGCACCTATTTGCATGAATACCGATGGTTGCGAATTTGACTTACTGATTTTCGATTGAACTGATTTTAGTCGGTTTTTTGCTTGGTCAACAATTAGCAAAGCGTTGCTTTCTTTTCCAAGCATAGTGCTCAAAGTTATAAATTGAGAACATATCTCGTCGAATGATTTAGGATAAGAGAAGTCGAGCACCTGAATACCCAATTTCTGGAACATTTCAACACTTTCGCGAGGTATCAATGAGCTTGTAATGATGAGGTCGGGTTTTAAGAGCAAGCACTTTTCCATGTTCACTTTGACAGCAGAGGAAACGATTTGAGCGTCGTTTTCATTTTGAAGTTGGCAAAAACTAGTGCATCCCACAAGTTGCTTTTGAGCGCCTAGCTGATAGATACTCTTGGTTATGGCAGGCACAAGAGAAATAATTCGCTGAGCAGGCTGAGCAATTGCCGTGCAGGAAATGAAAAGAGAAAGCAGCGTGAATATGAAATAATGTTTTTTCATGACGAGCAATTAAGAATAGAGATATCGTTTGATACTTTTTTTAGGTGTTTTTTCAAATTCTTCCTCGCGAATTTCGAGTTCGGCAATTTGGCAATATTTTGCTAAATGCTTGTTGCTATTCACACGACAAGCATCGAGAGCTTGAGCTATTTTAGCTTTTGGCACTTTGGCAAGTCGCAAGGCTTCATGGTCAGGATAAACAAGGGCAACAAGTTTTTGGTCGCGTTGCACCAGTAGGCATTCAGCAATGAAAGGTTCGGCACTTAATCGAGGTTCTATTTCTTCGGGATAAATGTTCTGTCCCGATGCTCCGAGTAGCATGTTTTTCGAACGACCTTTAATAAAGATAAAGTGTTCAGCATCGGTAATACCTAAATCGCCCGTGTGTAGCCAACCATCGGCATCAATGCTATTGCTTGTTGCTTCGGGGTTTTTGTAGTAGCCAAGCATCACGTTGTCGCCTTTAATTAATATTTCGCCTGGTGTTTGAAAATGATTAGGAGAATCAATGCGATATTCAAGTCGATCAACAATAGCTCCCGATGAAGAGGCTTTCGTGGCATTCCAGTTCTTATAGGAAATGAGCGGACCACATTCGGTCATGCCATATCCGATGGAGAATGGGAATTGAATAGCTCGAAAGAAGTCTTCAACCTCTTTGTTTAGTGCAGCACCGCCAATTACCACTTCCAAGAAGCGACCACCAAAAACAGCCGATAGCTTCTGATTTAGCTTTTTGTAGAGCAAATGTTTGAGCGGGGTTTTCAAGAGAAGTTTCATTAAAGGTTTATCAAGAGCTGGCTTCACTTGTTTGAAGTAAATTTTTTCAATGATTAAGGGCACTGAAAGAATGAGGTGCGGTTTAATCTTTCCAAAGGCTTCAACTAAAACTTTTGGAGTGGGGAGCTTGGTTAGAAATGTAATATGACAAGCTTCGCTGATTGGAAAAAGGAAGTCGAAAATCATGCCAAACACATGAGCAAGCGGTAGAAATGATAAGATTTCATAGCCGGCTTTAAGGTTCATGTTTTCGCGAGCAAAAATTAAGTTTGATTTAATTGATCGGTAGGGAAGCAGTACTCCTTTCGAGAATCCACTTGTGCCCGATGTATAAGAAATAATCCCCACTTCCTCATCGGCAAAAGATTCAGTAAAGAGGGTGTCAAGCGTATATTTCTTCGAGGTGTGTTGTCCCTTCCAGAAATTAAGATACGGTTCTTCTTTAGCCCAATAGCCTTCGAGGGTCGTGATGTTAACAACAGCTTGAACTAATTCTGTTTCCGATAAATTGAGTTTTGCAAGTTGATTATCGCCAGCAAGCACTAGTTTCGACTCGCTATGAGTGATGATGTGCATGACATCGGGGGCTGTAAACTCAGGCAATATAGGAACAACCACAGCGCCATAGCTCATGATGGCAAGGAAACTTATTCCCCAATGAGCTGTGTTTGCGCCAATAAGTGCAATTTTGTCGCCCTTTTGAATGTTGCACAAATGGAAAAACTCATGTAGTTGACAAATGAGTTTCGAGGCATCTTCATGCGTGTAGGTGGCGCCACCATAGTCGGTGAACATTGGTGTGTGAAGATTGTCTAGAAAGACATTCCTGAATATTTGATTGAGTTGAGTATCCTTGTATGTTGTCATAATTCCGATTAACAGCGATTGATTAAAGAAAAGTATTTTTTGATTTATTGAATGGTTATTTGGTAGGGCATCATGGTGAGCACACCCGATTGCTTAATGGCATCTTTAATGTGCATGTAGGCACGATATTCATGACCGAGTTCATTTTTCAGCCAAAGGTTTTTCATGTAGGTGCTAGCATCTTTCACGATGAAGCTAAAAGGGTCTTCAAGCTCGGGGAGCTTTCTAATGAAGTAATTGTCGATGTTAGCTAGTTCAGCAGCACGCTGAATAGCAGCATCGAGCGAGCCTATCTCATCGATTAGTTGGAGGTTCAGGGCATCGCGAGCAGCCCACACACGTCCTTGCCCGATTGAATCAACAGCGGCTTTGCTCATTCCGCGTCCTTCAGCAACGCGTGTAATGAACACATCATAGCCATGTTCAATATATCGTTGCAATTTTGTTTGCTCGAAGACATTGAGTGGGCGAGAAAGCACGGGGATAATTCCTCCGGTTGGTAGGAACACGGCATTTTCATTGGTTCCCACGAAGTCTTGAGTAATTCCCATTTTTTCGGTTAGGAGTTCAGTGGCATTTGGTATTTGAGCATAAATTCCAATCGAGCCCGTGATGGTGGTGTTTTCGGCAAAGATTTCATCGGCAGCACAAGCAATGTAATAACCTCCCGAAGCGGCATAGTCGCCCATTGAAACAACAAGCGGTTTTGTTTCGGTTGTTAGTTTCACTTCACGCCACACTTGTTCCGATCCATAGGCACTTCCTCCTGGAGAATTTACGCGCAAAACCACGGCTTTAACTAGCGAGTCTTTTCGAGCTTCACGAATTGTTTTGGCTAATTCTTCGGAGTTGATTCCATCGGTTGAAATGTCAATTCCTCCTTCTGCGTAAATCACTGCAATTCGATTGCGCGTGTATGATTGGTCGTTTGCAACAAGTGTTTTTGCATATTTATCGGGGCTAATGGCTGGAATAGGGCTTCCGATTGAATTGCCAGTAAGCACAGCAAGTTCATCGAGCACTTGGTCTTTATAGAGCAGGGTGTCAATTAAGCCATAGTTAATCAATTGGGTGCCGTCTTCAAAAAGCGTGTTCTGGTCGGCAATGGCATTAAGATTTTCCACACTCAAGTTTCTCGATGTTGCAATCTGATTGAGCATTTCTCCCCAAAGCGAATCGAGGTAGCGTTGCATTTGCTCTTTGCTTTCGGGGCTCATGTGGTCGGTAATGAATGGTTCAACAGCCGATTTGAATTTGCCATGACGAATGACTTCCATTTGTATGCCTAGTTTGTTTAAGGCTTCTTTATAGAAGCTCACACTTCCCGATAGTCCTTTAAATTCAAGCATACCTTGCGGATTGAATGCAATTTTATCGGCAGCTGAGCAGAGATAGTAAGATTTTGCATCAAGAGCTTCGGCATAGGCATAAACAAATTTACCCGATTCTTTGAAATGAATTATTGCGGTGCGAATTTCCTCCACAGTTCCAAATCCAGCCATGATATAGCTAGGGTTTAAGTAAAGGCCTTTTATATTGTCGTCATACATGGCAGCTTCAATGCTTTCAAGAATTTGATCTAAGCCTAATTCCGATGAGAAATCGAATCCTTTAAATTGAATATCTAAGTCGCTTAGCGGATTTTCCTCGGCTCGTTCCACAATGGGTTTATTTAGTTTCAAAGACAGCACAGAATTGCTCGATGTGTTAATGGTTTCGGTTCCCAATGAAGCCAAACCAACAAGAAAAGCAATGAATAAGAAAAATCCAATAAGCCCAGCTAGTAACGAACCTAGGAGGCTTGCGAATGTGTATTTTAAAAAATTTAGCATGATAACAAAGAGCTTATCTGATTAGTTATTAATAAAGGAAACGGCTAATTTTTAGAAGTCCCTAATGAGTTTATACATTGTGTTAGAAAAAAATGGCACTTCACAGGTAATAATCTTCTTTTGAAAGTCAATCATAAGCGACTGTTCAACGCCCTTTCTCTGCCAAAAGTAAGAAAATTAATTTAATTATGGCTTACTGCTCCTTCTTTCTGGTTAAATTGAGCGGATAGGTAGCTTGATTTTTGTTTCTTTGCTGAAAGTTGATATTGAAGAGATTTGTTGTCATGAATAAGATGATTTTAAAGTTAGCCGTTCCAAACATCATTAGTAATATCACGGTGCCATTAATTGGGCTTGTCGATTTAGCATTGATGGGGCATTTGGGAGCAGATAAATATATCGGAGCGATTGCGCTAGGGACAATCATCTTTAATTTTATTTATTGGGGTTTTGGATTTTTGCGCATGAGTGTTAGTGGATTCACTGCTCAGAGTGTTGGTGCTCAAAACAATCGTGAAAGTGCGCTCATTCTTCTTCGTGGATTGCTTATATCAGTAGGGCTAAGCTTGCTGATTATTCTCTTGCAAATTCCGATTGAGCGTTTGAGTTTTAAATTCATTGAAGGTAGTGCCGAGGTTGAGCAATTGGCAGCAGCCTACTTTCGCATTCGCATTTGGGCAGCTCCGGCAACCTTGGGGCTTTATGTGCTTAATGGTTGGTTTCTAGGCATGCAAAATGCACGTCTTGTCATGATAAGTTCGGTGTTGTCGAATGTGTTCAATGTGTTATTTAGCTACTTGTTTGTCTATGTGTGGCACTTCAATTCTAGTGGAGTAGCATTAGGAACAGTTTTGGCACAATACTTAGGGTTATTCGTTTCGTTGATTTTTTTGCGGCGAAATTATGGCGATTTATTTCAATGCATTGACATGAAAGGCTTGTTGAATATCGACTTTTTGAAAAGATTTTTTCGTGTGAACACCGATATTTTCATCAGAACGCTATGTGTGATTCTGGTTTTCTCGTTATTCACATCAAAGTCGGCAGGAATCAACGATCATGTTTTAGCTGTCAACACGATTCTCTTGCAGTTTTTAATGTTCTTCTCCTTCTTCATTGATGGATTAGCTTTCGCAGGAGAGGCATTAGTTGGTAAGTTTGTTGGATCGGACGATCTGCTTTCGTTTCGCCGTTTGTTTCGTCGACTTTGGCTTTGGGGTTTCATGCTGGCTTTGATTTTCAGCGTCTTTTATTGGCTGGGGAATCGACTCATTATTTCTGTTCTTACCGATAATGAAGAAATATACCAAACAGTGCAAACGTTTTTGCCATGGGTGGTGTTGCTTCCACTGGTTTCGTTTGGCTCGTATGTTTGGGATGGCATTTATATCGGATTTACAGCTTCAAGACCAATGCGCAACAGCATGTTGGCAGCGAGCATTCTGCTGTTTGCTCCAGCTTTTTTCTTTTTACCTGCTCTCATTGGTAGTCACGCCTTGTGGTTGAGCTTAGTTTTGTTCTTGCTTGGACGAACACTATTTCAAACGTTCTTATTTCCACGAGTGTTGAGGGAAGCTTTCGGAAGTGTTCAAACTCGTTGGTGGAAATAAATTATGATATGGTCTGCAAAGTTGCGAATAAATGCAATTGCTTGTCATGGCGAGGAATAATAAATGGCTTCAATAAATCAAAAACATCTGTTTACAGTATAATTTTGTCGAGTGATCAATCTAACTTAGCAAAAAAAGCTCTATGTTGAATATAGAATTGACTCTTTTGTTATTCCTAACTTAGCGGAGGATGTGATTGCAACACGATTGCAACACGATTGCAATCTACTTTCAACGCACTTCCAACAGTCTTTAATCATTTAATCGAAGCATGGCGCACGGCTGCGGGAGCCTTCTGTCATTTAATTGAAGCTTGCCGCATGCGTTTTTCAACGGAACGTCCATTTGGTCATTGTTGGATTGCCTTGCAGAATTAACCAAGCAAGCATAATTCGACAATTCACTATCCACTAAATTCAACATTGAGCAAAAAAGGAGTTTAATGCTGCGTAAACATTAACGAATCATTGCACCCCGAGAGGTGTTGCTGTTTTGGTGCTGTGATGTTTTCTGA
>JBKEAC010000141.1:0-15236 GCA_047971925.1 Mangrovibacterium sp.
AGCGAAATATGTTTCGAAAGTGAAACCCTAATTTTCACCGCCACAAAAAATAGTTTCCATGTTTCATGGAAAGATAAATACAACTATAAACGAAGTAAAATTGCCTATATTCCATCGGAGAGAACAATAGCAATTTTGCCCGAAATCGAGAAACTTGAATTGCCAAATAACTATTTGAAAAGCTTCTTATTTGAATGGCTTAATGCACGAAAAGGATATGCACGAAAAGAAATACCACTTCTTGATATCGGTGTGAAATATTACTTCTCAGAAAGTGCTCGCGAAAACCACATTGCAGGCGCAAATAATTCCTACGATATCTTATTGTCGAACACTTCGAGTGGTCTTCAATCGATAACCCCTTTAGTGGTGATTTCCGATTATTTAACAAGTCAGCTCTACAAGCACGATTATCATCAATCGTTTGAGCAAAATGAACTTGAAATGAAAATTGATCGCATGTTGCTGAATGATTTAGTTTTTAATCAGATTTATGGAAAGTCTTTTGCCGATGGTGAAGAATTTGAAGAAGCTCTGAAAAATTTGAATGAAAAGATTGAACAACATGATGAAATCGTGCTGAAATGTTTGGCGAATCGCAATGACGTTCGCGAAAATTTATTTAAAATTCAGAGCTCAAATTTAATCATCGAAGAGCCTGAGCAGAATTTATTCCCCGCTACTCAAAAAGCACTTATTTATTTTTTCCTCGATTGCATTTATAGAAATCCAATGCATAAATTAACCCTCACTACTCATAGCCCCTATGTGCTCTATGCAATAAATAACTGCATCATGTCGGCTTTAGTTGAAGGAAAATTGCCCGAGGATGAAAAAGAAAAACTCGATTGCATTAAACTCAAAATTCAACCTTCTGACATTTCAATTTATGAAATTATTGATGGTGATGTTAAGTGCATTCAACAAGAAGATGGATTGATTGGCGATAACTTCTTCGACGCCCAAATGCAAAAAGTGATGGATGAGTTTTACCTAATGCTAAATCATTATTAATGTTGAAGCTAAAACTACAAAGGGAATTTCCTAATCAATTTCGTGCTATTAAAACATTTAAAGCCGATATTTACGTGGCCGATTACACACAGCAAACAAAAGATGATGAGGAAAGAAGGGCAGTGGAAATGTTTTCACCAAATCCTCCCGATAACATTGATTGCTTTGTGGTGAAAAATGAACACGGGCTGAATGTCGATGGTATTGTGTTTGATAATAAAAGTTTTCGCTATCCCGATGGAAATACCAAGTCGCAATGCGAAGTGGTTTTGTTTCCTAATAGCACCGACGATAAGTCGTGGGTGCTTCTCAATGAATTGAAATATAGTCACAAAGCATATAACAACGTGCACAATTTGCTTAAAGCCGAAAGGCAATTGCTGTGCACGCATGAATATTATGAAGAAAAAGGAGTGGTGAGCCTTACGAACACCAGTTATCTGATTGCTTCTATGCCACAGCAGGCTGAGCCGTTCAGAAACTTTCGGATTTCGCCTGCTCGATTGTTGACTTTAAAGAAGGAAAGAAATATTATATTGAGGTTTCAAAATCAAGTTGAAATTATTGATAATTATCGAATCAGGGTTTAAGGAGCAAAGCACGCAGCAACACAACAAGGTGAGCTAGCCCTGTGGTCTTTGTAGCAAATATTATTCATAACATTTTCACATCCTCTTTCGCACCTGTCGGCGCTTTGTTGATGCTTGTCCGTCAACATAGTGCGATGCACCATGCTACTATCTTCAAGCCCTATCGGGCTTATCGTGCACAAACCGACAAAACATGCAAGCCTGTAATCATCCCGAATGGCAACCGAAAACGGTGGATAACCGTAACGTAGAGACGCATTGCATGCGTCTCACCGCGTGAATGGTTCAGGGTTTGAGGATTGATTTAAATTCGGTTCGATATTATAAATACGCAATTCAAGGTGTCGTACCTACGGCACTATGGGTTGGTTTGCGTTGCATTCATAGTGCGATGCACTATGCTGCTGTCTTTAAGTCCTTCGGACTTGCTTGCATGCTAATGATTGCAAATGTTTCGATTTTCTTACCGTTAGGTGCGTGAGGGATTGAAGTGGAAATCCTTTTAAGGGGGCTTTGGTTCTCGCCCACTTAAAAGATTGCAACGGAAAGCCCGACGGTAGGGCGCGGGGAGAGGTGGGGAGGAATGCCGGCACGCCCAAAAAATGATGATGTTGGCAGGCAAAAAGAGCGCTTGATATTTATTCGATTGGTTTAGGTTTTTCAAAAAAAGGAGCTCCATAATTGCAATTTTGGCGTGATTTAGTTAGGTGATTGAAATTGTGAGAAACAAAGTATTAGAAAAAAGGATTATTGCTGAAGAAAAGACATAATATTTTAGTTTTTCGTGTAGGGATTTGATTTTAAATTATTACCTTTCGAGCATAATTTTGGTCTTTTAAAATAAAACTATAAATACATTCTGATATGACAGCAAAAAAAATCATCGAACTAGAGGAGGTTACGATTCGTTTTTCTGGCGATTCTGGCGATGGCATGCAGCTCACGGGGACATTATTTTCAGATACCTCGGCATTATTTGGGAATGATATATCGACATTTCCTGATTTTCCTTCAGAAATTAGAGCTCCTCAGGGAACTGTTGCGGGGGTTTCTGGATTTCAAGTGCAATTTGGAGGTAAGAAAATTACAACTCCAGGCGACGAGGCGCATGTGCTTGTGGCAATGAATCCGGCAGCGGTGAAGGCCAATGCAAAGTTTGTGAAATTAGGAGGTACGATTATTTTTGATGTAGATGCATTTTCTGAAAAAGCCCTAGAAAAGGCAGGTTATCAAACTTCGGATCCTTTCGGCGAGCTTAATTTGCACGATTATACAAAATTGGCAGTACCAATAAGCTCGCTCACAAAAGAGAGTTTAGAGTCGTATAATTTAGATAACAAAACGGTTATCCGCTCGAAGAATATGTTTGCTTTGGGATTGGTTTGCTGGATGTTTAACAGACCATTAGATTATATTCAGAGTTATATTAAGAAGAAATTTGCTAAAAACCAGCTTGTTGTGGAGTGTAATTTGAAAGTGCTTCAAGATGGTTATTTTTATGGGGAGAACATGCACCATGTTGCGCCTCAGTTTTTTGTTCATCCTGCCATTAAGGAGCGTGGAACTTATCGAAATATACATGGAAATGAGGCTACAGCTTGGGGTTTTTTGGCAGCAGCAGAGAAAGCCAATTTGCCTTTGTTTCTGGGCTCTTATCCAATTACTCCTGCAACCGACATTCTTTCGGCTTTGGCCATTCGCAAAGAGATGGGCGTGAAAACTTTTCAGGCAGAAGATGAAATTGCGGGTATTTGCACTGCTATTGGGGCTGCATTTGCTGGAAATTTGGCTATAACAACAACATCGGGTCCGGGATTGGCATTGAAATCGGAAGCATTGGGTTTGGCAGTAATGGCAGAACTTCCGTTGGTTCTAGTGAATGTTCAGCGAGGAGGTCCTTCAACCGGATTACCAACAAAGACAGAGCAATCGGATTTGTTGCAAGTGCTTTATGGTAGAAATGGTGAGAGCCCTTTGGTGGTGTTGGCAGCAAGTTCGCCATCGGATTGTTTTTATTATGCTTATTTAGCGGCAAAAATTGCTTTAGAGCGAATGGTTCCTGTTGTGTTGCTAACCGATGGATTTTTGGGTAATGGTAGTGAGCCATGGCGCATTCCTTCAATGGATGAATTGCCGGCGATTTCGGTGCCTAAGGCTAAGCTGGCAGAAACGTTTAAAGCTTATCGCCGTGATGCGCAAACGCTGTCAAGAGAGTGGGCATTTCCAGGGATGAAAGGCTTCGAGCATCGGATTGGAGGATTGGAGAAGAATGAAAGTGGTGGTGTGAGCCACGATCCGAATAATCATCAGAAAAATACCAATTTGCGGGCTGAGAAAGTGGCTAGGGTTGCAGAAATGTTGCCTAGTCTTCAGGTGGAAGGTGCAGCAGATGGCGATTTGCTCGTGGTGAGTTGGGGTGGAACTTATGGTCACACGCATGATGCTGTTAGAGCTTTGCATCAATCGGGAAAGCAAATAGCTTTGGCGCATTTTAATTTTATTAATCCTTTGCCATTGAATGTTGATGAGGTTTTTTCTCGATATAAAAAGATTGTGGTGGCAGAATTAAACATGGGTCAATTTGCCATGTATTTGCGCGATAAGGCACCATCATTTAAATATGAGCAATTTAATAAGATGAAGGGATTGCCTTTTACGGTTAATGAATTGAAAGAGGCGTTTATAAAAATATTGGAGGATTAAGCGATGAATGAATTTAAGTATACGGCAAAAGACTTTAAGAGTGATCAAGAGGTTAGATGGTGCCCAGGTTGTGGCGATTATGCTATTATGAATGCTATTCAGCGAACGATGGCAGAGATGAATGTTCCGCATGAGCAATTTGCTGTGGTTTCGGGCATTGGTTGTTCGTCGCGTTTCCCTTATTACATGAGTACTTATGGGTTTCATTCAATTCATGGACGAGCGGCGGCTATTGCATCGGGTGTGAAAACGGCTAATCCTGATTTAAGTGTGTGGGTAATTTCGGGCGATGGCGATTCGATGGCGATTGGTGGTAATCATTTTATTCATGCGGTTCGCAGAAATGTGAATTTGAATTTGGTGCTTTTTAATAATAAGATATATGGCTTAACGAAAGGGCAATATTCTCCAACATCGGAGCGTGGTTTGATTACGAAAACATCGCCCTTCGGAACAATTGAAAGTCCTTTTGTTCCTGGTCAGTTGGTGTTGGGATGTGGTGGAACTTTTTTTGCGCGAGCAGTTGATAATAACATGGTTCACACGCAGGAGGTTTTGAAAATAGCAGCAGAACATCATGGGGCTTCAATAGTTGAGGTGCTTCAAAACTGTGTGATTTTCAGCGATGGGGTGCATGAAGAAATTGCCAATGCAAAAGTGCGCAAGGAAAGGCAAGTGTTTTTGGAACATGGCAAACCAATGCTTTTTGGTAATGACTTGGAGAAGGGGATTGTGATGAAGAAGGGTAAACTTCAAGTAGTGACATTAGGCGAGGATGGTTATACTCTCGATGATGTTTTGATTCATGATGCACATGAAGAAGACCCAACTCTTCATTTGGCATTAGTGAACATGAAGTATCCTGATTTTCCTGTTGCTATGGGTGTAATTAGAGATGTGAAGGCTTTGGTTTACGATGAAGAAATGCAAAAACAAATTGCAGAGGTGCAATCGAAAAGAAAATTAGAAAGTTTAGAGGCTATCTTTTATTCGGGAAATACGTGGGAGGTGAATGATGAAATGAGTAGTGAACCGATTCCTTTCTTTAAGAAAATAGGCTTAATGAAGTAAGCGAATTTTCGCAAGCTATTCTGTCATAAACAAGCTGTAGTGTGAGATTATTTCTCTTGCTACAGCTTTTTTTTTTGAATAAATAGCTGCATGTGTCAATCAATTAATATCTTTGCTACTTAAAGATAATTGTTTGATAGCGTTTTCTTTTGTAGCAAGTAATTCATGTGTGTTATTCTTTTTCGGGATAATGCTTCGAGTGCTTGATTTTACGAAAAGCAAAGCAGATGGTAGGCTAATTTATAGGCGTATATTGTAATTAAAGTGTTAATGAAGAAATCGGTTGAAAATATCAAGAAGCGTAGAGTTATTATTGGTGTGATTTTGATTTTTTTGGCTGTTTGTTTTGTTTTGGCAACCTTTTTTGCTCAACGATTATTGGAACGTGAAATATCAAAATATCTGAGTAATTCAACTCATGGCGGTTATACGATTGATTTAGGAAATGTTGATGTCAATCTGTTTAATCACAGTGCAAGTATCTATGATTACACGATAAAGGGGACTCCACGTAATGATGAAAGTTATTATGAGGTGAGTGGCAAGGAAATTAAGATAAGAAATTTAGCTTTGCGAAAGCTCTTCTTCGATCGCGTTGTTCAGCTTCATGGTTTGACATTAATAGAGCCTCGTCTTTCGATATATGCGGCAGACAAGATTGTTCAAGATAGCACTCAGATGTTTAGTTTGGAGGAATTAACTCATCAGCTAAAGCCCTTCTTTTCAACGTCGATTCGAGCCATTGATATCCTTAATTTTGAATTGCAACAAGCCGATATCTCTTATCGGAAGGCTTCGGAGCCAGATGTAATTATTAATTCCATTAAGAAACTCGATATTTCTATCGACGATTTAAAACTCAATGCCAAAATTATCGATGAGCAAAAACTGTTTGAGTCGGGGAATATCATTCTGCAGATGCTTGATTTTAGCTGTTTGTTGAGCGATAAAAGGCATCAGCTTCATTTCGGAAAATTCACCTATAAGTGGGATGATAAAAGTTTCTATGGTGAGAAGTTGCACATTCATCCAATTGATAGCTCTGCAATTAATGTGCCGATGTATTGGATAGATTTACCTTATTTGAGTGTAAAGGCCGATGTGGCAAGTCTAACAAAAGTCGATTCGATTGTGCTTGATAGTGTTTTGGTTCTTGATGCAAAAATACGATATCGTCCGAAAAAAGCCGAGAGTCAATTTCATGTTGAGCAATTGGAACATTTGAATTTGTATGGACTTATTAAAGATGATTTCAAAAAAATAGCGATAAATTATTTAAAGCTCGATGCAAAGGAAGTGATGTTGGAATCGGCCGATACGATTCGGAGTCCGCATTTTCTTAACGACATGTGTTTTGAAGCTTCTGGGTTTGAAATTGATTCCTTGGCGGAGTTGAATGAGCAAAAATTGTTATATGCCGATAATTTCTCCTTTTGGGTTAAGAAGTATTCCTATTTGCTGAAGAACAAGGCGCAGCAAATTGAGGCAAGTGCTGTGCAAATGAACACGCTTAAACGATTTTTAAAGGCCAATGAAATACGATTAACACAAGTTGATAGTCTCTCAATGCCCACAAATTTAAGCATTACTTGCGATAGTGTTTGTTTAGATGAAATTCTACTAACAGAATTGATTCATGAGCAGCGATTGCCCATAAAGCAGATGCGTATTTATCGACCTAGGGGTGTTATTGAACATGTGCGAAAAGAGCACAAAGCAGACAAACCTAAATCGCTTCATTCGGCGGCTTATCACTTAATTAATAACTATGTCGATGAAATATCGGCTGAAGCTATTTTGATTGAAGATGGGCGGGTGGAAGTCTTTGATAAGCGCGGGGTGAGCGATGGTTATGTGGGAAGTAGTTTTAGAGTTGAATTGAACGATTTAAAGTTGAATACAGAAAGTATCAATCAAAGTGAACGTTTGTTTAATGCCAAGCGATTTGATATTTTGCTATCTGATTATTCGATGGATTTGAATGATAATATTCATCAGTTAGATTTTGATACCGTTCATATTTCAAGTCAGCAGGAGCGATTAGATTTAAAGAATGCTCATTTGCACCCTCGCAGCTTGCTTAACATGGAGCAGGTGCTGCAAGATAATCATAAGAAAAGTTTGTTCAACATTCAGTTGCCGCATTTAAGTTTAGAGAACGCTAATTTTTTGGAGGCTTTTTTCCACAAGCAATTGCTCATTGATAAATTTGAAATTAATCAGCCGAGTATTGGGATTGAAATTTTCGATAAAAATAATCGCAGAATTAAAGCTAATCGTGATAAACTTGATTTCAATGAGCTTTATCAAATTTTGCAAGCGCATTTAAATCGCGTTCAAATTAATGAACTTTTGTTGAGTAATGCTCGCTTGAACTACACGAAATATACAAGCAAGGGAACTCAAATTGATTTTGAAAATGAGTTTACACTAAAGCTTGAACACTTCTTGCTGAATGAAAACACAATGAAGCAAGTGCATAAATTGCCGGCCGAATCTTTCCAATTCTATATTCAAAATCACACGTTTCATTTGCCCGATGGCGTGCATAACATTTATGCCGATGTGCTATCATATTCATCGAAGGATTCGAGCATTCAGGCTGAAAATGTGAAACTCTTTGCTAATTCAACCAGCATTAATTATAAGAATAGTCCGTGGCTATATGATATTACTGTTCCTCAAATAGCTATTCAAGGAATTAATTTAGAAGCAATCAGTTTTGATAAGCGTGTAGATCTTTCGCAATTGAAACTGAAAAATGCAAGAATTCAATTATCAGAGAATTTCAAATCGCAGAAAATTAGAAAACGATTGGTGGAAAGTGGATCGCCTTTGCAGTTCAAAATGCCACAAGAGATTGATGAGTTTTCGTTGAGAAATATTTCCTTAGAAAATAGCAAGCTGAGTATTCTCAAAAGGGTGAATGGGAAATTTCAAACAGAGATTTCAGCACTTGTCAATTCGCAATTTAATGATTTGAAAATCGGGAAAGATAGTCTGGGAAAGGCTAGTTTTAAAGTGGATGATTATGAATTTAGTTTGAAAAATTTCCGAAGAGTTTCTCCAACGGGCGATGAGCAATTGTCGTTTTCAAACTTCCTTATTTCATCGCAGGAAAAGATGTTCGATTTGAAAGACTTTGAAATTAAACGAATTGATGAAGAAGGAGTGTATAACCGTTTTATCTACATTCCTGGATTGAAAGTGTTTGATATTGATACTCGAAATTTAGTCGATTTTAAAGATTTCCGTTGTTCTAAATTAGTTTTATATGAGCCTGTGCTTAATTTGGAGCTTGTTCAAGCTTCTTCAGGCAGCAACGATAAATTGACTAGCTCTTTTTATTGGAAGATTTCTCCAAAGCTCATGCGCTTTGTGCATCAGTTCAATTTAGGTGAATTGGAAATTCAAAATGCCCAGGTTCAGTTTCCGCAACGATACAGCATTTCGAGTATCGACCGACTATGCATGAATTTAAACAAGGTGCATGTTGATAGCGTTGAGTCGTTAAGACTGTTTGCTTCTGAAAGTTTTAATTTTTCTACTTCTGCAATGAATTTTGAAACCGAGCTTTATCAGTTTAAATTGTCGGAAGCGGCGTTCTCATCGTTAGATAAACGCTTTGATCTTGCCCAAGTTGAGCTTACACCGCTTTTTACTCCCGATGAGCATCAGAAATACTTTTCCTTCCAAAACGACTACTTTTTCATTCGCTTGAAGGAAATGCAAGCGAAGGGTGTTGATGTTGAACGACTAATCAGCGATAAAAAGTTATTTGTCGATAAGCTTAGTTTAAACGGCTTAGGGTTTTTCTCTTATCGAGATAAGCGTCTGCCATTCAACACTGCCAATCGACCGCTCATGCCACAGCGTGCAATACAGGAAATACCTTTGCCAATGAACATTGATACGATTGAATTGCGCAACTCAAGTTTCACTTATAGTGAGCGTCTGCCAATTTCGCCTGAGTCGTATAAAATTACCTTTAATGAAACAAACGCACTGCTATATCCTTTTACAAATATCCCCTCGATTTTATATCAACAGCCCACAATGCAGCTGCAAGCTCGAACAAAGTTGCAAGGCATGAGTGATATTTATGTGCATGTTGATTTCGATATGCTGTCGGACTCCTGTAATTTCAAGCTTAACGCAGAAGTTTATCCGCTCGATTTGAGCTTAATTTCCGAAATAACCGATAATGCCGCTTTGGTTTCGATAAAGTCGGGAATGCTTAATAAAATGCTGATAGAATTTAATGCAAATGAGCGAGCCAGTAGCGGAACATTGAGCCTAGATTACGAAGATTTGAGCATTACAGCTTTAAAATACAAAAGAGATAAGATTAAGCAAAGAAAAATGATGAGCATGTTGGCAAATATGTTTGTACCTAGCAAAACATCTCAAGCTAAATCTGAAGTTCAAGGGCGCATTTATTTTGAACGCGATGAATCGAAATCGATATTTAATTATTGGTGGAAAAGTATCTTCAGTGGATTATCTGATTTTATGGGCTTTACTGAGAAAAAAGAAAAATCATCTTAAGGGGACTTCTAAAAATTAGCTGTTAGGTCATTTTGATTTTATGGGAGATAGATTTTGGACTAATTTCACAGAAGCATAGCGAGCTATGGTTTAAGAAATTAGTGCAAAAGATACGCTCAGAAAACAAAATGAACAACAGCTGTATTTAGCAGCCTCCCCAATTTAAAACTAATTTTTAGAAGTCCCCTTAATGCAAATACTAAAGTTACTCCCAATGCTTGAAGCCTGAATGAATCGGCGAAGTAGGGGGGTGCAAAATAAATCTTGGGGTGAACACTTGGCAGGAGTGTCGATAAAGAAAGGCTGTTGTTTAACCATCGGGATTAAACAACAGCTTTTTCTTATTTCCTCGAAGTGCATTTGCGCTAGTGTTATTGTTGAGCAAGCAGTTTGTTTGCCATCTCATCGGCAAGAGCTATGCATTCGAGTTCTTTATCTGCCTTTAGTGTGCCTTTTTCTTCTACCGGATTCCCCACGAGTTCCCACTTCGATTCTTCAGCAAATTTTAGTAAGTTCTTCACTCCGCCTCCGCTCCACGAATATTGGTTTATCTCCAATGATATCAGAAATCTTAGCGAAGTACTCATCGATAAAGTTACGCTCAATGGTATCAATTAAAGCTATCTTTTCATCAACAATGAGATGTGAATTATAGCTGATGCCATTGACTATTGGCCAAATGTTTTCAAATAACGATGTTCGTCGGTCATTGCAACCTAAATAGTATATATCATCGCTTAGTCTCACTTTAAGCATACTTGTCATTTTTTTTTTTTTGATTTACGCCCTAAAAGTACCTATTTCTTTAGAAGTATATGACTTTTATGATGCTTTTTTTCGAAGTTAATCTATTTCGCATTGAATCAATGTTAAGGAGGATAATAGTATGATTGTCATTTTTAAATTATACTTTTGTCAGGCAAAATGTCAAACCAAGAAAATCATTCAATGAAAAAGATTCTTAAAATATTGCTCATAATTATTGGCATACTTATTCTAATTGCAGGACTGATTGGCTATCTATACTATCGTCAGTTTTTTAAGTCGAATGTGAAGAATGAAGCTTCCTTTATTATCACTCCCGAAACTACCTACGACATGCTGCTCGATTCACTTCGGCATCATGATGTGCTTAAAAATGAGAATAACTTCGATTGGGTGGCTCGCTATAAAAATTTCCCTAAGCGGATTAAACCCGGTAAATACGCCTTCCGCTTCAATCAGTCTTCAAATGAACTGGTGAACATGCTCCTTGCTGGAAATCAGGTTCCTGTTGTGGTTACTTTCAATAACCTGCGTTTCATGTCGGATTTAGCCGGGAAAGTTGCCTCCGATTTGAGCCCCGATTCTATTTCCTTGTTGAACTATTTAAACGATTCTACCGTGTGGGAAAAATATGGATTCGATGAGCACACTTTTCATGCCATGTTCATTCCCAATAGTTATCAGCTTTATTGGACAAGCTCTCCCGAGCAATTCGTGGAGCGCATGCATAAAGAATATACGCGTTTCTGGACAGAAGAGCGTTTGGCTAAAGCCCAAAATCTGAATTTATCGCCGGTGCAGGTCATAACCTTAGCCTCAATTGTGCAAGAGGAAACCATTAAATCTGATGAAAAGCCCATTGTGGCAGGACTATACTTGAATCGCTTGCAAAGAGGCATGTTGCTTCAAGCCGACCCAACAGTGAAATATGCTGTTGGCGATTTCTCCATTAGAAGAGTGTTGAACAAACATCTTGAAATTGATTCGCCCTATAACACTTATAAGTATGTGGGATTGCCTCCCGGTCCGATAAATTTCCCCGAAACATCGAGCATCAATGCGGTGCTGAATGCCGATAAAAATGATTATATCTTCATGTGTGCTAAGGAAGATTTTTCAGGTTATCACAACTTTGCTAAAACACTTCATCAGCATAACACCAATGCCAATCGCTATCGTCAGGCACTCAATGGTAGAAATATTTATTAAACAGTGTTCTTTTGAACTTTGTCATTCTTGTTTCATCATCATCTTTCACATTGTGAAAGATGCACTAGAAATCAAAACAAACAAAAGTCGCCAAATTCAGCATGTGAAATTGGCGACTTTTATTATCATTCGGCTAAATGCCTCCTAAAAGAATTAGCTATATAAAAAACGTTTGATTTTCATGGTTGGAGTCTTCTCAAAAGGCACCGGTTGAAGAATAACCATTTGCAATCGTGAAAACTTATTCACCTCCGAATTAATGCTGTCTTGAATCTCAACAAGAAGTTCATCGATTTTCACATTGATATCTTCTTTCAATTGAGCATATTTAGCTTCTATCTCGGCTAAATTCAAATGCACCATAGCAACTAATCTTCCTTTTTGTTGAAGAACAAGCGATTCAAGCACAAAGTCTTTCCGATTGATAAGCGATTCAATTTCTTCAGGATAAATATTCTCTCCGGTTGCTCCAAGAATCATATTTTTTATTCTACCTTTAATGTAGAGCGTTCTATTTTCAAACTTTCCTAAATCGCCAGTTTTAAACCAGCCATCTTCTGTAAAAGCTTCAGCAGTTAGCGCCTCCGATTTGTAATATCCTTTCATAATATTATTTCCTCGTGCTTGAACTTCTCCTTCGCCAGTAAATGGGTCGGCATTAGCTATTCGTAGTTCAACGCCGTTAAGTGCAATACCAGTCGATTTAAATTTAACTTCCTTACCCACAGCACCAGCTAAAAGCGGCGAGGTTTCTGTAAGTCCGTAGCCAATTGCCAATGGAAATTTCCCATCCATCAAGAAACGTTCTGTTTCATTGTCGAGTTTTGCACCACCAACACCGAAAAATTTCAAATGTCCACCAAAAGTTTGGTAGAGTTTTTTTCCAGCTATCCGGCTAAGTAGAATGCGAGTGGGGCGGAACTTATAGAGTGCTTTAGTAATTCGCTTACTATTAATTTCTTTTAAAATACGACCTTTATATATTTTCTCAATAATCAAAGGAACAGAAAGCATAATAGTTGGTTTCACCTCAAGCAGAGCCGGCAATAAGATTTGCGGTGTTGGAGGTTTGTTCAAATAATAAACCGAGCTACCATGAAGCAGCGGGTAAATCATGCCAAGTGTGTTTTCAAAGGTGTGAGAAAGTGGCAAAATCGAAAGAAAACGATCTGTTTCATCGATTGGCTGCAAGTGCATACACTGATAGGCAGTCCACACAATATTTTTATGTGTAAGCATCACTCCTTTTGATGTGCCCGTTGTTCCCGAGGTGTAAATAATTGAAGCTAAATCATCTTCGTTTACATCAACTTTGCGGAAATCAGCAGCCGTTGAGCTTTGCATGTTTTTTCTGCCATCAGGAGTTAACTCTTGGAAGTCTTCAATGCTAAACACTCGAAGGCTTGGAAGTAGCTCCCGATTCACTTTCACATGGAGTTGTTCGGAAACAAAAACAGCATCAACCTCACCATGTGTTAAGATATTTGTTATTTCTGTCATCGAAAAATCAGGAAGAATGGGCACAACAATGGCTCCGATGCACGAAATGGCAAAAAACGAAATCCCCCAATTAGGCATGCTCGTACTTAAAACAGCAATTTTACTGTTTCGATTGAATCCTTCGGCTTGAAGTTGTGCTGCTAGGCATTGAATTTTATCGCCAAGTTCCCGATAAGTATAACTCTTTTCGCCAACAAAGCCAAGCGATGGACGAGTGGGAAACAAATCGAAACTTCGATAAATAGCTTCCGGAAGAGTTAGTTTTTTTGGTGTAGTCATATTTTTGTTTTTATTCAAGTTGATGAAGAACCAAACTTACAACAACTCAAAACGATAGTACAAAAATAAGGAAAACTACATGCGATATTAATTTTATTAACAAGATTTGTGTATTTTACGTATAAAATATAATCTTTGCATAAGCAATGCAGCGTTAAACCTCAAAAAAAAACATCGACTTTGTCATGTCTCGCATGCTTAATTTTAGCTTAATCCTCCCAATTGCCAAGCGTGCCAAATCAATAACTTCACAACCAACGCAATCGAACCGATGTTGATGACTATTTTAATTAAAATCAATTGTCTAAAATGTGCCATTCAGCACAAGCTTTCGCTACTCTTTCTCCCAAGGGCGATGAGTTGCCGCATATTCTAATTGATCAAACCAACCTTTGCCATATTTCTCAATCAATGGTTGTTTTAAAAACTGATAAACAGGAACTTTCTCGGCACCGCCACAACGACGAGCATCGCTGCAAATGTCAATTTGTTCGTAATTCACCGCATCAAATCGACTATATTCGGTAACTCTAATTGGAAAAAGATAGCATGAAATGGGCTTGCGAAAATCAATTTTCCCTTCTCGAAAGGCCTTTTCAATTCCACATTTGGTTATCCCGTGTTCATCTTCAAAAACATAAATGCAAGCCTCATTGCTCATGAGTGGAGTAACTAAATCACCATCGGAGTCAATCATTGAAAAACCCACATTTTCAGCAATTTCAATCCCTTCTTCCTGCATGTTTTCTTTAAACAGCGGATAAAGTTCTTTAATCGTTGCAGCCTCTTTCTTTGTTAAAGGTGCCCCCGATGCGCCATCAACACAACAAGCTCCCTTGCACTTCATCAAGTCGCACAAAAAATGTTTCTCCAACACATCGAAACTCACAATCGTTTTCCCAATTTCTAGCATCTCTTTTTATTCTTTTTTTTTGAAATGCAAAAATAATGCTTTTCTCCTTACAATTCTCACCTCAGGCAATTAATTCCATCGGCAATTCCTCAAATTATACCGAATTACGCATCTTGTTTTGCCTCTCCACCTCGAATATTGTCTTTTGTGCAACATTGTCCCCTCCGCATGTGGTACTCTTTTTTTTGGGGTGGGGGTGCCGGCATTCTTCCCCACCGCATTCCCACGCCCTGCCGTCGGGCTTTCCGTTCCAATCTTTTGCTTCGTTCCTCCGCAAAAGGATTTCCACTGCAATCCCTCACCCTGCTAACGCCAGTAACAGTCGCTCGAAACATTTGCAAACCGTAGCGACGCATAACATACCTCACTTTTATTACAAAAAACATTCGTAGCGACGCATGATATGCGTCATATATATTACAAAAACTGAATTCAGTTTTCACCATATAGAAGTCCTGTATTACAAAAACTGAATTCAGTTTTCACCATATAGGAGTCCTGTATTACAAAAACTGAATTCAGTTTTCACCATATAGGAGTCCTGTATTACAAAAACTGAATTCAGTTTTTACCATATCGGAGTCCTGTATTGCAAAAACTGAATTCAGTTAAGTATTAAATGTTACAATTCATGCCGAAAAATC
>JBKEAC010000142.1:0-8021 GCA_047971925.1 Mangrovibacterium sp.
GCATTCACATCCCAAGTTGTAATGAACCAACTGTTATCGGAAATTACAGTAACAGTAACTGTTCTTGTTACACTGTTTGTTCCATTGCTCAATTTCAAATCGAGTGGATAGCTATTATCAGCTCCTGTATTAATCGCCGCCAAATGTGTTGCACTTGGGGTGATGTAAGTAAGGTTTGTGAAATCGGTTCCTTCACTCAAGCTCCATGCTTTGGCATTAGAATTAGCAGCCTCAATGGTGTTGCTTGCTTGATGATTTTGCGCTTGCACACCCGATAGTTGATAATCTTGTGCATATATAGCCAGCTCTTCTGTTTCGCTGTAGACAGTTAAATCATTAACCACCGAAGCAACAACTGAAGTACTGATTCCTGTTGATGAATTTGAAAGTGTAATTGAATACGGACCCACCACAGCCGATTTCAAAGAAGAAATGCTGCTCAGGTTGATGTTGTTGTTATCGATGTAATCAACAACACCTGTAAGGTACCAAGCTTTCAAACCTGATTGTGTTTTCACATCATCAACGGTGTGCGATGGTGCATCGGCTTGTTGCACAACATACCATTTAGCACGTATCGCCACATTTTTAGCTTGATCAACTTTTGTATATTCATCAACAAAGTAGAATGGTGCTTTCGATGGCGTTCCACCTTGCGTTGCTGGCAAGTTGTTGCCCACAAAGCTTGCATCGGTCCAATCGCCATTGTTGGTAAATGCCACCCAAGAGTTGTATCGTCCGATGGTTGTTGAAGTAATATTCATTACAGCAACTCCATTCGCATCGGTAACTGCGCGACCTTCCGGATAAGCCAATTCGCCGATTGTTAGACAGTTTTCTGCTGTATGTTCATTGCTATATCGCACATTGATTCCTTGAACAGGGTTTCCGTTCGTGTCGAAGATATGCGCTTTAATAGTTACGACATCGGTATTGTTGGCAGTTGCACCATTTTTTGACACCTCATAATAGGATTTATTCAAAGATGGAGAACCTGCTCTGAAATTATATATTGCAGGATTATCACCTCCAAGATTAGCGCCGCCCATTGTTACCAAAGTAGAGTATTGTCCAGCAATAGCACTTGTTAAAGTTACTTTGAAATTACCAGCCTCTCCCACATTTAAGTGTTTAGTATAGGAAGCACCCACAGCTCCGCCATTAATCGACACGCCCGGAGTTGCAGCAAAAAGAATGTCAACGGCTTCTGTTAAGCTTGTAATCGGATTATTTGATGAACCGTCGCCGAAATCGTCATAGAGTTGAACACTGATTTCGTTGTTGTTATTCACCAATTGGTTATTCACAGTTAATGTCACTACACTGTTTACTGCACTAGCTTTTCCAGCAATAAACTCATATTTAGCTGTGTCGAAAGTCACATCAACGCCACCTTCATTAATTCCGAATTTGGTTTCGTATTTTCCTTGAACTTTCGATTTTGCATGAATGACAGCTGTTCCGTCGGTTACCGTAATTTTCCAGTTTCCATTAGGAAGAACTTCCAATGCATCGCCGCTTTCAACAGTTGCAGTTACATGATTTGTTTTAAAAACAATCACATCGGTAGGCACCAACACGGGCACGAGGTTTCCTTCGCCATCACGGTCAGCTGCATAAAGCTCAATAGTTGCCACTACATAGTCAAGTCCATCGGCTGTTGCAGGGCTTTCGGTAATAGTAACCTTACTGTTTACAGCTCCGGCCGATTTTGCAACGAAGTTATGAGTAAGACCAGCTTCAGGATAGACTGCTTCATAGGTTCCCGAAGTATTTTCAACCCACACCTTGGTGGTATATGTTCCTTGTGTTGTACTAACGCCATTAAATTCGGCAACACCACTGGCATTGGCAAATATTTCGTGCGCTCTGTTGTATCCACTTCCCCAATTGATAAATTGGTCAGCATCGATTTTCACCTTAGCACCATTCACCGGATTATTATAAGCATCGAGGATGGTTGCACGTATCATGTTAGATTCATCACCATCATTTGTCGCATTATTAGTAATCAATTCGGCACGTGAATAGTCTTTACCCATAATCGGATCGGAGGCAGTGAAATCATAGCTCACTGTTTTTCCGTTGGTTACTTCCACATTATTAATTTTCACAGTTCCCTCGGTGGTGTAAGTTCCTTTCTTCTCAGATCTCGCCACCACAGTTGCTTTACCATCATTGTTGGTATACTTTTCTTTCTTCGCAATCGAACCGTCGTAAGTAACAAGATCGGTTGTTGTGCCATTTTGCTTTGCCTGACGGAAGACCGCAAGGGTATTTCTCAATGGGTTCGAGAAAGCATCGAGCAGTGTGATTGTCAAATTGATGGTTGATCCTGTTTTTTGCGAAGTAGGTTCAGCCACAATGCTTGATTTATCTAAATCGGGATTACCCGCAATGTAGTCATATTTCAGTGGACTTGTTGCAAACTGAAGAGTTTCACCTGTTGTGCCAATGAAAGAGGCATATGTGGTATGCATTGTCCATGCTTCTGTTGAAGTAGCATAAACAGTAACCTCACCATTATCATCGGTTTTAACCAAGAAGTTTACGCCAGGGATTGAATTCACCGTTTGACCAAGTGCATTCACATAAGAGAAGTTTACATTGGTGGTTGCTCTGAAATTAATTTCATAGTTTTTCACCGCGTTACCTTTATTATCGAACAATTTAGCCTCGAAGATGTGTTTATCAACGTTGTTAGCGATAAGCTCGCCATTATTGGTTTTTTTCACCAAGGACGAATTGTAAATCACAGGAACATCGGCAACAAATTCATAAGATGCTTTCAAACCAATATTCGTGTTGGCACAAACATCGCTAGATGGAATGCTGTAGGTCGTTCCAGTTATTAGAGATTCCCATTTAAAGATGGTGGTATATTTCGCCGCTACCGTTGAGTTAACCGTTAAAGTGGCCACACCAGAAGCATCGGTATAAACAACCATTTGAGTGAAGTTAGCATTCTCGGTTGCTTGTGTTTTAATTTTAGCACTAGCAATCGGTTCACCTAGAAGGTCGAGCGCAGTTATTTTAATAGTGTGCAAATCGACACCATTGGCTATTTTTGTTTCCAAACCTGTTGTTACTTGCACTGTTGTAAGACAAGGGTCGAGCACTTGATAGACTTTTACTTCGGTGCTTTGCGTAATGCTCGCCGGACAGTTTTCATTGGTGAAATCATCGGCAGCAAGCGCATATATTCTATAGCTTGCATCTGCAAACAGTTTATCGGTGCTGATTGAAAGCGTTGTTGAAGAAGCAACAGCAGCAAATTTTGCATTAGTTTCAAGATTTTCGATGATATATTTCACTCCAGCCGTAGTTCCGGTGAATTGGAATACCGCCGTTTTACCTTGTGCAAGGAATCCGCTTTCCAAATCATTGACGGTGAAAGTTAATCCAGTTGTTGCAGGAGCTGCTGAACCGGCATCATAGATTGTCCAACCTTGAGCAACAAGAGCAGCACGCTCGGCAGTAGCAGCACAATATCGGCTGTTTCCACCATCAAAGCGAATGGTTTTGTTCGCATTTCCTTCTTGCACTTGAGTTGCAAAAGAAATGAGCAAAGCATCATAGTTGCTTGTTGAAAGTGTAACACCTTGGAACATGTCGTCGGCACTTGAATTACCCGAAGTGTAATTTTCAAGCGACTTGATTTTCCAAGCTGTAAGATCACGATCGAAAGAAGTTGCATTTTTGAACATGCCATACATCTTCGTCACCTTTTCCACATTGAAATTATCAACATTCGCATTGAAAGCTGTTGCGCCTTCAAACATGGAAGTCATGTTGGTAACATTGGCAGTGTTCCAGCTGTTCAAATCCTGATTAAATTTCGTTGCCCCTTGGAACATCGATGTCATGTTGGTAACATTGGCAGTGTTCAAGTTTTTCAAATCTTGATTAAAAGAAATGGCATCTTTAAACATTAACGACATGTCGGTTACATTGGTAGTGTTCCAATCGGTGAGCGGCGAATTGAAAGCCGAAGCACCATAGAACATGCTTGCCATGCTTGTAACATTGCTTAAATTGGGTGTATCGATACCATCGGCAAAAGTCATGTTTGTGGCATGAGCGAACATGCTTTTCATGCTTTTCCACTCAATGTTTCCGAACTGTATCACCGATTGCAAATTAACAATTGATTGCGAGGCAGTAGTCCAATACATGCTCACTTCGCCTTGCATTTTAATGGTAACAGTTTTTCCCACAAAAGAAGTTGCATAGGTGTGAGATACATCGCCTGTTTGATCGAAACTCACCACGCCATCGCCCCAATCCACAGTCATAGCGGCATTGTTATCGGCGTTTCGTTTAATGGTGATATTTCCACCAGTAGGCACAATCCATTCGGTGATGAACTGCCCACCGCAATTTTCTGTTCCATTAATAATACCTTCGGTACTCGTATTTTCATATGAACCTCCGGCAATGCCATCACCCCAACCATAGTCGATGAGGGTTCTACGTGCCAGCGCACCCAAGCAATATTGGCTAGCTCCCCCGTGGAACTTCACTGTTTTGCTAGCACCCGCATTCACTTGCGTTAACCAGCTCACAAGGAGACGGTCGTAGGTGTTTTGCGAAAGTTTAGCACCGTTCAACATGTTTTCGGCAGTGGTGAGCTTAGCAATCGACCAGTTTGAAATGTTTTGGTCGAAAACCGCAGCATTCTGGAACATCGACGCCATGCTTGTTACCGCCGAAGTTTGCCAAGTTGAAATATCTTGATTAAACAAAGAAGCACCATTGAAAGTAGAAGCCATGCTAGTTACCTTATCGGTTTGCAAGTTGCTAAAATTCTGATTGAATTTCACGGCACCATTAAACATCGACTGCATGTTGGTAAGATTGGCTGTTCCACCGGCGAAGGTGAGAGGGCTTGCACTCTCATTTCCAATCTCGCCATTGTTGAACAAGCTAGCTCCAGCAAACATGCTCGACATGTTGGTAACACTTGCTGTGTTTAACTCCAGTTTTTGGTTGAAGCTTGTGGCAGCATTGAACATGCCTGATGTTGACTTATTCTTTGTTGTGTTCCACACGATTGGATTAGCGCCAGTGTTTCCGGTGTCGCCATTGTTAAACAACGAGGCACCATTAAACATGCCCGTCAAATCGGTTACATTAGAAAGATCGGAATCAAGCATTTTTTGGTTAAAAACCGAGGCCTTAGCGAACATATATGAAGCATCGGTGACAGCACTCATATTCCATGAGAATGGTTTCGAGGCGGTGTTTCCCACTTCCCCGTTATTGAACGAGGTAGTTGAATGGAACATTTCTTTTGAACTCTTAAGATTAGACACATTCCAGCCCGTTACATCTTGGTTAAAGCTTTTAGCACCTTTAAACATGGAAGCGGCAGTTTGGAGCGCACTGGTTTTATTTCCCCAATTCATCACACCAGCAACACCGGGCTCATTACCGTTGTTGAAAGCATCGGCATTCATGAACATGCCAATCATCGATGTTATTTTGCTAACATCCCAGTTGTCGATGTTGAAGTTTACTTTTTTTGCGCCATTGAAAGCGTTGGTAAGAGTAACCGTGTTTGCCAAAGTAGGCACGTCGGTGGCTTCATAGAGCATGTTCTCGCAATTATAGAACACACCTTCTAAGGTTGACCACTTAATATTACCCCACTGAATCATGCGGGTTATTTTCTTTGCCTGTTCTGTGTCATCCGCATCAAATCCGAAAGTAGGCAAACCTACACCATCGGCATACGTTCCGTTGCCAGTATCGGCGAGAATCTTAACCACATATTTTTTTGATTGAGAATACGTGTGTTTTGGAATATTAAAAGAATTTGAATATTTTTCAAAATTAGGTATATCATCATAATGAACTCCACCAACAGTCGATCCTTCACCCCAATCTACATAGATATTATAATTTGAAATATTTGAAGAAAGATTAGGCAACTGCATTTCTTCACCAGCTGTCACATCCCACTCAAATACAAATAAAGTAGGAGGCAATGCCACAGGCATGTTTAAAGAAATATTGTGTTCATCGGAGAACTTGGGTAAATCTTCAAAATTTCCCACAGATCCTTCGTCGCCGAAAGCACCCGTTACATTACTATCAACAATACCAAGAATCTCGAGGTTACTCACCAAGTCGGTCGATTTCACCGTGTAAGATCCAGTGGCACGGGTAAATGAGAGACGAGTAATAAAATCATCATCGCCGGAGTCATCGTAATCATTTTCCATAAAGGCTCTATAGTTACCTCCAACCAACAACCTATCGTTTTTATCAACATAAACCGAAAGAATATCAAATGCTCCACCATGAAAACCACTTGCTGCGACAGTAAGATCACCCTTCCTTTTATCATGAACCAACATTTGATTAAAATCGTAGGCAGCTGTTCCATTCATATTAAGAACGGCTAAAGCTCCTTTAAAATAACGAGCAGCAATACCATCTGAATTTTTAGTTTCTTGTGCATTATACTGACTTTCATGAACTCCAATCCATATTTTATTCTTCAATATATCAAAACCATCAACCGCCCAGTGTGTTTCTCCATCTTGAAAAAACATACTCACATTTCTACCCACATCATTACAGGTAATATCAAAACGATCACGTGGCGTAACAGATCCATCATCTTGCAAAGAGACAATATGACCATACTCATGACCTTCAACCCCACCATGAAAACGCCCTGTGACAAGCACCCCACCAGGTGAACGGTCTATTGGATTTGGAATACTCGCATCATACTCTGGCATGACTGCAATACCAAGAACACCATAGAAAGACCCTGTTTGTTTTGGTGGTGTATAATTAGAATCTCTCTTACCAGTCGTTGTGCTAATTCTATCAATAAAATAATCATAATCAACACCACGTGATTTATCTTCACTTTTATTCCAGTGAGTCCCTTCTCCATTATAATATCCCATGCTGTTACCAACCCATAGGTAATCACCATCAATAGCGAGAGAAGACCCCCACCCGCTATAATATCCTGGATTAAATTCTGGAATGTAATTTCCATACTTATCTATTTTAGCAACACCACGATGCGACACTCCCGACACATGTGTAAAAGCTCCTGCAAAATAAATATTCCCTTCAGCATCTTCTACCATACAGAAACCAGGTCGACCAAAGTCTGTAGCTCTTGCTCCAATTACAGTAGTTCCGGCACTATTATCTAAAGCCGCTTTCGTACCATTTTTAGTCAGATTATTCATAAACTCATGATCAATGGTAAAATCACCTTTCAACTTTACCAAACCATCATAATAATCATTATCCATGAAATCAGCAAACTCCCCCCCTAATAGCAAACCTCCATCTTGAGTCTCAATCACCCAGCGCACTTCATCGTCAAGATAATTAGCTCTCCTATTTCCATAGCCCAACTTCACTTCACGTCCGTTATTATCGAGCACAACAAAGTCGTCATTTCCAGTACCTTCATAGTTGTCAAAACCACCCGAAAGCACCATCATTCCCTTGTTGCTGATATAGTCACCTTTTCCTTCTAGCTCCAAAATACACGAAAAACCATAATAACTCGAGTAATCGGTATACGTAACGTTAGAAGCATTTTTCTGACCTTTCACACCAAAATCTGCGTCAAGCAAGTCGGTAGACTTCTTAGGGTCGAAGGTCAATTCCACCACTTCACCGTTATTCAGTAACACTTTAACAGATGTGCCAAGCCCTAACCAGTCATCAAACTGCGCTTCTAACTCAATCACTTGACCTGTTTTGTAACGCCCATTGTCCGTGGTGGAGTCAAACTTCACCAACTTAGGTCCTTGCGCTACAGCAGCCAGGCCGCTTATCAGGAAGACAAGCGAACAAACTAAGTACTTTAAAAATCGATTCATATTAAATAGTTATTTGTCAAACTGGAAAGAGCAGCACATGCATTTCCTTCCTTCTTTATTATTTATTTTCTTTCTTATTCGTTTTCATCTTTGCTCTCCCCCATTCATGGGCTATGAGCGCACAAAAGACAACAAGCCCAAAGACTGTCATCTCAA
>JBKEAC010000143.1:0-4552 GCA_047971925.1 Mangrovibacterium sp.
AAACATCATTTCAAAATAAAAATGGACCAATAAGTTTGCTTAAAACACCATTTCAAAATAAAAATGGACCAATAAGTTTGCTTAAAACATCATTTCAAAATAAAAATGGACCAATAAGTTTGCTTAAAACATCATTTCAAAATAAAAATGGACCAATAAGTTTGCTTAAAACATCATTTCAAAATAAAAATGGACCAATAAGTTTGCTTAAAACATCATTTCAAAATAAAAATGGACCAATAAGTTTGCTTAAAACACCATTTCAAAATAAAAATGGACCAATAAGTCGTGCGCAAAGCTTTAATTAAATAACAGAACGCTCCCGCAAGCTGTCGGCAGGCTTTAATTAAATAACAGAAGGCTCCCGCAAGCTGTCGGCAGGCTTTAATTAAATGACAGAACGCTCCCGCAAGCTGTCGGCAGGCTTTAATTAAATAACAGAACGCTCCCGCAAGCTGTCGGCAGGCTTCGGCGTGTTTAAACCATGTTTAAATCATGTTTCAAGTGCGTTGCAAACGTGTTGCAAACGTGTTGCAAGCATGTTTCAAACGTGTTTCAAACGTGTTTCAAACACATCCTTCTCTAAGTTAGAAACAACTAAAAAGGCAAATTACGCTACCCACTATATTCGACATAGAAGCTCAATTATACGGATGAAAATACCGATTCTTGAAACAAACCCACCAAGCACTACCCCACCAACAAAATCACCATGAGGCGCACAGCACCCCGAATTATGGAGATAATAATCAACCCACAACATTCAACATAAAGCCTTTTTTTTGTACTTTTGCATCCTATCAAAATAAAACATCAGCATCATGGCGCAAAAACCATCAATTCCAAAAGGAACTCGCGACTTCTCGCCTACCGAAATGGCTCGCAGAAACTACATATTCAACACCATTCGATCGGTGTTCCAACTCTACGGATTTCAAGCCATTGAAACGCCTGCCATGGAAAACCTTTCTACCCTCATGGGAAAATATGGCGAAGAAGGCGATAAACTCCTATTCAAAATATTAAACTCAGGCGACTTTGCGGCTAAAGCCAACGATGCCGACCTCCTAGCAAAAAATAGCACCAAACTCACCAACCAAATCTCCGAAAAAGGCTTGCGCTACGACCTCACCGTGCCTTTTGCTCGATTTGTGGTGCAATATCAAAACGACATTTCCTTCCCTTTCAAGCGATACCAAATTCAACCCGTGTGGCGTGCCGACCGTCCGCAAAAAGGGCGATACCGCGAGTTCTATCAATGCGATGTGGACATTGTGGGAAGCGATTCACTACTCAATGAATTTGAACTGGTGCAAATTATCAACGATGTCTATGAAAAACTAAACATCGCAACAATCGTTAAAATAAACAACCGTAAAATTCTTGCCGGTATTGCCGAAACAATTGGCGAAGCCGACAGAATAATCGACATTACGGTGGCAATCGATAAACTCGACAAAATCGGATTAGACAAGGTGAACGAGGAATTGCTCGATAAAGGCATCGCTGCCGAAGCAATCAGCAAACTGCAACCCATCTTAAACCTTAGCGGCTCAACTGAAGAGAAACTCGCCGATATTGAATCGGTAATCGGGCACACCCAAATTGGCGCCAAAGGTATTGCCGAAATGCGCACACTCTTCAATTATATTAATGCCGTGAAGCTAAACACCGAAGTGGAACTCGACCTCACCCTTGCTCGCGGATTAAACTACTACACCGGTGCAATATATGAGGTGAAAGCTAAAGATGTGCAAATTGGAAGCATCACCGGTGGCGGACGATATGACGACCTTACAGGTATTTTTGGCATGAGTGGCGTTTCGGGCGTGGGTGTTTCTTTTGGCGCCGACCGAATTTACGATGTCATGCAACAACTCGATTTGTTCCCCAACGAAGCGCTTTCAACAAGCAAAATTCTTTTCACCAATTTCGGCGAAAAAGAAGAAGCCTACTGCTTGCCAATCATCAGTCAATTGAGAAAAGCCGGAATTAGTGCCGAAATTTATCCCGACCAAGCCAAAATGAAAAAGCAAATGGCGTGGGCCGATAAAAAAGCAATCGCATTTGTTGCCATGGTGGGCGAAAACGAAATGAACGAAAATAAAATTACCCTGAAAAACATGCTTTCAGGCGAACAGCAATTGCTGAGCATGGAGGAATTGATTAAAACAATTCTATAAACGGACTATGATTACAGGTGAATTGAAAAATAAAATCGACAGGCTGTGGGACACCTTCGCCGCTGGCGGACTGAGCAATCCGCTCGATGTGATTGAGCAAATTACCTACCTCATGTTTATTCGCGACATCGACACCGCCGACAATCGCCGACAAAGAGAAAGCAGCATGCTCGAAATAGAATCGGAAAGCGTGTTTCCCGAGTTTTTCAAAATCGACGAGAAAGATGAAAAACAAATCGCTGGCGAACAACTCCGCTGGTCGGTCTTTCGTGATTCACCAGCAGAAACCATGCACAACAACATGTCGGCATGGGTGTTTCCATTCATCAAGAAACTAAGCAAAGGAAAAGAAAGTGCCTACTCAAAATATATGAGCGATGCCATCTTTAAAATCCCAACGCCACTGCTGCTTTCAAAGGTGATAGTTGCCCTCGATGAAATTTATAGGCAAATCGACAAAGTACAAGAAAACGACACCAAAGGCGATCTCTATGAATATCTTCTCTCTCGCCTTTCGCAAGCTGGAAGAAATGGACAATTTCGCACCCCTCGCCACATTGTGCAAATGATGGTGCAGCTCATGCAGCCCACACCACAAGAAACCATCTGCGACCCTTCCTGTGGCACTTCGGGATTCCTCGTGGCGAGTGCCGAATATCTGAAAGAAAAGCACAAAAGCGAGGTATTCTTCAACAAAGAAAACAAAGAACATTTCCTCAACCACATGTTTCATGGCTACGACATGGACAGAACCATGCTCCGTATTGGTGCTATGAACATGATGACTCACGGCATTGATAATCCTTCTATTGAATACCGTGATAGTCTTTCCGACCAAAACACCGATAAGGATTGCTATTCGCTCATCTTGGCAAACCCACCTTTCAAAGGGAGTCTCGATGCTGAAATTGTATCGACCGATATTCTGAAAGTCTGCAACACCAAAAAAACCGAGCTTTTATTCCTCGCCCTGATGATTCGGATGCTCAAAATTGGCGGCAGGTGTGCCGTGATTGTGCCCGATGGGGTGCTCTTTTGCTCCTCGAAAGCTCACAAAGACATTCGCAAAGAAATGGTGGACGGACACAAGCTCCAAGCGGTGATTTCAATGCCTAGTGGCGTGTTTAAACCCTCTGCAGGAGATTCAACAGCGATTCTTATTTTCAGCAAAACCAATCACGGAGGAACCAACAAGGTGTGGTTTTACAACATGACTGCCGACGGTTTAACTCTTGATGATAAAAGAACGCCTACAGCTGAAAATGATATTCCAGATATTATTGAAAGATTTAAAAATAGAGATGAAGAAGTTGATAGAAAAAGAACGGATAAATCTTTCTTTGTGCCAAAAGATGAAATTGTAGATAACAGCTATGACTTATCTATTAATAAATATAAAAAGACTGTGTATGTGGCAGAGGTTTACCCTCCTACAAGCGAGATTTTGAGAGATATTAAGGAATTGGAGTTGGAAATCTCTAAGGGACTTGAAGAATTGAAGGGGCTTTATGAGTAAGTGGGAAATGGTAAGGCTTGGGGATATATTTCATACAATACGCAATGGTGCAAGTATAAAACAAAACGAGAATAGCAAGGGTATTCCAATTACCCGAATTGAAACTATATCAAATGGATTGATTAATAAAGACAAGCTAGGCTATGCTGATATTAATGATGATAAATATGAGGAGTATTATTTACAGCATGGGGATATACTGATGTCGCATATTAATAGTGAAAAACATTTAGGTAAGGTTGCTATATACGCATCTAATTCAGATGAAAAAATAATACATGGAATGAATTTATTGTGTTTAAAAACAAATATATATGATGAAAAATTTGCTTATTATTATTTTAAATCAAATTTATTTTTAAACCAAATTCCTAGAATAACTAAAAAGTCAGTAAATCAAGCTAGTTTTACAGTAACTGCATTAAAAGAATTAAATGCACCACTCCCACCCCTAGAAGAACAAATAAAAATAGCCAACGAACTCGATAAAATTAACACCTTAATAGAAAAGCGAAAAGCACAAATTGAAAAACTCAACTTGCTAGTAAAGGCGAAGTTTGTTGAGATGTTTGGCGCCCCTGTGGAAAATCAATATAAATCAAATACAGTAAAACTAGGAGAATGTTGTATTTTAAATCCTAATAAATCAGAAATAAAATTATATGATACGAAACTTTCTACATCGTTTATTGGAATGGCAGTAGTATCTACACAAGGTAACTTAGATTTAACTAATACAATAAGTATTGAAGACGCATATAAAAAATTCACTTACTTTGCAGATAACGATGTTATTTTTGCCAAAATTACCCCTTGTATGGAAAATGGCAAAGGTGCTGTAGTCAAAAACTTA
>JBKEAC010000144.1:0-26791 GCA_047971925.1 Mangrovibacterium sp.
CATTCCTAAGTAGTTAGGAACGCAAAAGGAGTTGTGCAGATGCATTCCTAAGTAGTTAGGAACGCCAAAGGAGTCGTGCAGATGCATTCCTAAGTAGTTAGGAATGCCAAAGGAGTTGTGCAGATGCATTCCTAAGTAGTTAGGAACACATATGTTTTTGTGCGCTGACGTTCCTAAGCTGTTAGGAAAGCAATGTAAGTAGTGCGCTGACGTTCCTAAGCTGTTAGGAAAGCAATGTAAGTAGTGCGCTGGCGTTCCTAAGCTGTTAGGAAAGTGATGTAAGTAGTGCGCTGGCGTTCCTAAGCTTCATAAACATGATATACTTCATTACTGGAAAACTCAAATTTGATAACCCACTATATTCGACATAGAGCCGAAATCTTAAATCAGACTAAAAAACACAATCCCCGATAACATTATTCGAAGCTATCGGGGATTGATATATGTAGTAGGTCGGAGGTGTTACATGAACTTCTATATAAGTTTGCTACACATGTTCAAGCACGCACAAAATTATTTGCTCGCCGAACTCTAGTCGAAAAAGTTCAAAGAAAGAATTCGGACGACAATCAACCGATGCTTGCACTTTTTCATCGACAAGTGAAATGAAAACATCATTATACGGATTAAATTCGGGCATTGGTATTCCCACCACCTTAAACATAGCCTCTTTAATGCACCAAAAAAAAGCTAAACCATCGGGCACTCGATGTGCAATTTCTAGCTCATGTTCGGAAAGATACTTATGAGCAATTCCTTTAAAATTTCTTGTTTTTGTTTCAATATCGATACCCACATTTCGCTCGGGATGGAGAAAAATTCCAACTGAATTTTTAGAATGACTAATCGAGATATACTTATATTGAACATGATTCACAAAAGGCTTCCCTTGATCATTATAATATATTTTCGATGAATCGAGCCCCACTTCATGAAGCAAACGCTGCATGGCAATCCACTCTTTTTTTCGCTTCGTACTATTTAATCGGAGAAAAGCCGGATAATAACGATACTTAATCGCCCACTTTTTAAATTCAGCATCATCAGTTAGCGACCAAGTTAACAAGACACCTCCCCCAATTTCAATATGATGTTCTAATGGCATAGCTATTAATTCTTATTTATCCACTCAAACGACTCTATCAGGCGAATCACATCGGGCTCATAGAAATCAATTACAGGCTGAATACTATCAATATTAGGAACTTCGCGCACATAAAAAGCTCCACGGATAAAGTGCGTTACACTATCGGTTAAAAAAAACTGCAAAGAAGAGGCTGCATTTCCTCTAATTCTATAAACCACTCCGAAAACACGCACTTGGTCATTCAAATATACCTGCTCATTAATCGCATCGGCCTTGATGCTGTGGTCATAGGCCAACTTGCGTGCCTCCTCAATGTGTTTATCTAAATCATTGTGCAACTCTTCATAACTCAAATGAATATCAACCTTATTTTCGGCACTCGACAAATTAAGCCACAACTGATTTCCAGGTGCTTTCACATTATTTATTTTAAGATAATCGGGCACATCAAACACAAAAGGCAATTGCTCTTTTAAAGGCCAATAATTCTTTTCAGGAAACGATATTCTAAAATAAGCACGCGGTTTGGGCACATAAGCTTCTTGACATGAAAAAAAGCACACAAACAGCATCGACACAAGAAACCTACTCATAGCACTCACTTTATTTCCACTTTAATCTTCTTAATTCTTCGATTATCAACTTGGTCGATGGTGAACACCAAATGCTCAAATTCGAACTTAGCATGAAGTTTTGGAATTTCGCCACGCTCCTCCAAAACAAAACCAGCAAGCGTATCGGCAACTGCCTTCACCTTTGTAAACAAAGATGAATCAACCTGAGTAACCTTACAAAAATCATCAATCAGGGTTTTGCCATCGAAAAGATAGTTATTATCATCAATACGCGTATAGAAGCGTTGAGTTTCATCAAATTCATCTGATATATCGCCCACAATCTCCTCCAAGATATCTTCTAAAGTTACAATGCCCGAATTGCCGCCATACTCATCGACCACAATAGCCAAATGCACTTTGTTTTTCTGAAAATCAGCTAGCAAATCATCAATTTTCTTCGACTCTGGAACAAAAAACGGAGGACGAATAAGTTCTTGCCATTGAAAATCGCCACCTCTATTCAAATAAGGCAATAAATCTTTAATATAAAGAATCCCTTTAATATGATCTTGATTATCTTCAAATACAGGAATACGCGAATAGCCCGAATCGGCAATTATATTAATCAAGCGATCGGTCGAATCATTAATTTCAATCGCCTGCACATCAACACGGGGAATCATGATTTCCTCAGCTGTTTTATTCCCGAAATTAACAATCCCTTCCAAAATCTCCTTATCTTCTGTGAGCTCCTCATCATTTGTCAATTCAAGCGCATGCGATAATTCATCGATCGATATATTCGTTGATTGCTTTTTCTGCATTCGCTTGTTCACTATAGATGTTGAACGAATGAGCAGGTGATTAATTGGTGAGAAAATCTTACCACAAAAATACAGTGGTTTTGCCATCATTTTAGCAACGCCAATCGTATTCTTTGCCGCATATACTTTCGGAATTACCTCGCCAAAGAGTAATAACACGAAAGTAACAATTACCACTTGAAAGATAAAGCCCACAATGGGAGCCTGACTGAAATCAACAATACTTGAAAGCACATAGCTTGAAAGCATCACGATACCAACATTCACAAAATTATTGGCAACAAGAATCGTGGCCAACAGATAATCAGGATGTGCCAAATTTGAAATTGCATACATGCTCGTTTTATCGCTCGACACGCTCAACTGCTGCCGCTCATTAGGACTTAACGAAAAATAAGCAACTTCTGATCCCGAAATGAGGGCGGAACAAACTAACAAAAAAACAATTACAAGCAAACTCACAATTGCTCCGGCTTCTATTTCGTAAAACTGAATATTCCACGAAATAGCAAACATCGACAATAGTTCTAATTTCAAAATCTTTATATTAAATTAAAAAGGTAAATCATCATCTTCCATTCTACTCAAATCGGGGCTAGCAACTTCTTTTGCAATTTCTGTTGGTGCCAACGGCGAATTAGCCGCCTTTTCACGAGAATCGAGCATTTCTAAGGTTTCAACATAAATTTCTGTTGTATATCGTTTGTTCCCCTCTTTATCATTCCATTCATGCGTGCGCAATTTCCCCTCAACATAGAGTTTCGATCCTTTCTTCACATATTGCTCCACAACAGTGGCCAATCCTCGCCATGCCACTACCCGATGCCAATCGGTATTTTCAATTCGTTTCCCCTCTTTATCGGTAAAACGCTCGGTTGTGGCCAAACTAAAATTTGCTACTGCCAAATCTTTATCTAAATACCTCACTTCAGGATCTTGACCAACATGACCAATAAGAATTACTTTATTTATCGACATTAAATGTGTGATTAAATTTTAACACGCAAGATAATCATAAAAACTAAGTTTACAAATCTCTCACTAAAATTCGAGCCAATTCTTTCTCGATTGGCTTTGCAACAGCAAATTTAGCAATATCTGTCAAACTCAACTCCTCCAACTCATCATTTCGCCCCTTAAAGTGCGAAAGTTTCACATAAACAAATCGATAATAGATATGCTGATGACTCAAAACCTGCCTCTCCCAATCGCTCACACGAAGCAATGTAAACGAACTTCCTTCCAACAAATCGGAAGCATTCAACTGCTCCATCAAAGCATAATCATCAACTTTTTCTGCCGTTTCTAGAAGCGGAAATTCATAAAGCCCCTGCCAAATATCTTTTGCTCTACGCTGCTGCAACAAATACTTTTCGCCACAAGAAAGCACCAAATAAGTGAAATAGCGGGTCGTTATTTTCACCTTCCCTTTCTTAACAGGAAAGCGTATCGCATCAGGCGAATGTTGAAGGGCACAAAAATCAGCTAGCGGACAATCACCGCATCGTGGCGATCGAGGCGTGCAAACAAGCGCACCAAGTTCCATCACCGCCTGATTATAACACGCCGGGTTATCAACCGAAAGATGCAACTGAGCAAGTTCTGCCAACTTCTTCTTCCCCTGAGAAGAATCAATAGGCGTGTCAATGGCATAAAGGCGCGACAAAACACGCATGACATTGCCATCGAGCACCGCATAGGGCAAATTATAAGCAAAACTCAAAATAGCCGCCGCTGTGTAATCGCCCACACCCTTCAACGCCTTAATCTTCTGATAATCGCGAGGAAATTCACCACCATAATCGCGCACAACCATGCGCGCAGCCTCCTGCATATTTCGAGCACGACTATAATAACCCAAACCCTGCCAAAGCTTCAACACCTCATCTTGATCTGCCAAAGCAAAATCGAAAACCGTGGGAAATCGTTCTTCAAAACGAAGATAATAAGGCAAACCCTGATCGACCCGTGTTTGTTGAAGAATTATTTCTGAAAGCCAAATACGATAAGCATCGGTTGTTTCACGCCATGGCAAATCACGCTTATTTTGTGCATACCAACCCATCAGTTGGGAAGCCAATTCTTTGTAAAATCTATCCATATCCTACACAAATGTAAAATTATTTCACTTGATTGATATCAATTACACTTATTTTATAAATTAATATTACTTTAGCTTGCTAAAAGAAAATTACCAAAAAATGGATAACAGTAAAACAAAAATGGAACCCATCGATTTAAGGGCTATCTTTAAAGATAAAAACCCCAAATTAGCCAAGTGGATACCATCATTTGTATATAATTATATAAATAAAATTGTTCACATCGACGAAGTCAATGAAATTATTGAAAAATATGGCAACCTTGAAGGTGCCGACTTTGCATCGGCGGTGGTGAAGCATTGCAACATTCAGAAAAAAATTATCGGACTTGAAAATATTCCGAAAGAAGGTCGCTTCATCTTTGCAGCAAACCACCCTCTGGGCGGATTTGATGCCATGCTCTTAATGAGCGAAGTTACTTTGCACCTAGGAGGAACATTTCGCTTCTTGGCAAACGACATTTTAACTGCCATCAAACCACTATCGAGCGTTTTCATTCCAATAAATAAATTTGGAACTAAAAGCAAAGAAGCCGCACGACTAAGCCAAGAAGCTTATGATTCAGACATGCAGATTTTGATTTTCCCCGCCGGATTAAACAGCCGGAAAATTAACGGAAAAGTACAAGACACCGAATGGAATAAACACTTCATTCAAAAAGCAGTGCAACATGAACGCGACATTGTGCTGGTGCACATCAGCGGACAAAACTCTAATTTCTTCTACAACCTTTCCAACATCCGCCGTGCCATCGGAATTAAATGGAATCTGGAAATGTTCTACCTTGCCGATGAATTTTTCAGACAACGAGGAAAAACATTCACCCTCACTTTTAGTCAACCGATACCTTATCAATCGCTCGACAAATCAAAAACAACAAAGGAGTGGGCAAGAAAACTACGCGACAAACTTTTTAACTTGCCTTTACGACCAAAAAACAACAAAAAGCAAACTTCATCTTAAATCTGCACCAAATAAAAAGAATTATACGTAATTCAGCTCGCTTTTAAGCATTCTTTTATTAAATTTGTCAATGCCACGATTAACCGCATGATTATTTATGCATGAAGCAATCGTGCGCAAAATACAAAAAAGAACTCTATCGACGAATTTAGACAATTATACTGATGACAGAAATAGCTATCGCTCTACCAAAAAGCGAAATAATCAAAGAATTGACTCCCGAAAAACTTCTACGAACAACAAATAAAGGAGCCAACGAAATATATATCATAACTCATCACGACTCCCCAAACGTTATGCACGAAATCGGACGACTTCGTGAAATTACATTCCGCGATGCTGGCGGTGGCACTGGAAAGGAACTCGACATTGACAAATATGACACACAAGCAAACTGCTACAAGCAGCTCATCGTGTGGAACCCCGACGAACAAGAAATCCTTGGCGGATACCGATACATGCTTGGCAATGAAATCGACATTGACGAAGAGGGCGACCCCATGATGGCAACTGGAAGACTTTTTCACTTCACCGAAACATTCAAAAAAGACTATCTGCCCTACACCATCGAACTCGGACGATCGTTCGTGCAACCTGCCTACCAATCGAGCAAAGCAGGCGCTAAAGCTCTTTTTGCACTCGACAATCTGTGGGATGGACTTGGCGCACTAACTGTTGACCACCCCGAAATGAAATATTTCATGGGAAAAGTGACCATGTACACGCATTTCAATGTTAATGCACGAAACTTAATCCTCTATTTCTACGAAAAACATTTCTACGACCGCGATAGAATCATCTATGCTAAAGAACCAATGGTTGTTGACATGGACAGAAGCAAAATGAAACAGATTTTTAATGCCGACAATTACGCCGACGACTACAAAACGCTCGTTAGCGAAGTCAGATTGCTTGGCGAAAACATTCCGCCGCTGGTTAATGCCTACATGAACTTAAGCCCAACCATGCGCACTTTCGGAACTATTCTCAACACGCACTTTGGAAACGTTGAAGAAACCGGAATCTTGCTCACAATCAAAGACATTTACAATGCCAAAGTCGATCGACACATTGAAACATACATTCGTCAAAAAGATGGCGACGACTTCCCCGAAGTGAAATAAACACTCACTCCACAAAAAAAGCACCCGCAATTCATCATCGAATTGCGGGTGCTTTTATTTCATAAACACATCATCATTTCTATTTTTTGGGGGTGCCGGCATTTGCCCATGCCTTGCCACTCGCCATGCCGTCGGGCTTTACGTTTCAATCTTTTGCCTTCTTTGGTCGGCAAAAGGATTTCCACTTCAATCCCTCACCCATGAAGAACAGCAAACAGACAAAAAAGCCCTTAAATGCACAAAAGAAATCGGCGTTTCCCTATAAAGACTTAATGACAGCAAGCGAAGCCTCATAATTAGGCTCATCGGTAACCTCAGCACAAACTTCAAAATATTTAATCACCCCAGCTTTATCAACAACAAGTGTACCACGAGTGAGCAAACGAAGCTCTTTAATAAGCAGACCATATTTCAAACCAAAATCAGTGTCTTTATGGTCAGAAAGAGTAAGCACATTACATAAACCCTCAGCAGCACAAAATCTACCTTGAGCAAAGGGCAAATCGCAAGAAATTGATAAAACCACGGCATCAGTAAGTTTTGCAGCCTCGGCATTAAATCGCTTGTTTTGCAATTGACAAACACCTGTATCGATTGACGGATAGAATGCAATCACCACATTTCTTCCTTTATAATCGCTCAACTTCACAGGCGATAAATCGCCACCTAGCACCGTAAAATCGGGAGCCACCTGTCCCACTTCAACACTATTACCCAAAAGAGTCATCGGATTGCCTTTAAAAGCAATTTTACCTTTAATTTCATTCATAATTGATATTTTTAAATTTTTCTTATAACAACGAATACACAAATCTAGCGAATTGTTTTGAATTAAAACACAATTTCCTCATAGATAATAACAAACACGCATCATGATTTTCTATCATTATCGAAAAAAGGTCTATATTGAATTTAGTGGATAGTGAATAGAGCAAAAAAAAGAGGACCCATAGGAAGTCCTCTTTTATATACTGATATGTGGAGCATTACATTTTAGCTTTCAATAGCGCTTTTAATGATTGCTTCGGCACTAGCAAGAGCATCAGCAAGAGCAGACAAATCTTTTCCGCCAGCTGTGGCAAAGAAAGCTTGACCACCGCCACCACCTTGCATTTTCTTAGCTGCCTCACGCACAATTTTACTAGCATCTAGCTGATGTTTTGCCACTAAATTTTCGTCGATATAGATAGCCATCTGAGGTTTATTATCAACCACTCCTCCAAGCAGAACAACCGCATTATCGAGCTCGCTATTAATTGCAAAAGCAAGATTTTTCAATTGGTCGGCAATGAGAGGCTTCACCACAGCATGCACAATTTTCACGCCATTAAAGTCGATTGCATCATCAATTAAATTACGTTTTTCATGCGCCACCATGCTATTTTGCATACTCTGCATTTGCTTGCCAATTGATGAGTTCTCTTGAATGAGTAATTCCACATTTTTAAGCAGGTCGCTGTTGTTTTTAAATAAGTCGCCAATATTCTTCAGCAAATTAAATTGCTCACTAATCAACTCTTCAGCACGCTCACCACTCACCGCCTCAATACGGCGAATTCCGGCAGCTACCGATGATTCACTAAATATTTTAAAAAATCCGATGTTTCCAGTAGCTTGAGTGTGCGTTCCACCGCACAATTCCACCGATTCGCCGAATTTAATAACACGCACCACATCGCCATACTTTTCACCAAAAAGTGCCATTGCTCCCATTTCAATAGCTTTACTATGTGGAATATCTCTCTTTTCTTCAAGGCAAATATTTTTGCGAATTTTCGCATTCACCAATCGCTCCACTTTTAGCAAATCCTCATCGCTCACTTTTTGAAAATGAGAGAAGTCGAAGCGCAAATAATCGGGATGCACCAACGAACCTTTTTGCTCCACATGCACGCCTAGCACTTCACGCAAAGCAGCATGAAGGAGGTGAGTTGCCGAGTGATTATTTGCAGTATTCTGGCGCGACCTCCCATCGACCACCGCATTAAAAGTAGCATCGATTTGAGTGGGGAGTTTTTTTGTGAGATGAATAATTAATTCGTTTTCTTTCTTTGTGTCGAATATTTCAATTTTTTCACCATTCGCTTCAATATATCCTTTATCGCCCACCTGACCGCCACTTTCGGCATAAAACGGAGTAATATTAAACACCAATTGATAGAACTCTGATTTTTGTTGTTTCACCTTGCGATAGCGCGTAATGAGCACTTCAGTTTCCAAATTATCATAGCCCACAAATTCTTCCACGTCATCATGCAATAGCATTTGCCAATCATCGGTTTCCACCGCCGCAGCATTTCTAGCACGCTCCTTTTGCTTGTTCATTTCCTCTTGAAACTCTTCACGGTTCACCACCAATCCGTTTTCTTTCAGAATAAGCTCCGTTAAATCGAGCGGAAACCCGAAGGTATCATAAAGTTCGAAGGCTTGCGCACCAGGCACCACGATAAAATCTTTCGATTTACGTTCCACAATGATTTTATCGAGCATGTTGATACCAGTAGCCAAGGTTCTCAAGAAAGATTCTTCTTCTTCTTTAATAACCTTTTCAATGAGTTCTTGTTGCGAAATTAATTCAGGGAATGCACTGCTCATGGTGTTTTTCAACACCTCAACCAATTTGAAGATAAAAGCTTCACGGAAGTTAAGGAATGTATAACCATATCGCACAGCACGACGCAAGATTCGTCGAATGACATAGCCCGCTTTATTATTTGAAGGCAATTGACCATCGGCAATAGCAAAAGAAATAGCCCGAAGGTGGTCGGCAATAACACGCATAGCGATATCTGATTTCTCATTACATCCATAGGCAATTCCCGAAAGGAGTTCCATTTTCTTAATGGTGTTTTGAAAAATATCGGTATCATAGTTTGATTTTTTACCTTGCTTCACCATGCACAGTCGTTCAAAACCCATTCCGGTATCCACGTGAGTGGCAGGAAGAGATTCTAATTTACCATCGGCTTTACGATTGAATTGCATGAATACCAAGTTCCAAATTTCAATTACCTGAGGATGATCTTTATTTACCAAATCTTTACCGCTGATTAGCGCACGCTCAGCTTCATCGCGAATATCAACATGAATTTCCGAACATGGTCCGCATGGTCCAGTTTCACCCATTTCCCAGAAATTATCTTTTTTATTTCCTAAAATGATTCTTTCAGCAGGAAGATGTTGCAACCACAAAGCTTTTGCTTCTTCATCTTGAGGAACCCCATCTTCGCTGCTACCTTCAAACACAGTAGCATACATTCTTTCGGCATCAATTCCCATTCTTTCGTGCAAGAATTCCCAAGCCCAATTAATGGCATCTTCTTTGAAATAATCGCCAAACGACCAGTTTCCAAGCATTTCAAACATGGTGTGGTGATAAGTGTCGTGCCCAACTTCTTCTAAATCGTTATGCTTTCCACTCACGCGCAAACATTTCTGTGTATCGGCCACTCGTGGCGATTGCGCCGGACGATTTCCCAAGAATATATCTTTAAACTGATTCATTCCTGCGTTGGTGAACATCAGGGTTGGGTCGTTTTTAATCACCATTGGAGCCGACCCTACAATTTGGTGTTGTTTTTCTTCAAAAAAATCTAAAAATGCTTTTCTAATTGCTTTTGAATCCATCTATTTATGCTTTAAATGCAAGATTTCTTGTTAATTAAAAGGAAATTTATGACAAAAGTAAGATATTAATTTAATTAAAGTCTTATTTTTGCCTCCGTAGAGGTAAATCTTGACGATTTTCTCAAAAGAGCTGCAAAAATAGCTTATTTAGTTCAAATTAAAGATCAAAAAAAAAATTAGTTTTAATGGTACAAGTAAAGTTCAACCCAGAAACGCTAAGTTTTGAAAATCATAAAGGTGGATTAAAAACCAAAGTTAGTTCAATTGTGATTGTAATATCGCTTGCTATTGTGCTTGCCATCTTAATCTCTATTGTTTTCCTGCAATACTATGAATCGCCTCGAATGCTTGTTCAGCAAAAGAAGAATGAGAAACTCATGGCTCAATATGAAATCATGTCGAAGAATATGGATGATATGGAGCGTGTGCTTTCCGACATTCAGCTGCGCGACGACAATCTTTATCGCGTGGTTTTCGAAGCCGACCCTATCCCCGCCTCTATTCGCATGGCTGGGTTCGGAGGAATTAACCGCTTTGAACAATTAGAAAATCTTGACGAGAACGAGCTCGTGAAAATTTCAGCACAAAAATTAGAAATTCTAACTAAGCAAGCCTATGTGCAATCGAAGTCATATGAAGAACTCGCAACGCTTGCTCGAAACAAAGAAGAAATGCTTGCCAGTATTCCCGCCATTATGCCCGTTTCCGATAAGAAATTAAAATATTTAGCCTCTGGATATGGCTATCGAATTGACCCGGTTTACAAAGTGAGCAAATTTCATCAAGGAATGGATTTTGCAGCTCCAATCGGAACTCCCATTTACGCCACAGGCAATGGCGTGGTTGATAGAGTGCAAATTTTAAATGGCGGATATGGCAAGAACATTATCATTGACCATGGTTATGGCTATGAAACGATGTATGCTCACATGCACACGGTGAAAGTAACCGACGGGGAGAAAATTACACGTGGGCAGCTCATCGGAACGGTTGGCAACTCTGGGAAATCAACTGGTCCTCACTTGCACTATGAAGTACGAAAAGATGGCGTAGCGATGAATCCACAATATTATTATTTCAAGGATCTTTCTGCCGAACAATATGACCAAATGATTGCAGTAACAGCAAATATTGGTCAAACACTCGATTAACTCTTGCACATGGAAACAAAAAAAATTCATTATTCGGTGCGTGAGGTTGCGCAGATTCTCAATGTTAGCGAATCGAATGTTAGATACTGGGAGCGTGAGTTCTCATCAATCAAACCCTACATTGGCGGACGAGGTGTGCGTTTTTTCACTCAGCAAGACATCGACGAATTTCAATTGGTGAAATACTTGGTGAAAGAACGAAAATACACCATTGCTGGAGCCAAAAAGAAACTCAAAGAAAACAAAAACGACATCATTAATAAACACCAAATGGTTGATCGGCTACATGTGGTGAAAACAATGCTGCAAGAAATTAAAGACGCTCTCGAATGCTAGTTCGTGGCTCCATTTGTGAAACAGAAAATCTCCCAATGCAAATTAAAGACATTATAACTCATATTGAAAACTTAGCCCCGCTAAGCTTTCAAGAAAGCTATGACAATGCCGGATTAATAGTGGGACAAACAACCGATGAGGTTCATTCGGCACTAATTTGCCTCGATGTAACAGAGGCAGTTATTGACGAAGCTATAGCCAATAATCATCAACTGATTATTTCTCATCACCCACTGATTTTTAGTGGTATCAAGAAAATTAATGGTAAAAATGAAGTGGAGCGTTGTGTGATTAAAGCCATTAGAAATCAAATTGCAATATATGCTGCTCACACCAATTTCGACGCCGTGCATGGTGGTGTTAACAGCATGATTGCATCGAAGATCGACCTTCAAAACACACAAATTTTAAGTCCTCTAAAAGGAAAATTACAGAAACTAGTCACTTTTATTCCACAGACACACTTTCATGCCGTTGAAAGCGCGCTATTCAAAGCGGGAGCCGGAAACATTGGCAATTACGATTCGTGTGCCTTCACTTCATTAGGCGAAGGGTCATTTCGAGGAAACGATAAATCAAATCCTTTTGTGGGAGAAAAAGGAACAATACACCGGGAAAGCGAAGTGCGGCTAGAAAGCATCTTCCCTAGCCACCTCCAGCACAACATTATTCAAGCATTAAAAGAATCGCACCCTTATGAGACAGTAGCATTCGACCTAATCGACTTAGCAAACGAACTTGAAATTGCGGGAAGTGGAATGATTGGAGAATTGAGTGAAGCTATTGACGAACAAACTTTTCTCGCCATGCTAAAAGAAACATTCCAGTGTGGAATTATTAGACATAGCGCACTGCTTGGAAAGAAAATTAAGCGTGTTGCCATTTGTGGTGGATCTGGCAGCTTTTTAATAGAAGCATCGAAAATGGCAAAAGCCGATATATTTATTACAGGCGACATGAAATATCATGATTTTTTTAGGGCCGAAAAACAACTAATTTTAGCAGATATTGGGCATTTTGAGAGTGAACAGTTTACTCAGCACATTTTTCATGAACTACTTATCAAAAAAATACCTAACTTTGCAGTTCATTTAACGACACAAAACACAAATGCCGTTAATTACTTCTAATTTGTAAATAGTATTCACATTATAGATATGGCTAAGAAGAGCGAACAAACAGCATCAGTTGGTGAAAAACTGAGAGCTTTATACGAGTTGCAAGTTGTAGCTTCAGAAATTGACAAAATTAAAGTGCTTCGAGGAGAACTTCCTTTAGAAGTGCAAGATTTGGAAGATGAAGTGGCAGGATTGGAAACGCGTATCCAAAATTTAAACGATGAAATTTCAACATTTGAAACTTCTGTTCAAAACCGCAAGGCTGCAATTAAAGAATCAGAAGCTTTAATTGCCAAATATACCGAACAGCAAAATAATGTTCGAAATAATCGCGAGTTTGATTCATTGACAAAAGAAATTGAATTCCAAGGATTAGAAATTCAGTTGTCAAATAAAAAAATCAAAGAATTCATTGCGGAATCCGATGCTAAAAAAAGCAAACTAGAAAAATCAGAAAAACAACTTTCTGAACGAAGCAATGACCTTGAAAACAAACGCAAAGAATTAGCAAACATCATTTCGGAAACTCAAGTTGAAGAAGAAAAATTGCTTAAAAAAAGTGAGAAGATCGAGAAGAAAGTGGAAGAGCGTCTTCTTGTAGCATTCCACCGCATTCGCTCGAATGCTCGCAATGGCTTAGCGGTTGCCACAGTTCAACGCGATGCGTGTGGTGGTTGTTTCAACTTAATCACTCCTCAACGCCAAATGGACATTCTTGCTCGCAAAAAAGTTCTTGTGTGCGAATATTGCGGTCGAATTTTAGTTGACCAAAACATCATGGATGCCAACGACGATAACTAATTTTGTCGATTAGATTTGTCGATTAGAAATAATCTTACTCATAGGGTTTCTGCCGAATTGCGCCGAAACCCTATGTCATTTATAAAGACTATGACATGAAATCTTTCACTGGGCTCGGTTTTTAAGAATCTCTGCTCCATGTTCAGATGCCCACACAATTAAAGCTTGCAGGTGCGGAAACAAACTCACTCCCAAGTCGGTGAGTTGATATTCAACACGTGGTGGAACTTCCGAATAGACCTCACGACTAATAATCCCATCGGCTTCTAGCGAACGAAGCGAAAGGGTGAGCATGCGTTGCGAAATATCGCCAATACTTTGCTGAATTTCACCAAAGCGCATTACACCATTGGCTTGCAAAGTGGCTATTACTAGCACCGACCATTTATCGCCTAAGCGAGAAAGCACATCGCGCACGGGGCAAAATCCATTGTGCTCAAAATTTATTCTATTTTTTTCATTCATAACATCTTATTTCTCTGCATTTGTTACAAACTTGTGCGCCACTTACATGTTTGTGCCATATTGTTTTACATTTTTTCATCGATTAGTTTTGCAGAACAAAATAATACAATTAGAATCAATTATCAAAAAGAAAGAAGATGGAAAAATTTAAAAAAATTGCCGAAGGCGAGAACTTCACAGCTGTTAATTTTGGAACTTTCAATAAACTTACTGACAATGCGCAGGGCAAAGTATTTTTGAAAGAATATACGCAAGCCACTGGTTGTGAAATTTCATTTGGTTCATTGCCCGCTCATGCCCAAGTGCCATTTCTGCACAAGCACCAGCAGAATGAAGAAAACTACATCATCATTAGTGGTAAGGGTTGCTTCGATGTTGATGGGCAAAGCATGGAAGTTTCTGAGGGTTCGGTGGTGCGAATTGCACCTCAGGGTGTGCGTTGCTTGAAAAACACCTCAGCTGAAGAATTAGTCTACATCACCATTCAGTCGAAAGCCAACTCTTTAGAGCAACACACCGCTAGCGATGGTGTAATTTTGTAATACTGACTAGCAAGCAGAGTTCACTCAAACAATGAGGGCATTCACTTTAACGGAATGCCCTCTTACTTTTTAAATTCACACATCAACACACGTGAGACTATACTACATGGCGTGGACCAGAGTAAGAGTAGAGTAAATCATAACTCCGATGATTACAAGAAAATAGGCTATGATAGCAATGATTACATACCAAAAGTAAAATTTAAATAATGATTTTAAATTTTCAAAAGCTTCATCTAGTAGTTCTTGTGTATTAAAATGAAGAGCTTTTTTTATTTTCTTAGCAAAGTTATTCAGGTAGTTTGTTGGAAAATACAAGAGCACAGCAAAGATCAAATAAAAAATCGCAAAACCCGTATATACGTCATCAGGAAAATAACGTTCCGACAACAGCAACACCGATAATCCGCCTAAAGCAATCAGACCAATACCAATATATCCCATAACGGCAAGAAATTCACCCCACTTCGATACTTTGGTTAAATACACTTTTATTTTTTCGCTCACTATCAAAGTGGTATTATCTGGCGGCGTAGCTTCATTTTTTAATACCTTATCTTCTAAGTTAAACTGATTTCTAGTTGTCATTTCATTCATTTCTTCCATAATTAATCGTATTTTAAAAAAGTTATAATTTCAGTTTCCTAAAGTTAAGGCAAGCAAAGATAGATAGCTATTATTAGAAATCCAATTTTTCACCGATCAGTTTTAGATTTTCGATATTTTATTCTATTTCATGAATATATTGAATGGTAGCTAATGAGGTGCCGCCCTTAATGGGGCTGAGTGCAATGCGTTTCAAAACATGTCTAAAAAACAGTTTTTTAGTCGTTTGAAACAGCACATTTCATGCTTTCCGAACTGCTGAGGAGCGTCATTGCAGTCGTGCAGATGCGTTTTCTAGGTGTCGGAAACGCCATTGCAGTCGTGCAGATGCGTTTTTTACGTCTCGGAAACGCCATTGTAGTCGTGCAGATGCGTTTTTTACGTCTCGGAAACGCCATTGCAGTCGTGCAGATGCGTTTTTTACGTGGAAGAAACACCAATGCACTTGTGCAGATGCGTTTTTTACGTGTCGGAAACGCATATGTTCTTGTGCAGCGACGTTTTTTACGTGTCGGAAACGCATATGTTCTTGTGCAGCGACGTTTTTCTCGTGGAAGAAACGCCATTGCACAAGCGCACTGACGTTCCTAAGCAGTTCGGAAAGCGATGTAAGTGAGGCTTACCATTATTTCAGCAGTTTACACCTGCAAAAATAAAGATAAGGCAAAAAAATGAGCATATCATCGCTGATATGCCCATTATTCATTTTTCTTGAGCCCTTCAAAGTTTGCGAAAGTAGACGGCAATCTATTATATCAAAATTACCATTGCAACTCTCCAGCCCTCGAAGTATTCAGAAAGTCTCTTACATTGGCACAATGCTCACAGCATAGCCACCAGCAGGTGCCGAATGTTGTTTAAGCACCGTTTTACTGTTCACTGTCATCTTCGTAATAGTGTAAGCTTGAGGATTGTTTCGATAGTGCGCATCTTTAGCATCGGCATAGATGGTGGCAACATATTTCTTTCCAGGCTCAAGGAAATCGAGTTTAATTTTCGAGTCGAAACCATTTTCATCACACACATTCCCGATAAACCAACGATCGCCACCCTTTTCTTTGCGTGCAATGGTTAAATAATCGCCGGGCTCAGCCTCTAAATAATGCGTTTGGTCCCAATCAATCGCGACATCTTTAATGAATTGAAATGCATCCATGAATTTCTCATAGGTTTCGGGGAAATCGGCAGCCATTTGAAGCGGACTATACATTGTTACATAGAGAGCTAGCTGATTGGCAATGGTTGAATTAACCCAAGAATGATTATCGGGATTATATTGACTCACATCCATGGTGAAAATACCTGGAGTGTAATCCATCGGACCACCAATGAGTCGATTGAAAGGCAAAATAGTAGCATGATTAGGATTATTTCCACCGAAAGCTTGATACTCAGTTCCACGAGCCGACTCATTACCAATGAGGTTAGGATAAGTTCTGCAAAGCCCTGTTGGACGAACAGCCTCATGCGCATTGACCATTATTTTATATTCCGCCGCTTTGTTGTAGGCATATTGATAATGATTCACCAGCCACTGTCCATAGTGATGTTCGCCACGCGGAATCATGTCGCCCACATAGCCACTTTTCACAGAATTATAGCCATTATCAACCATGAATTGATATGCCTTATCCATGTGTCGTTCGTAGTTTCTCACCGAAGAAGAAGTTTCGTGGTGCATCATGAGTCGAACGCCTTTCGATTTAGCATAGCCATTAAGCATTTTCACATCGAAATCAGGATAAGGTGTAACAAAGTCGAACACATAATCTTTAGAATTTCCAAACCAGTCTTCCCAACCTTCATTCCAGCCCTCCACCAGAACCGCATCGAAACCATGTTGAGCAGCAAAGTCGATGTGTCGTTTCACATTATCGTTATTTGCGGCATGTTTTCCATTAGCTTTCAGAGTTGAAAAGTCGGTTTTTCCTAAATGCACACTTGAAACCTCGTTTGTATAGGCCCAAGAGCTTTTTCCAGTAATCATTTCCCACCACACGCCGATATATTTCACAGGTTTAATCCAATCTTTAGCATCGGCAATAGCACAAGGCTCATTCAAGTTTAAAGTCATGCGTGAAGCTAGAATGTCGGTTGCTTTATCGCTAGCAATAACCGTTCTCCAAGGCGATGAACAAGGTGTTTGCAAGTTTCCTTTATTTCCTTGAGCATCGGGAGTGAGGTGCGAAGTGAAAATGAAGTTTTTATCATCGAGGTCGAGGTGCATACAAGCATAATTCACCAGAGCCGCCTCGTGCAAGTTGATGTATAATCCATCATCAGATTTCATTTGGAGCGAAGTTTGCACACCCGTTTTGCTGAAAATAGTCTGCGAGCTATTTCCTGTAAATGCCTTATCGAACAAGCCTCTAATTTGAGAGAGCTTACTTGTAGTAAAATCATATTCCTGCGTGTCATAGTCGCCAGGAATCCAAATCGCCGTATGGTCGCCAGCCATGGCAAATTGTGTTAATTCTTCTTTAAGCACAAAGTAAGTCATGTTTTTTTGGTCGGGAAACTCATAGCGGAAACCTAAACCTGAATCGAAGAGGCGGAAACGAATGCAGATTTTTCTATCGCTAGAAGCTTGCACTAATTCAACCAGAAGTTCGTTGTAATTATTTCTAATTTCTTTCTCTTCGCCCCACACTGGCTGCCAGGTTTCATCGAACGAGGCTGTTTTAGTTGAAACGACTGAAAAGTTGTTGTATAAATTCGACAATGCCTTTTGCTCATCGCTCAATTCGGCAGTTGTAAAACTATCGAAAGTGCTAGGGGCAGTATTTGGTAAAGCTAATTCAAAACCCAAGGTACTCGTTTTGATAATCGCGCGGTTTTTGAAGTTTAGTTCATAGCTAGGTTCGCCCTTTTGCGAGAGGCTAAACTTCATTTCAAAATTGCCATTAGGCGATTTCAGAGTTTGAGCAAATGCCGACATCACAAATGTGAGTAGCAATGCCACTGATAGTGAAATTTTCTTGTTCATTATATTTTTATTTTAGTATTTCTAATATGATTGCTTTTCTAGCTGGTATTTCGAAACTGTTTTTGATTTCTAAAGTTTTGTTTGAAATGATTTCTTTAGCAGAGAAGCTCATGGGAATAATTTCCTGATACTTTCCTAAGTTCAGCCGATAAGCTTCATGGCTTCTATTAAGAGCCACTAGAACTTTGTTACCATTCTCATCATAGCGAATGTAGGTGTATATCTGATTATCATTTTCAGGCACAAAATGCATGAGCTTACCATGATGCACCGCATTGGCTGTTTTACGCCATGAGAGTATGTTTTTCATGAATAACAAAGCTTCTTGCTGTGACGCATTAAGTCCTTTATTTTCGAACACACTCACCGCATCATTTTCCCAGCCACCGGGAAAGTCAAAACGAATTTCTCCATGATCGCCCGTGCTATCGGCAGCAAGAATCTCGGTGCCATAATAGATTTGGGGAATGCCTCGTGTGGTTAGAATAAATGCAATGCCGATTTTGTACAAGTCGATATCCTGCCCAATTTGCGAATAGAATCTGCTCATGTCGTGATTATCGGGGAAAGTAACCAATCCGAAAGGGTCGGGATATTGAAAGTCGTTTGCCAGCATCTCATAGAGAATTTTGAATTTACTACCCCAAGTATCTTTGTTTTCGGGATCGGAAGTGAGCGCTTTCACTAAGGCTTCCTGCACGGGAAAATCCATCAAGCTAGGCAGACAAGAAGTGTATCCGTTGTTGTTTTGCTTACCAGCTTGCCAATACGACGTGATTGCAGGATTGTTCACCCATTCTTCGCCCACGATGTTCATGTTGGGATATTCATTCATGATAGCACAACTCCAATCGGTCATGAATCGAGGGTCGGAATACGGATAAGTATCCTGACGAATACCTGCCAATCCGAGGTATTCAATCCACCAGATATTATTTTGAATAAGGTAAGTTGAAAGGAATGTATTTCGCTGATTAAGGTCGGGCATAACGCTCACAAACCAGCCGTCGTTAAACATTTTGCGGTCGTAATTGGAAGCGTGCACATCTTGCACCACTTGGTGAATGTGCGAAGTCTGCATAAATTCACCTCCGTTGTTAATCCAATCTGAGAAAGGCAAATCATTCATCCACCAATGGTTCGACCCACAGTGATTCACGATGACATCCATAATGACTTTAATACCTTTAATTCTTGCAGCCTCCACCAACTGTTTATATTCTTCATTTGAGCCATATCGGGCATCGGTGCGATAATAATCGGTGGTTGCATAGCCATGATAAGAATGGTCGTTCATGTCATTTTCGAGCAATGGATTTAGCCAAATAGCTGTAAAGCCCATTTCTTCAATATAATCAAGATGCTGCTCAATGCCTTTAATGTCGCCACCATGTCGCCCACCCCACGAGCTTCTATTCGATTTTTCAATCAATTCTGCATGATTGTCATTGCTTTCATCGGCATTGGCAAAACGGTCGGGAGTGATGAGATAAATCACATCATCCTTTCCAAAGCCTTTGAAGTCGGCAGAAGACTTTTCACGAGCTTTGAGTTCATAGTCGTAGCTCGCCACTTTCTTACCTTTTCTGATCAATTCAATTTTAAAAGTTTGCGCCGGAGCAAGTTCAGCAATCAGCAAATCGATGAAGAGATAGTTTTCACTATCGCCACGATTAACTGCCGTTAACGCTACGCCATCAGCGTTGAGCAATCGCACATCGGCATCATGAATATTTTCATCATGAATCATGATTTGGAGTTCAGGATTGTTCATACCCACCCACCAACAGATTGGTTCAACACGTTGAGCGAAACCATCAAGGTTTAGCAAGAGCAGAGCAATTAATAAGTGCGGAATGCGGAATACATATTGCAAAATTGATTTGTAATTCATCGTTTTAAATGGTAGTTCACAGTTAATAATTCACCACGCTCCACACGGCATAAGAGTTAGGAGCAACCGTAATAGTTGCGAAACCATCTTTACCCACAAGCACTTCGGCGTTCATATACTTATCGCTATTATTAGTGTAATCCACAATCGGTTCTCCATCATTCCAATTGGTTTGAATGGTTTTTGATTTAGCTCCACTGCTAATATTAAAATAAACAATCAGCCCGGGATTATTTTCGTTTCCGTTTCTACGAGCCACATATTCATGCTTATTCGCAAACAGCACATCGAGTTCTCCACAGGCAATTGATTTGTTAATTGCAATCAGCTTATTAATTTCTGCTTTATTGAGTTTTTCCTCATAGTCGGAATAAAACAAAGTAGAATAATTGAAATGAGTGAGCATGTAAGCATAGGCTAAGTTTTTAAATTGTGCAGCAATAAAACCATCGGCAGCCGCATCGCGGTCGTCGGTGTCATGGTTAGCCATGAATCCAACTGCCATATCCATGTTCCTATGCAGCAAACCTTCTTGCAACAGATAGTTTAAATCGCGCTGCGAGTCGAAAGCTTTTTCCACATGATAGAACGAGGCAAAGTCGAAAGCTTTCGAAGCCGACTTGTTCACCCAAGTTTCAAGCACATCGGGATTACCATCCCAGTTTTCGCCCACGGAGAACGGGTTTCCAGTGGCATCATTCCAGGCTTTTGTTATTTCAGGTGCATAGCCTTTCACATAGTCGAAACGCCATCCATCAATACCGAGTTCATTCTTGTAATATTTTGCCACTGAGTTTTCATTTTTCCACAACTCAGCTTGCACAAATTCGTTATTTAAATCAAGGTTTTTATCGGAATAAAATAAAAAACTCTCATCATTTGGTTTGAAGCATTCCCAATTTCGATTAAAACGTCCAGAGAGATTTGTTCCAGCCTCAGGAGTGAAAAGAGTGTAATATTCCTGATTATCTCTTCCGCTAGTTTCAGCTGCACCACCTCCGTTGTGGTTAATCACGATATCGGCAATTACCTCCATGTTATTTTCGTGGATTGTTTCAATGAGAGAAAGCAATTCCGCCTTTGAACCAAAGCGTGTTTCCACTGAACCATATTGATTAAACTCGCCAAGGTCGAAATAATCGGCCACGTCATATCCCATGGAATATCCACCAGAAGCAGACTTTGCAAATTGTGGAATCCACACTTTATTCACTCCTACTTTCGCCCAATCATCAACTTCATTTTCGATAAATTTCCACCAATTTCCACCATCGGGCACATCCCAAAAGAATGCTTGCATTAGGATTTCCGAACCGCTTTCCCACTGCGAAAGGTTCTCGATTGAAGCAGCTTGGTAGTCGTCATTTTCTAATTGCTCATCGTCGTTACAAGCGTTAAATGCGAGTACAATAATTGCAAGAATTAAGAGCTTGATATTTTTATTCATGGCAGTTTTTTAAAAACCCGTTGGCATTCGGCAGAACACGCAACGGGTTTGTTTTTATTATTGTAACACTAGGGTGTAGGTTGCTTGTGCCGGATTTCTCAAATCGAGTGTAATCTTATAAGTTCCAGCAGTAACGGCTATATTGTCGCCCCCTTTGTCGCCAATTCCATCAATAACACCCTCAACTTTGGTATCGCCATAGTTTAAATCCCAACCATCGTTGGCACGGAATTTAATTTCACCATCAGTGAGTGCTGTTGTGAGTTCAAGCAATCCGTTTGATTGATTGAAAGTCATGTCGGTATCAGCATCCCAACCACTTGGAGTTGCATCGCCGATTAATCCCCATGAGTTGGCGGTAGCTTCCCATGTGGTAGCTTTAGCAGACCAAGTCATATCATTCAGGTTTGCAGTAAGCAGATAAGCACCCGCAGCAGCATTAAGCTTTAAGTTTCCAGCACCTGAATCATCGCTAAGAGTTCCGCTTAAATCAGCCATTGTTCCAGCATTTCCATAATTTGGTCCATCCCAGTTCGGATTGGCAGTGAATTTAAATTCCTCACCACCGCTTGGGAAGTTCACATAGCCCGTATAAATTCCGTCGTTATCATTAGAATAAACTTGGAAGGCATTATCGGGAGTCCATCCTTGATGTGCACCCGGAACATACAACACAGGAATGCCATCTTCTTCGATAGTTCCGCCATAAACGATGACCGATGAGCTGACCAAAGATGAATAATATTCTATGCTAGTTAGCTCTGATCCGAGCACTTGCTTCACACGCATAGAAATATCGACTTGCGTGTTTGCATCGGTATAACCTAAAGTTACCAACACTTTATTCAGTTCTCCTTCTGTAATTTGAATAGGCTGAGTGGTGTAAGGACCCACAAGAGCAGGGGAAAGCTCGTTATCTTCCACACTCACTTCCACGTAATATTCCATTGGAGCAATAGCAACTGTATTAGCATCTACCCACGAGAAACTTTCCCAGGTTTTATTGGCATCTTTTTCTCTTAAAATGTAGCTACCGCCCGATTCAGGAGCAATCAAGCTAATACTATTCTCACCAGTAACATTATCTCCATCTTTCATAAATGGACCATCGTTAGAATCTTCGCAAGCCATCATTCCCAAAGCACATGCGGCTAGCATCATATATTTGATATTTGTTTTCATTGTATTTATTTTTGAGTTCGAAATGCAGCGTTCAAAAAGCGAATCACATTATCTGATACGCAAATTCGCACGTTGATTAGTATCCTGCATTTTGTTTCATATTTTCATTGGCATTCAAGATTGAAGTTGGGATAGGAAACAATTCATATTTACTATCAACAGCTTTTCCCGCTTGCACACCGCCTTTGAATGTCCACAAATAGTCGCCCGAAGTAAACATGTTGAAGCGAATGAGGTCGCTTCTGCGGAAACCTTCAAAATATAATTCTCTAGCCCTTTCATTAATCAGATAAGGCAAATCAATTGATGACACCGTAGCAGCACCAGCACGAGCTCTCAACTCATTCACATAGTTCAAAGCTGTGGCATCGCTTCCGCCACCACCACGCAAAACAGCTTCTGCATAGTTCAAGTAGATTTCACCTAAGCGAATTAAAGGGAAATCGGTATCAACAAATGCTTTTCCCGCATGACTAGAAGCGGCACCATCGGCACGCACATTCGTGAATTTATAGGTTCCGTATCCTTGCACATCTTGAGCAATTGTTTTAATGGCAAATTCTCGTCCCTCGGCAGTTGTTGCAAACACAGCTCGTTTATCAGCCCAAGCCGTTGGAGCATCGGCTGTGCCTGCTGTACGATCGAATTTAGCCACAAGTTCCGGACAAACTTTATTTCCATCCCATCCGCTAGACACACCCAATCGGTTTAAATCCATTCCGCCCAATGTGTTTGCACAAACTAAGAAAGTAGTTCCTCCGTAAGATTGAGAGTTATTACCATCGTAATTAGCTGTGAAAATTAATTCTTGTTGAGCACCATTACTGTTGTTGTCGGCACAGAATAATTCATCATAACTAGAACCATCGCCATTGGTATCGGTAAGGTTGAGTGTATATGATGAATTAATGGCAAGTTCGCTATAAGTTACACAATCAGCATAACGAGCAGTTCCGGTGTAAACCTCGGCATTCAAATACAAGCGAGAAAGCAACGCCCAAGCAGCCACTTCATCAACACGACCATATTCGTTATCACCCGCCGATTTAAGCAAGCTTTTCACCTCTAGCAATTCGCTTTCAATGAAGTTGAAAACCTCTAAGCGAGAATTTTGTTCAGGCAAATTACTAGTTACCACAGTTTGAACAGGCACATTGCCATAGAAATCGAGCAAATAGTAATACGCAAAGGCACGAATGAATCGAGCTTCAGCAATGAAATATTTCACTTCACCATCAGAAGATAGCACCTCGGCATTTTCAATAAAAGAATTACAAAAAGAAACAGTTTGCCCTAAACGGTAATACATTCCTTCATTAAATCCGTTACTTGCACCCCATGAAATGAAGTTTAAGTTTGGCACACCGGCATCTCCCCAGGCATTAATTGCAATATCGGTTGGCACATCTTGCATGAGAATCAGCAAACGAGTAAATGAAGTAGTTCCTTCATCGAGCCCTGAGATATCTGGACGACCAGCAGGACCTTCTTGTCCTGTGAGAGCAAAAGAGGCATATAATTTCACCAAAGCACTTTTTGCTTCCGTTGCATTTTGAAAAACATCAAGCTCAGTGAGCGAATCTTCACTCATTGGCATCTGATCGAGGTCGCTAAAACAACTATTGAAAAGCAAAGCTGTTGCAACACAAAGGGTGTATATGTATTTTTTCATTATTTGAAATTTAATACTTTTAGCGCATAGCTTTAGAGCTAATAGCTTAAAGTAAGTTCTACAAATTAAGAGTTAAACCGAATGTATAAATAGTTGGAATACTATAAAATTTTCCATCAATACCGCCATTTTCGGGATCTACTCCATCATATTTAGTAATTGTCCACACGTTTTGAATAGATCCGTACAACCTGAGGTCGGCAAACTTCAATTTATCTTTCGAAATGCGATATCCCAAAGTAATATTATCAAGTTTGAAGAATGAAGCATTTTGAATATACATATCACTCATCACTTGTTGGTCTCTTTGGTCATGGAAACGGGCGTTATAGAAATAAGAGTGACGGTTCGACAATGATGAATGAGCAAAAGCCTGAGAAATCGTACTATTGGCAGCTGCAATATCAAAATATGAATAATTGTCGAGACTTGCACGTGCTGTCATTGAAAAATCCCAGTTTTTATAGTTTGCTGTACTGAAAAATCCAAACACCCATGATGGATCGGCACTATTATAGATATAGCGATCGCTTTCATTGATAAGTCCATCATCATTTCTATCTACAAAAATATTCTCAAGAGGGTTTCCTTTACTATCATAGGCTTGTTCATAGACATAGAATGAATTGGCAGCCACACCTTGACGACGAATTTGGACTTTATTTCCTGTTCCTGCAGAAATAGCACCCACAAGCTCTTCGTTAGGCAAATAGGTAATTTCATTTTTATTATATGACGCATTAACCCCAGCTGCCCAATTAAACTCATCTTTTCTAATGATTTCATAGTTCAATGCCAACTCAACTCCTTCGTTTTTAATATCTCCAATATTGGCTTCAACAGCCGAACCGAAGTTTGTGAATGGATCAAGTTTTTGCGAGGCTATCAAATCGTTGGTGTTCTTAATATAGTAATCTACAGCCCCTGTTAAACGCTCATCAAGAAATCCATAGTCGATTCCCACGTTGTAGGTTTCTCCAATTTCCCATCGCAAATCTTTATTGCTCACCTCAGGACGATAAGCAGAATAATAATCATCACCAATTTGATATTGTGCTTGGTCATTGGCCGATGAAGTATAGCGTGTGAGATATTTATAGTTGCCTAAGTTACCCACATTACCCATCTGACCATAGCCTAAACGGAGTTTCAAATTAGAAAGAGCCGACACATTTTTTAAGAAGTTTTCTTCCGATATTCTCCAAGCGAACGAGGCTGAAGGGAAAACTCCCCAACGATCATCGGGATTTAATTTTGAAGAGGCATCGGCACGCAATGTAGCAGTGAAAAGATATCTTTCTTTCAAACTATAATTCGCACGTGCAAAGAACGAAATCAAAACATCTTTGTTTTTCGATGGTGTTGCAATGTTGTGTGTATTCTTAGTTTCATCGCTGTAGTAGCTGAAATTTTCGGTAGCACTTTCGCTGTAAAAACTCTGATAAGCATAACCTCCAGTAGCATTAATGCGGTGTTCTCCTATTGTTTTATTATAGTTCAAATATAAATCAAGTAGTTTATTTTCGTTCATAGCCTCTGTATAACTTTCATCGTTAGTTCTGCCTGGCTCGGTGTCAATCCAACCCTCAGTTTTATATTTTTCAACCGATGAAGAAGCACGATCATAACCCACATTAAGAGTTGCCGTAAAATCGGGAAGGAAGTGTAATTTATAATCAAACTTGGCATTTCCTATGAAACGATTCACATTGCCCAAATCTTCTTGCGAATGAAGTAACATCAGCGGATTGGCTGTGGTGTTGGAGTTACGCACACCTGGCTGAGCATACCATGTTGTGTAAGCCCCATCTTCATCATAAACAGATTGAGTTGGGTCGAAAGCTACTGCAGCACCAATTGCATCGCGATTAGCAAAATCATTGGCAACATAAGTGTATTTGGCATTCAATTCCGTTTTCAAATGATTATCAAAAAAGCTTGGAGCTAAATTCAAGGCACTCGTGAAACGATTCATTGCATCAGTATCTAAAATACCTTGTTGTGCAATGTATCCTAGCGAGGCACGAATTGGTAAGTTTTTAATACTTCCTGTAAGGCTCACATTGTTATCAGAAGAAACAGCAGTGCGATATATTTGGTCTTGCCAATCGGTGCTTGAAGTGCCTAAACGAGCTTTGTCGGCATCTGAACCATAAGTATTCACAAAATCGGTAAACTGCGAGGCATTCATTACCGAAACCGTATTAGTAGGTTGCGAAATCATCAGTTTCGAATCAACCGTTACCTTCAATGGTTGGTTTAATTTCCCTTGTTTAGTGGTAATGATAATAACACCATTCGAGGCAC
>JBKEAC010000145.1:0-27195 GCA_047971925.1 Mangrovibacterium sp.
CGTGAAAAAATTTTTTCAGACGAAAAACAAAACGGGAATGGACGTGAAAAAAATTTTTCAGACGAAAAACAAAATGGGAATGTACATGAAAAATTTTTTTCAGACGAAAAACAAAACGGGAATGGACATGAAAAAATTTTTTAAGACGAAAAACAAAATGGGAATGGACGTGAAAAAATTTTTTCAGACACATTTTGCAAATCCGATGAGCATGAAAAAATTTTTTCAGACGCATTTTGCAAATCCGATGAGCATGAAAAAACATACCTATATATAATGTATCGCAAATGTTCGATTGAATTTTTCCGCATGGCATTCACGCCCACAATCACGCAAAAATGGTGTCGTACCTACGGCACTTATGTGCTTACACCTATTTGTACCACAGATTGAAATCTGTGGCTAATAAGGTTCCGCCCCGAATGGGGCTGGGAACGCTGGGTTGGAATTCCGCATTATCACTTTATTACATACATTCACGCCCACATTCATGCATTATTGCATTAACCCAGTGTTCCAGTCGCAGCGCGACGACATCTTATTAGCCCCACAATTCATTGTGGGGGAAATCGGTGCGAAACTAATCAAAGTGCCGTTGGTACGACACCTGAAATGCGTACCTATATATAATGTATTGCAAAAGTTCCATTGAATTTTCTGAATGGTCGCACAATTCCGAATGGCAATCCCAACACGCCCAAAAAAGCTTGTGGGCGTGATTGCTTGCATATACTATTATTATATACGCATATCCTAAAATGAATCACCACCCGCCCCTTTTTTTTTCTCCAACGCTATCTGTGCAAGGGAAAAACAGAGCTGTTTGACTTTTTATCTGTTAAATGTATATTAATTCTTTGCATGTACAATTATTTATTTTCTCGTTTGAAATTCAAAATATCTCTGTTAATCAATTGTTTGAATGATGAACTTTTCAAAAAATGCGCTGAAAATAAAATTGCTCATTAACAGATGATGCTTGGATATCAAAAAATAGATTTATGTTTGCAGCATCTAATCATTGATATAAGTCAATTGTATTTGACTTGTGAATGATAATATTAAGTATAAATAAAATAAATTATTAAGAAAACAAATTATGAAAAAAGTAACTTTACTTTCTTTCGCAGCAATCGCTCTTTTAGCGTCTTGCTCAACTGAAACAGAAACTCTTCCTGTGGAAGCTCAGTATGGAACAATCAGCACTAAAGTGGCTGGCTTCACCATTTCGGTGCAAGAAGAAAACACTTTTGCAACTAAAGACGTAAATGGTTGGGGTGCTTTCGTAGCTGACCAATATGCTAGCTACACGTATAACCTTTATAATGCTGGCACAACTACTGCTGCTACTGTACTTTCAGGTTCTACTTCTTCTCAAACAGGAAGTTTGGCATCGTGGTCAGACGAATTCAATTGGACTCTTAACTATGGTTCATATGATTTAGTTGTAACAAACTCAGGTTCTGCAACAGTTCGTCCAACAACTGATCGTAAAGGTGTGGTTTATACTTCTACAACAGAAGATATTAGTGTAGCTGCCTCTACTAACAGCGATGCTACATTTGGCGCTTGGGTAATGGAAACAACAGTAGTTTCAGCTAAAGCTTTTGATACAGATGCAGATACTTATCTAGGTACGTTGCAAAGCTATGAATTAACTGTGGGTGATCTGGTTATTGCTTCTAGCACAGGAACAACACTATCTAGCTCTGCACTTGCACAAGGTTTCTTTAATACTGGTAGTCAAACAATCTCATTCGCCTATACATCTGCAGATGGAACTACAATGACTCCTATCACTGGAAATACTGCAGCACTAACAGCAGGACAAGAAGTTGTTATTTCTATTGCAGCTAAAAATGGTACTGTTGGCTTATCAGTATCTGCTCCTACTGGTGCAACAACCGATGGTGGAACAGTTGACTTATAATCACTACCCTTCATAATTTTAAGAAAAAACCAGCCTTCGGGTTGGTTTTTTTTGTTTTATAAGTATTCATTATGCATGAGGCGATAAATTTACATCTACCCTAGCATCTCCTTCTTTGATAAATCATTTTCAATGAAGACTTAAAAAATTGATTAAACAGCAAGATTTCTTTCTTAAAGATTAAGAATGCATTTTAGCATTCTTTTTTTTGTGAAACTAATTCTTCTAAAGTAATATCTAAATGGCGATAAATGAATGTATTGACACAATCATTTGCGCTTGATTATTTTTTCAAAACATTTCGCACAGCCAAAACTTCTATTATCTTTGCAAATTGGCAATGAACACATTAAAATTAAGTTTATTGCATTGAAATTAGAGTTTTAAGCCATAAGCAAAGCTAATATAGCTAAATAAAAAACAAGAAAAAAGAACACGCTCGTTAACACGGAAAATAATTCATGAATCAATTTCACCACATAGCATTTTTGTGCCTGCTTCTACTAATGAGCTGCACAGGAGCGGAAGTGTTTCCGCCCCAAGGCTATGTGCAAGTTCATGCCCAAATTACTTCCGATAATAAAGATGGCGTGATGATTGAAAAAGCGGTGGCGAGCAGCTATCTTGATTCAATTGATGCCAGCACTTTTTCCATTTATTTTTATTACACTCGCACAGGCGTGCTCACCACCATGCCCGAAGGAGAACAAAATCCAACACCTATTAACGCATGGGGTGAGCAAAACATCATTTCGCTCTATGAAGATACCTATGATTTTTATGTGGCAAATTGCGATCCCTATAATTATAATGCTCAAACCGATAAATTCCTCCCTACGCTAAATCCACGCCGTGGCGTGAAGTTTATTTCAAAACCGGTGGGTTTAACGCTGCTTGCCGAACAACTTCTTTCTTTTGATTTCAGCAAAATAAGTCGTGAGAAAGAATTTTACGACTGGAATTTGCAAACCTGCATCATCAACATTCGGGCTCGCTCGCAAGATAATGTTAATGAATATAACGCCCTGCACAGCTATAAAATTTATGTGGGCAATCTGCTCATGGTGAATAGCGATAATAGCGATGATGTAATACCTTTCTACCCCAAGCAAATCACTACCACGGGTGTGCAAGGCTACTTCCCCCCTCTGCTTGAAGGCGAATCGCTCGATGTGCGATTAGAATATTCTGAAGATGGAAGCAGTAGCAAAGAGGCAGTGATAAAAGGAGCAATATCGAAGCTCAAAGCTGGTGAAGAAACAACGATAATTATCGAGAATTTTGATGATGATGGTTTGGGCATGTCTGTTCAATCGCCCAATGGCGAAACATCGGAAATTATTGAAATTGTGTTTTCTTAAAAAACCCGTTGGCGGAATGAAGGAAACTTGCGGAGTGATAAAAAAACATAAAATTGCAAATTTCTTTGCTGTGCCAACACCCTCTTTTCAGCGCATAAAAGAAATCAATAATAAATAAAACTATTGGGCTAACATTCGTCTAATCTAGTTGTTATATCTGTTAAGAAAGCAATGCAATTAGTCGGCAACAGAAGTTACTATAAGTTTATTTTTCACTGGGCAGCTATCGAAAGCTATTTTAGTTGCTATTTTAATTACTATTTTTACATTTTTGAATATCAAGACAACACTCCGATGAGCCAATTGAATATGCCCAACAAAGGAAACATGCTACCTCAAGAGATAGAAAAGATTTTAACATTGAGCTATGACGAAGCCGTTCGTCTGGGCAATGACATGATAACGCGCGAACATATTTTTCTCGCCATTTTGCAATCAGAAGATTTGCAATGCATCGGTATGCTCACCCGACTGGGAGCTGATTTGGTGCAAATAAAAGCCGAAATAGAGAACAACATTCGAGTTGATTCGCAACAGATTGAAAAGTCGCAGGTCATGATTAATCGTTCGGTTGAGCGATTGCTGAAATTAATTTATTTAGAAGCCAAAGATTTAAAAGATGACGAGCTAAAGCCCTATCATTTAATTTTGGCTATTCTTCGAGATGAAAGCTCCTTTGTAAGTTCTTGCTTAATTAAGAACGGAATTAATTATGAGCAATTAAAAGATGAATTAATGAAGCGAGAATCTGATTTGGGGAATCCTCAATTTCTCGATTCAAACAATTTCGACGACGACGACGACGACACGCAATCGTATGATAAACCTCAAATTTCAAATGTGCTTTCACATGCGAATAGTAAAACCGGAACTCCGGTGCTCGATAATTTCGGAATCGACATTACAAAGCAAGCTCTAGAAGGAAAGCTTGACCCTATTGTGGGCCGTGAAAAAGAAATTATCAGAATTGCTCAAATTCTTTCACGTCGTAAGAAAAACAATCCGATTCTTATTGGAGAACCAGGAGTTGGTAAATCGGCCATTGCCGAAGGTTTAGCCTTACGAATCATTGAAAAGAAAGTGCCACGAAGCTTGCTCAACAAACGACTGATGAGCCTTGACATTGCCTCGATTGTGGCAGGAACTAAATATAGAGGTCAATTTGAAGAGCGAATAAAAGCAATCATTGGCGAACTTTCACGCGTTGATGATGTCATCTTGTTTATCGATGAAATTCACACCATTGTGGGAGCTGGTGGAGCTATCGGTTCGCTCGATGCAGCCAACATGCTTAAGCCGGCGCTAGCACGTGGTGCAGTGCAATGCATTGGAGCTACCACGCTGAGCGAATATAGTAAGCACATTGAAAGCGATGGCGCACTAGAACGACGTTTTCAGCGAGTAACAATTGAGCCCACCACTGAAGAAGAAACAATTAAGATTTTAAATAACATCAAATCAAAATATGAAGAACATCATCGTGTGCACTACACCGATGCTGCCATTGAAGCTTGTGTGAAACTCACTTCACGCTATGTTAGCGACCGCACTTTCCCCGATAAGGCCATTGATGCGCTCGATGAAGCAGGTTCGCAGGCTAATTTATCGCAGGTTGATGTGCCCAAAAGCATTGTAAATCTCGAAAAGGAAATTGCGGAACTTGTGGAACTGAAAAATCAAGCAGTGAAAAACCAAGCCTATGAGAAAGCAGCAAGTTATCGCGACAAAGAAAAGAACTTGCAAATCACCCTTAATCAGGCAAGAGAACAATGGGAGAAATCATTGGAACAGCACCGAACAATTGTTGATGAAATTCAAGTGGCAGAAGTGGTTTCACTCATGACAGGCATTCCAACACAGCGATTGCAGCAAAGCGAAATGAAACGATTGATTGACATGCATGATGAATTAAAAGGAGCAGTGGTTGGTCAGGATGAGGCTATTGCTCATGTGGTGCGTGCAATTCAACGAAATCGTTCAGGACTGAAAGACCCTAATAAACCCATCGGTTCATTTATATTCTTAGGTCCAACAGGTGTGGGAAAAACACAGTTGGCAAAGGTGCTAAGCAAATATCTATTCAACGGGATCGATTCATTGATTCGTGTTGACATGAGCGAATATATGGAAAAATTTGCTGTTTCGAGATTGGTGGGAGCTCCTCCAGGATATGTGGGATACGACAAAGGTGGTCAGCTAACCGAAAAGGTTCGTAGAAAACCATACTCAGTTATCTTGCTCGATGAAATTGAAAAAGCACACCCCGATGTGTTCAACATTTTGCTCCAATTGCTCGATGAAGGTCGATTGACTGATAGTTTAGGACGAGTGGTTGATTTTAAAAATACGCTCATAATCATGACTTCCAACATTGGCTCGCGCCAGTTGCAAGATTTTGGACATGGTGTGGGTTTCAGCACCATTAAAACAGAAGCACAAGCTAATGAACTATCGCACCAAGTGATTACCAAAAGCCTCAAAAAAACATTCTCACCCGAGTTCTTAAACCGAATTGATGATGTGGTGATGTTTAACAAGCTGAGCAAAGAACACCTGGTTGATATTCTCGACATTGAACTCAAATCACTCCATGAGCGAATTGAGAATTTGGGCTACAAACTGAAAATATCGAAATCAGCGAAAGAATATGTGGCAGAAAGTGGATATGACAACAACTATGGGGCTCGCCCACTACAGCGTGCCATTCAGCGAAATTTTGAAGATGCCATTGCCTCGGTAATCATTAAAAACGAAATTGCAGTGGGCGATTCCATTTCAATTGGCTTCGACAGCAAGAAAAAAGAATTGAAACTAAAAATTTTGAAAGTAGAAGATTGTAAGCTTTAATAAGGTTTCAGAACTAAGCGGTTGGCATTTTATAAGGTGTGGGTGTAGGCATTAAACACACACACGAACTAAAAAAGAAATAAACCTTGCAAAAAAGGTGCACATGAGAAAATTAGTTGAGAAAAAAATAGCGATTTATCTAATCGGAATTACGACAATGATGAGCTGTACAGGCAAAATTAATCATTCGCCGGTAGTGGCACAAGTCTATAAGGCTCAATTGCACAGCTCCGATTTATTGTCTTACTACCCGAAAGGGCTTTCAAGTGTCGACAGTGTGCAATGGGCAAAGAGTTTTATTGAATCGTGGGTGAAAAGCGAACTCATGCTGCATGAAGCCGAAAAGGAATTAAGCTCATCAGATCTTGATGTCGATCAATTGCTGCATGAATATCGAAAATCGCTACTGATTTATAAATATGAGCAACGATTTTTGAAGGACATTGACACCTTAATCACTTCAGCCGACATTAGAAACATGTATCCTGATTATGAACTTGCAATAAATGACACTACCCAACTGGTGAGAGGAGTTTATATGAAATTTGTGTGGGAGAAAGTTGATATCAACACACTGAACAACTTGACTAAAAATAAAAATTATGCAGAAATAACGAACTATGGCAGAAATAATGCCAATGAAATGGCAGACTATAGTGCCGAATGGGTCAATTTAAAGCAGTTATTAGCTTACATGCCCGAAAATTCGATTGAGGGAGAGCCAAATTTTTCAAATAAGAGTTACATTGACAGCTCCGATACGGAATATTATTACTTTCTTTGTGTTTATAAATTCGATAAAGCAAAAAAATACAGCAACAATCACAATAAGCTAGAGGAAGAAGATATTCGAAATGCCATTCTTTACAAACGAAAACAAGAATATTCAAAAAAGATTAAGAAAGAAATTTTTGAGGAAGCAGAAGCAAACAAAAATATCACGATTTACTAAACAAAACAACAATACAATGCTAAAAAAGGCTATTTTATTATTCATCTTAGTTTCACCTATTGCCACCATGGCGCAAGACAAAATTGTCAATCAAATTGTGGCTGTTGTAGGAAATAATGTCATCTTGAAATCCGACATCGAAGAGATGTATCGCAACAACATGGCACAAGGCATCAGTACAAATGGCGACATGAAGTGCGAAATCTTAGAAGACTTGCTCATCGAAAAGCTTTTGGTTGCCGAGGCACAGCTCGACACGAATATTATCATTACCGATAATCAAATTAATCAGCAATTAGATTCGAGAATGCAATATTTTGTGCAAAACTTAGGTTCAGAAAAAGCTGTGGAAGCCTATTTCAAAAAACCAATTACAGAGATTAAATCGAGCTTGAAAGAGGTAATAGAGAATCAACTCTACACGCAACAAATGCGTAGCACTATTATTAAAAACATAGCAATAACTCCAGCAGAAGTGCGCTATAAATATAAAAATGAAGATAAATCAGATTTGCCACAAATCGACTCGCAATTAGAGTATGCGCAAATTTGTGTTTATCCTCATATTTCAATCGATGAAGAAAATAAAATCAAAGCTCGTTTGCGTGAATATAAAAATAGAATAGAAGAAGGGGGCGAAGACTTTGCAACTCTAGCTGTTCTGTATTCTGAAGGACCATCGGCACCAAATGGTGGCGAACTTGGATACATGGGCAAGGCACAATTAGACCCCTCGTATGCCAATGCTGCATTCAACTTGAAAGAAGGAAAGGTTTCCAATGTGGTTAAATCAGATTTTGGCTATCACATCATTCAATTAATCGACCGTAAAGGAGAACAAGCCAACACACGTCACATTATCTTAGTGCCAACACCAACAGTGGAATCATTAAAAGATGCTTCCTCACGTTTAGATAGCTTAGCAGGATTGATTCGCCGTGATAAAATTTCATTTAATGATGCAGCAACTCACTTCTCAGGCGATAAAAATTCAAAAAATAGTGGTGGTGTAGCTCTGAACCCAGCCTCAATGTCGTCGAAATGGACTAAAGAAGAATTAGACCCAGAGGTGAGCAAGGTGTTAAGTACCTTGAATATTAATGAAATTTCATCGCCTTTTAAAACAATTGATGAGAAACAGCAAGTGGTTTACAAAATAGTGAAACTAATTGATAAAACCGATGCCCATGCAGCCAATCCAGCAGAAGATTACAAGGCATTGAGCGATATTTATCTGAAAGAAAAACAAGACGAGGCAATCGAAAAGTGGATTCAAGAGCGCCAAGAAAAAACATATATTCGCATTGACCCCTCTTACAGCAATTGTAATTTTAAATATCAAAATTGGATTAAATAGGTCAGCTTAATTCCCCTATCTCCTTATCAGATGGTTTTTCCTAAATCGAAGTACATTATCTTGGCATTATCGGGTGTCTTGCTTAGCTTTGCTTTGTTTGCTCAAACAAAAAAGCGTGTTAATATTGAGCGTGCCGATAAAATGCAGTTCAATAAGCAAATCATTTCCAATGCAAATAGACTAATTGGAAATGTTAAGATTACGCATGAAGATATTGTGATGTTTTGCGATAGCGCCTATTCTTATAGCGACACCAATATGGTTGATGCTTTTGGGAATGTGCACATTATTAAGAATGACACGCTAAACATGTATGCGCATTTTGTGAACTACAATGGCGATTCCAAGTGGGCAATTGCAAAAAACAATGTGCGCTTAGAGAATAAAGGAACAACATTAAAAACCGATGTTTTAAATTATGACATGGTGGCCAACATTGGCTATTACAATAATTATGGCACGCTTGTAGATAGTGTTAACACGCTATATAGCCGAATTGGCGAGTATTACGCCAACGATGATCGAGCCTATTTTAAACAAGAAGTGGAAGGGCAAACTCCAAGCTATCGTATCTTGTCGGACACCTTGATTTATGAGCCCACAAGTGGAAAGGCAATCATTGTTGGACCAACCACCTGTTATAATGAAAAAGACACACTCTATGCTGTTGATGGTTTTTATAGCACTAAGGAATCATATGCCGAACTGCATCGTTATCCGATAATCAGGACAGAGGGACGACATGTTACTGCCGAATCAATTTTCTTTAAGCAGCAATCAAGCGACGGATTGGCAGTTGGCGATGCAAGCATTCAAGACTACAATCAGAAACTAATCATTAAGGGAAACCGAATTAAGTATAACAATCTTCGTCAAGAAGCTTTTGTTACCGATTCGGCTCATGCCCTATTGTATAGTAATATCGATACGCTCTACATGCATGCCGATACGCTCCGCTCCTATCAAGACACGATACCCAATGAAAAAGTTTTGTTGGGATATTATGGCGTGCAGTTCTTTCGTCAGGATTTACAAGGCAAATGCGATTCGGTGGCTTATTTCACTGCCGATTCAACGCTTCAAATGCATCATTTTCCAGTGGTATGGTCGCAAACAAATCAGTTGAGTTCCGACTACATGGAAATGCTCATTATAGATTCTATTCATCAGGAATTCCATTTGAAGAACAATTCGTTTATTATAGCTCAAGAAGATTCTATACGCTTTAATCAAATTAAAGGTCGAAACATGATCGGCTATATTTCAAATAGGGAATTGCACCGAATTAATGTTGATGGAAATGGTCAAAGCGTTTATTATGCCTATGATTCTAAAGGATTGATTGGTTTAAACAAAGCATTAGGAAGCAAAATCGGAATCGGATTGAAGGAGAGTAAGGTTAATAAAATTGTGTTTTATACCAATCCCGATGGGCAGTTAATACCTCCGGTGGGCATTAATAAAGAAGATCGGATGCTATCGGATTTTAATTGGCAGGAAAAGATTCGCCCCTTAAGTATTTATGATATCTTTTTGAGTGAAGAACAAAAACTCGATTCGACCTATCGTCAGCAGGTGAAAGAAAAAGTCAAAACATATAGCGATCGCAAGTCGGCTTATTCGATTTCTGATTATCCCAAACCGAAAGATTCCCCATTTTCACCACCCGCAATCGCCAACGACAAGGTAGAGAGTGAGAATGAAACAGAAGAAGAGAACTAATTAGCTTGTAATCTTCTCTGAATTTCACGTTCTGTTGTTCGCCTAGCGGAATTGTGTTTCTTAAAGCTAGCAGATTGTTAGTTTAGCAAATTTAGTGAGAAGTTGTTTTGTTCCCACAGCATCGAAAGTGATAATCACTTTTAAATCGGGGAATGAACCCTCAATTGCATCAATAACACCTTTTCCAAATCGCTGATGTTCAACAATCATTCCTGTTTGAAACTTACGAGGGTCATCGCCATTCTCACTTTGCACAGCCGCCTTGGCAGCACGCATCTGCATGAGTTTTTGATTCATTGCCTGAGGGTTTAATCCAGCTCTTCCGATAGCATTAATTGGAGCATTTCTCAGTGATCTTGAAGAAGCAAAATCATCGCGTTCGAAGCTTGTCTTATCATCTTCCTCAGGTAAATCTAAGAATTTAGAGTCAACCTCATCAATGAACTGACTAGGATTGCAAAACTCTAGTTCACCAAACTTGTATCTTTGTTTAGCATACGACAAATAAGCATTATGCTCGGCACGAGTTAGAGCTACATAGAACAAGCGTCTTTCTTCCTCAAAACTTTCAGCCGACACCTCAAGACCACGAGGAGCCGATGGGAATAAATTTTGTTCCACCCCCACAATAAATACGTTTTTAAACTCCAACCCTTTCGAGGAGTGAATAGTCATCAAGGTTATTTTATCTTTGTCTTCATCATTTTCATTATCTTGGTCGGTTAGTAAAGCCACATCCGACATGAAACTATTGAGACTCACATCTCCCCCCTCCTCTCTTTCATTTTGAGTAAATTCTTGGATACCATTGAGCAGCTCCTGCACATTGTCAAAACGGCTTAATCCTTCAGGAGATTTATCATTATACAGTTCCTTAAGCAGACCCGTTTCCGTATTAATCAGTTGTGCCATTTGATAGGCATCAAGTTCATCGTTTCTATTAGCAAAAAGAGTTATCAGATTTTTAAAAGCTAAGATTTTCGACAACGTACCCTTGTTAAATCCGATTTCATTATAATTTTCCAATTGACAAATGATTTCAAACATTGAAGCACCTTTTTCCAAAGCAAATTCTTCGATTTTGCTTAATGTGGTAGCGCCAATTCCACGCACCGGATAATTAACAATTCTCTTTAGTGCTTCATTGTCTTTGGGGTTCACCACAAGTCGGAAATAGGCTAATAAATCTTTAATTTCCTTCCGCTGATAAAAAGACAATCCCCCATATATTTTATAGGGCATGTTATATTTCCTTAGAGCTTCCTCAAAAATTCTCGACTGAGCATTTGTTCTATAAAGAATGGCATAATCTTCGAAATGATAAGAATGCAGCATTCTCGACTCACGAATTTCGTTTGCAACTAAATCGCCTTCGTGTCGATCGGTTAGTGCCGAAAAGACTTTAATTTTATTGCCGATTTCATTTTCTGAGAATACATTTTTTTGCAGCTGACGTTTGTTTTTCGAAATAACACTATTTGCAGCATTGACAATTGTTTGAGTTGAGCGATAATTTTGTTCGAGTTTGAAAACCTGATGTTTCGGATAATCGCGTTGGAAGTTTAAGATGTTTTCAATCTGCGCACCCCTAAAAGAATAAATACTTTGAGCATCATCGCCAACCACACACAAGTTGTGATGTTTCTGAGCTAATTTTTTAACGATGAGATATTGAGCAAAATTAGTATCTTGATACTCATCGACCAGAATAAAAGAAAAACGATCTTGATATTTAGCTAAAATTTCAGGATGATCTCGAAATAAGATGTTTGTTTTCAGCAAAAGATCATCGAAATCCATGGCGGCAGCCAGCTCACATCGATGAGTATATTCTTTGTAAATTTGAGAAATTCGAGGCATTCTAATGCTAGCATCGTAACTGGTTTGCTCGGATTGGTTGGCATAAATGTCGCAGGTAATCAAATTGTTTTTTGCAGCAGAAATACGCGACGCTACAACATTAGGTTTGTAAACCTTATCGCTCAAATCCATACTTTTAATAATCGATTTGATTAAGGCTTTCGATTCCGAAGAATCATAAATGGTGAAATTAGAAGGATAGCCAATTGCTTCCGATTCAACACGGAGTATTTTCGAAAATATGGAGTGAAAAGTTCCCATCCAAAGGTATCTCGACACCGAGCTTCCAACGATGGTAGAGATACGCTCCTTCATTTCTCGCGATGCCTTGTTTGTAAATGTTAATGCAAGCACAGCGCTTGGTTTCACTCCTTTTTCAATCAAATTAGCAATTCGGAAAGTGAGAACTCTTGTTTTTCCTGAACCAGCCCCTGCAATCACTAACGATGGTCCAGTGATATTTTCTACAGCTTGACGTTGAGCTGGATTTAATCCGTCTAAATAACTCATTCTATTCTCTTTAAAGCAGCAAACCATGCTGAATGTTACATTAATGTGCACAAAGGTATATGATTATCCTTATTTCTCATGGTTTATAATTCCTTTTTTTTGGCTCTATGTTGAATTTAGTGGGTACTGAATTGTCGAATTATGCTTGTTTGGTTAATTCTGCATGGCAATCCAACAATGACAAAATGGGCGTTCCGTTTATAGAAACATTGCATGTGGATTCAATTAAATAATTAAATGCCCCTGAACTCGTGCGCCAAGCTTCGATTAAATGACAGAACGCTCCCGCAGCTGCGTGGCGAGCTTGGACTAAATGATTAAAGACTGTTGCAAGTGCGTTGAAAGTGTATTGCAAGCGTGTTTCAATCACATCCTCCTCTAAGTTACAATTAGAGAGTCAAATTATTCTACTCACTATTTTCGACATTGACCCAATTATTCGATTTACATCTCTCTTTTAAACTTACTCTTATATTCAGATTATGACTCAAGTAGTTCTGACTTTAAATTGGAATAGCTCTTTTTAACAAAGGTATATCGTGGAATTACACGTGTAAATGCTGGATTTATTCGAAAAAAAAACACATTAAACGAAGTGAATTTTGAAAAGATTCGTCGGATAATAGCTAATCTGAACAAAGGTTCACCGATGAGTATAAGAAAAAAAACGAACAAAAAACACGATCTACAGGAGCCTAATATACAGCCAATAAACATTAATTAATACGATAATCAACTGTTGTTCACAAAAAACTATGTGAATAGTATTTTAAAAGTATTATTTTTGTGGCGTTTTGAAACATCTAAAACCATAAAACAAATAGATATTAATATGGGTAAAGTAATAGCATTGGCTAACCAAAAAGGAGGGGTTGGTAAAACCACAACAGCAATCAACTTGGCTGCAAGTTTGGCTGTTTTAGAGAAAAAGGTATTAATTATTGATGCTGACCCTCAAGCGAATGCTACATCAGGATTAGGTCATGATGTAGAGAACGTAGAGCTTAGCATCTATGAATGTCTAGTTGATGATATTGATGTTGAAAAGGCAATTTTAACGACTGATATCGAAGGACTACACATAATTCCTTCGCATATTGATTTGGTAGGAGCAGAAATTGAAATGATTAATATCGAAAATCGAGAGTTTATTTTATCATCGGTTATACAGAAAATTTCACATAATTACGATTACATACTGATAGACTGTTCTCCATCATTAGGATTAATAACAGTAAATGCATTGACTGCTGCCAACTCGGTCATTATCCCAGTTCAATGTGAGTATTTTGCCTTGGAAGGACTAGGAAAACTGTTGAACACCATAAAAATCATTCAATCAAAATTCAATGCTAACTTAGCTATTGAAGGATTTCTATTAACGATGTATGACGCTCGTTTGAATCTATCAAATCAAGTAAAAAATGATGTTCAAACTCACTTTGGTGAGATGGTTTTTAATACATTAATAACCCGTAACATTAAGTTGAGCGAGGCACCAAGCTATGGTGTTCCTGCTGTTTTATATGATGCGACGTCAAAAGGTTCAGAAAACTACATGCTCTTAGCTCAAGAAGTTATTGAAAGAAACAATGCAAGTCAAAATGTTATTGAAAAATAATAGCAAAAGGACGACAATTACATACAAATAGCACAAGAAATTATAGAAAAAAGACGCTCCACAAGCGTAAGAATAGAACAACGCAAATAAGATTTAGGATATTATTATGGCAAAGAAGACAGGATTAGGACGAGGATTAGGAGCATTAATAGATAATGTTAATGTTTCAGTTCCTGAGGTTCGAGCGGTTTCAAACTCATCAATTAATGAAGTTCGTATTGAATTTATTGAAGCTAACCCGTTTCAACCACGCACTAATTTTGATGAAGAGGCACTTCAAGATTTAGCTGCTTCAATAAAACATTTGGGAATAATTCAGCCGATTAGTCTTCGCAGAGTGAGTCCTGATCGATATCAGATTATCGCGGGAGAGCGTCGTTTTAGAGCCTCGAAACTTGCGGGATTAAAAACCGTTCCGGCTTATATCAGAGATGCAAAAGATGAGGGAATGCGTGAGATGGCACTTGTTGAGAATATTCAACGAGAGGATTTAGATGCCATAGAAGTAGCCTTGTCTTATCAGCAATTAATCGATGAATATAATCTTTCGCAAGAAACTCTCAGCGAACGTGTGGGAAAGAAACGTTCAACAATTACGAATTATCTCCGCTTGCTAAAATTATCTACACCAATTCAAAAAGGCATCATAGAAGATGTTATTTCGATGGGACATGCTCGTGCTTTGGTTTCGGTGGAGAATCCAGAAGACCAATTGAAAATATATGAGTTAATTGTTTCTGAAGATTTATCGGTGAGAAAAGCAGAAGAATTGGTTAAATCATGGAAAGAAAATAAACCTTTAGTATCGACAAAGCCAAAAAAAGAAAAATATCCAGAAGAATTTAATGATTTAAGAGTTCATCTGAATGAGTTTTTTAGTAGTAATGTTGATTTTTCGATGGATAGTAATGGAAAAGGGAAAATTTCTATCCCATTTACATCTACGGAAGATTTGGAACGAATTATGAGTATTTTAGATAAATAAACAGCGTTGGTCATTTGTTCTTAGCAAACAAGACAAAAACCAACAATAGTTTATAATCTATTTAGTGAAATGCGGTAATCTAAACTATCGCTGATATTAATTAATTTGAAGAGAATTTATCACATATCGATGATTACTTGCTTATTTCTAGTAATAAGCTTAAATTCTTATGCTCACCCGTTAGCAGAAGGAATGACAACACCAGCAGATAGCTTAAGTTTTTCTGCTGATAGTGTGGCAATTCAGCAAACTCTTCAAAAAGAAAAACATTCGGCACATTTAGCAACAATGTATTCTGCCATTCTCCCTGGATTGGGACAAATTTATAATAAAAAGTGGTGGAAAGTTCCGATTTTATATGGTGGATTTGCTACATTAGCATATTTCATTGACTACAATAACGACTACTACGTAAAGTACAAACAAGCCTATTCGGATATCATTGATGATGATCCGATGTCGAACTCATTTATGGAATTAGGCATTGAGGGTAATTGGGATTGGACAAATGCTAGCCAGCTTTCTCAATTTGAAAATAGGCTTAACAAAGCACAACAAGCAACACGTCGAAATAGAGATTTGCTCATTATTTGTACCGTGGGTGTTTATGCAATTCAAATTATTGATGCTTCTGTTGATGCTCACTTTTTTGATTTCGATATAAGCGATGATTTATCGCTACAATGGGGAGCAGTTCCGGTGTATTATCATGAAAAATATTATCCTGGAATTGCAATTAGTGTTCAATTTTAAAATATGACTAAACAAATGCAACGAATATTTCTTATTATTTTATGTTTTACTCTTTCGCTTCAAACAATGCGAGGGAGTTCATTGACTACTGATGTTACTCAGGAAATTAAACTATCACGAAAAGAAAAGAAAGAACTCAAAAAGAAAAGTCAAGAGAATCATTCAATTGAAGAGGCAGAGGAGGAAGATGTACAATTAATATCACCTATGCAGATTAGCATTCCTGAAGAAGAACGGAATGAGCCTAAGCAGATCGGAATAAACGATATTGACGATAACATTGAAGGATATTTTGATGCAAAATTTGATAGTTTATATCAATCATGGATTATTCAACAGACGTATGAACTTTCATTTTTTAAAGAAGAAGGAAAATCGGCAACGTCGAATGTTGTAGATTTCCCCGATTCAGTATATATTCAACGACTACAAAGCATCGATTCGTATGTTGATTTATCATTTAACAACACGGTAAAAAGCGTGATTGAACTTTACACGCAACGTCGTCCGCACACTGCCGAGTCGGTTTTAGGTTTATCAACCTATTATTTCCCAATGATTGAAGAGATATTAGACAAATACAACTTGCCTCAAGAGTTGAAATATATGGCAATCATTGAATCGGCGCTCAATGCTTCTGTTCGTTCAAGAGCTGGAGCACAAGGACTTTGGCAGTTTATGTATCAAACGGGTAAAATGTATGGACTACAAATTGATACTTATGTTGATGAACGATGCGATCCGATTAAATCAACAGATGCGGCTGCCCGATTTTTAAAGGATTTATATTCTATTTATGGCGATTGGCATTTAGCAATTGCAGCATATAATTGTGGAGCAGGAAATGTTAATAAGGCTATTAAAAGAGCAGGTAGCAAGCGCGACTACTGGCATGTTTATTATTATCTACCAAAGGAAACACGAGGCTATGTTCCAGCCTTTATTGCGGCAGCCTATTTCATGAACCACTATGAAAAGCATCAATTGAGCCCTAAAATGCCCGACTTCCCTATTTCAACCGATACGGTGATGGTGTATAATTACATTAACTTTGAGCAAATAGCCAATGTGATAGATGTTTCTGTCGATGAAATTCGTGCACTTAATCCACAATATCGTATTGATATTATTCCAGCCCGCCCTGAAAACGCTTATGCCCTTTGTCTTCCTATTGATAAAATAAATACATTTATTGAAGAGGAGCAGCAAGTGTATAACTATAATCGTGAAACATATTTTCCAAATAACGAAATTAAAACTCCGCTCGGCTATACTGCTAGCACCAAAGTTTCGGGAAAGGACAAATTGCAATATACGGTAAAAGGTGGAGATGTTATTGGTGCTATTGCAGGCAAATTTAAGGTTTCTGTTGCTGATTTAAAATCTTGGAATAATTTGAGAGGAAACATGATTAGAGTGGGTCAGAAATTAACTGTTTATGTTCCTGCAGGAAGTGGCGCCTCAATGTCGAGTAAAGCAAATACTCAGTTAATTTCATCCTCAGCCAATCAGAATAGTCAGTCACGTGGAGAGATATCATCGAGCAATGGTTGGGTATATTACACTGTTAAAAGTGGCGATAACCTTTGGCAAATAGCTAAGAACTTTCCTGGAGTTAGTGCTCAAAATATTATGGATGTAAACGGAATGAGTAGTAATAATCTTAAGGTTGGTCAAAAGTTAAAAATTAAAAGACAATAGGTTTAAAAAGCAATTTAAAAGATAATCTATTTTCATTGTAAAATGGCTGCCCAAGTTATTGTTTTTTTTCGTTCTCTAAAGCATTGAGCATACCGACTCTGCATGTAGGAATATAAACAGATGAACCAAGACATGAGAATAATTATTATGTCGTTTTACATCTGACAATTTAAAAGCAATTATATACAGATGAAACCATATAAGGCATTCTTATTTATTGGTCTGACTTTGATAGCAATCTTAATTGCCTTACATTACCAAGGACATTTGAAATGGAATGCTAATGCCTTCTTTATGCCTCCTATTCCCGATAATACATCGGAAATTCCTATCGATTTAGCAATAGAAGAACTGCATGAAGATACTGTTCGAACGGATAGCTTGCTATCTGATAGTTTGAGTTTGGCATTGAAGGTAGATTCCATGAAAGTTGTTACTCCTCAAAAAAAACAAGATGCTAACGAGAGTAAAGATTTTCCGTATGATGATATTTCAAGCAAAATAAGAGCTTCCGAAACATCGACATTCCTCAATTTACGTAAAATATTTCAGAAAAGTAGTAGCGAATCGACTCGAATTTTTCTATTTGGCGATTCACAATTAGAGGGTGATTTTTTAGCTGCTGCTCTTCGAGAAAAACTCCAACCAATTTATGGTGGAAATGCGCCTGGATTACTCGCTGCAGATAATTATTTTAGCGAACAACATCAATTGGTTGTAAGTCTTTCAAAAAATTGGACTCAAAGTGAGCGGATGAAAATCAAGAAAGGAAATCAAAGTATTCTTTTTCGTCAAGCAAGTATTGAAAATTCGAGTGCTTGGATCAGAATAACTCGAACAAAATCATTTCAGTTGAAAGACAGCTATACGCAATTTCAGTTTTTCGTTGTGAGCCAATCAAAATCTCGTGTTGTTATCACGAATGAGAATGATACGATTGGCGACTATGCTTTAGATGGTTCACTCGAAGTTCAGTCTATCTGTTTAGAATTTGATCAAACGCCTTCGGACTTAAAAATTTCCGTTGAAGCACAAGGAAACTTTGAGGTTGAGTGTCTATCTCTTGATGCTCGTAGCGGAATATTTGTCGACAATATACCACTACGTGGAAAAATTAGTCCTCAGTTTAGTATTTCAGATTCAACGGCAATTAAAAAGATGTTTGACTTGATCGATCCTGACTTTTTTATTTTTCAATTTGGAGCAAACCTCATCAAATATGCTGATGATCAAACAATAGCTATCTATCGAAAACAAAGTATTCAGCAAATAAAATTATTGCAACGATGGCATCCTAATGTTCCGATATTAATCATGAGTATATCAGATATCGCACATAAAACTTCCGATGGAGTCCAGTCATATTCGGTGATTCCTAAACTTAAATCGATACAATATGAGATAGCCATGCAGTATCATTGTGCATTCTGGGATTTAGATTATTACATTCAAGAAGAAGGCGGAATTATCAATTGGACTAAAAGCTCTCCGGCACTTGCACGGAATGATTATTTGCATTTCACACGTTATGGAGCACGAAAAGTAGGATTAAAACTCGCCGATTTGATTCTATCGGAATTCGATACTACGCTGATTTTAACAAATGACATCGATTCGATTAGAGAGTCCAATGTTCCACTGTGAAAAATGGAATACACCAAAACGGCATCTAATTCTAAAAAATAAAAAACATCATTTTAACGAAAAAAGGAATAAATCATAGGTAAATGAAAGATCAAGCAGCACATTTAATTCAACAGTTCTGGCATTATGATGCAGCTACTCCCCTAGCCTTTACTCAAGTTTTTTTCTGGATTTTGTTTTCTATTATTCTATTAGGGTATACATTTTTGTATAAAAATAATATGGTTAGAAATAGCTATCTGCTGATTTGGAGTTGGTTTATTTATTATAAGATGAATGGTTCCTTTTTACTTCTGCTAATTCTTTCCTGTCTATTTAATTACTTTCTTGGAATAATCATAACAAAAAAGAGGCACAAAAATTTCTTTTTATTTTTGGGTATCTTTGTAAATCTTCTTGTGTTAGTATATTACAAATATACTACATTTATAGCCGACACGATTAGCCAATTCACAGGAAAAAGTTATGAAGTAATTGATTTGGTTGGAAGTTTCTTTCAACGTGCTTTTTATGGCAATGTAGAACCTATCGGGATAATGCTACCTATTGGAATATCTTTCTATACTTTTCAAGCTATTGGGTATCTGGTTGATGTTCGAAGAAAAAATGTTGTAGTAGTTAGAAATCCATTTGACTTTGCCTTTTTTATTAGTTTTTTTCCCCAGCTTGTTGCGGGACCAATCATTAAGGCTGCAGCATTTATTCCTCAGCTCTACCAAAAATACAAGCTTAAAGAAGATGAATTTAGTCATGCTTTATATTTAATTCTTAAAGGGCTATTCAAAAAGATGGTTATAGCCGACTATTTAGCTACCAACCTTATTGATGGCGTATTTAATGCACCTTGGGCTTATTCAGGTTTAGAAAACTTAATAAGTATATATTCCTATGCAATTCAAATTTATTTTGATTTTTCGGGATACACCGATATTGCCATAGGTCTTGCTCTAATTCTTGGATTTAAGATACCTATCAATTTTAATTCGCCTTATCAGGCTACAAGCATCACCGATTTTTGGCATCGTTGGCACATATCACTTTCGAAATGGCTCAGAGATTATTTATATATACCATTAGGTGGTAATCGGAAAGGCTCAATCAGAACCTATATGAATTCATTTATAACGATGCTGCTTGGAGGTTTGTGGCATGGAGCAAACTGGAAATTTGTAATATGGGGAGCTATTCATGGAGCTGCCTTATCAATTGAAAAATTTTTCCATACTATTTCGACAAAGAAGAGACCGCATTCAAGGCTGAGAAAATTTGTTTCACAAATTGTCACCTTTCATGTTGTGTGCTTAAGTTGGGTCTTCTTTAGAGCAAATGACATGGAAAGTATTCGTCAGATTTTTCATCAAATTAGCTATAATTTTATTCCCGCATTTAGTTCGAGCGAATGGCTATTTCACCTGCCCAAAGGAATTTTCATAGTTCTAGGTTTTCTTCTGATTTCGATTTCAATTTCCTTTAAAGAAAAGATTAGAGGTCGCTTTATTGGATTGCATTGGATTGTTAAATCAGCAATCTGCATTTTAATTGTCATTGCTATTCATCAAGTAAGCAGTTTAGATAGTCAACCATTTATTTATTTCAGATTCTAATATATCCCTCCGTTTTGATTCAATTTTGCGTTATGACGGCTTTAAAAAAACAGTCAAATTTAAAAATTAAATTGATGTTTAACACTTATCGGAAACTCGGCTGTGTTATCTAATTTCAATTTAAAATTCACAAAAAGACCATTTACTTTTGTTTTTCAAATAGAAAGTTCTAATTTCGTTGCAAATTAATTTATCATTTAATTACACTACTCACCCAGTGTTCGATTATTTAAATATGGATTCTAAAGACATGCCAACCCAAACACAGAATAGTGTAGCGCACAATTCTGATGATTTAAATCAGCTCGCAGAAGATCAAGCAAGCGATTTTCAAGCCCTTGTAGCAGATTATTCAAAACTTTCAGAAGTAGAATTAATTAATACTTTGAGAGATTTATTGACCAACCACGAAGATGAAGATATTTTAGAAGAGGTTGAGTTGATTAAAAATGCATTTTACAAAAAGCACAATGCTCAGGTTGAGTTGGAAAAAGAAGAATTCCGTGCTACTGATAGAGATATCAAAGATTTTCAATCGAGTAATGCTCCCTATGCCAGAGACATCAAAGATTTGCTGAGTAATTATCGCCAAATTAAAGCCGCCAAGGCGCGTAAATTAGAAGCCGAGCGCGAAGATAATTTATTGCAAAAACAGGCAATTATTGAGAAAATCAAACTACTTATTGAAAACGAAGAATCATTGAACAACACATTTCAAGAGTTTCATGAGCTACAAAAAAAATGGAATGAAATTGGGCAGGTTCCTCAAACCGCATTGCAAGATTTGTGGGATAGTTATCATCATAATGTAGAAAAATTCTACGATTATATCCGCATAAATAAGGAATTACGTGATTTAGATTTCCACAGAAATTTAGAGTCAAAAGAAGCATTATGCATCAAAGCTGAAGCTTTAGAAAATGAATCTTCTGTTGATAAAGCTCGTAGTGAACTGCAATTACTTCATGATTTGTGGCGTGAAATAGGACCTGTTCCACGAGAAAACCGAGATCAATTGTGGGAACGTTTTAAACTAGCATCTTCACAAGTTAATAAAAGACACCAAGAATTCTATCTGAAGCGAAAAGAAGAAGAAGTAATTAATCTTGATTTGAAAACATCTCTTTGTGAAAAAATTGAATCATTTAGCAAAGTGGAAATTTTAGGTCACCATCAATGGGATGAATTCGTGGAAAAAATTAAGGAGATTCAAAATGAGTGGCGCACAATTGGCTATGCCCCTAAGAAAGATAATACCAAGATTTATGCGCGCTTCTGTTCTGCATGTGATGCTTTTTTTGATTTGCGAAGAGAGTTCTACAATCAACAAAAAGAAGAACAAAAACAAAACTTAAAGCTCAAAGAGGAGCTTTGCGAAAAAGCTGAAGAACTTCAACACAGTGAAGATTGGAAAGAAACAACCGACATATTAATTCAATTACAAAATCAATGGAAGAAAATAGGTCCAACTTCGAAAAAACAATCAGATGCAATTTGGACTCGTTTTAGAGCCGCTTGCGATGTTTTCTTTGCAAATAAATCGTCTCATTTTTCGTCGGCAGAATCAGATCAAGAAAACAATCTTAACTTGAAACAAGCTCTCATCGATGAAGTAGCAGCTTATGAGCTAACAGAAAATGTGGAACAGGCTTTTACTGATTTGAAACAATTTCAACAACGATGGAATGAAATAGGTCATGTTCCGATGAAGCAAAAAGATGTCATCATTAAAAAATTCCGTAAAATTCTGAATGGTTGCTATGATAAATTAAAAGTAACAAATAAAGAGCATCACAATCAATTATTCAAGAATAAGATAGAAGATTTTTCAGCATCAAATGCTCCAGACCGCATACGACAAGAGCGAGAAAAGGTAACCACTAAAATTAAATTTTTAGAACGAGAGTTATCAACTTTAGAGCGAAATATCAGTTTCTTTAGCAACTCTAAATCGGCTAATGCACTTGTGTCTGAGGTTCAACGGAAAATTGACCAAGTTAAATTAAATATTGAGGAGCAACAAGAAAGATTACAAATTTTAAAAAACTCTGGAAATAATTAATACTTTCACATAAAATAGGCTGCATGAATGCAGCCTATTTTATGTGCTAAATGTTTATTTTATTATTCTTTTTTACATTTCAGTCTAATCATGTGCAAAATATTTAGGTAATTCGTATATTTGTGCACTTATGTAGAACTTCAAAATCAAAGTTGTTTTGGCAAATACTAAGTATATTTTCGTTACAGGTGGTGTGACATCATCACTCGGAAAAGGAATTGTGGCTGCCTCGCTAGCCAAATTATTACAAGCGAGAGGATTTTCTGTAACAATTCAGAAACTTGATCCATATTTAAATGTTGATCCTGGTACGTTGAATCCATATGAACATGGAGAATGTTATGTGACCGATGATGGCGCGGAAACCGATCTAGATTTAGGTCATTATGAGCGTTTTCTAGGAGTTCCTACATCTCAAGCTAATAACGTAACGACTGGACGCATTTATCAAGAAGTCATCAATAAAGAGCGTAGAGGTGATTATTTAGGAAAGACAGTTCAAATTATCCCTCACATTACCGATGAAATTAAGCGAAGAATTAAAATTCTAGGATCGAAAGGAAAATATGATATTGTGATCACAGAAATTGGAGGCACTGTGGGAGACATGGAATCTATGCCCTACATAGAATCTGTTCGTCAACTTAAATGGGAGCTGGGAGACGATGCACTCGTTATTCATCTTACTTTAGTTCCATATCTAGCGGCATCGGGTGAGTTGAAAACAAAACCTACTCAGCATTCCGTGAAAGTAATGCTCGAAAATGGTGTGCAACCCGATATTTTAGTACTTAGAACCGAACATCACTTGAATGATGATCTTCGACGTAAAGTAGCATTATTCTGTAATGTTAATCCTGAATCAGTTATTCAATCGATTGATGTTGACACGATCTATGACGTTCCTAATATGCTATTTGATCAAAAAATGGATCAAACGGTGCTAACAAAGTTAGGACTATCCTATAAAAATGAGCCAATCTTAGGTGCTTGGAATGACTTTCTCAATAAGCTTCGTAATCCAAAATCGGAAATCAACATCGCATTGGTTGGGAAATATGTAGAACTTCCCGATGCATACAAATCGATTGTTGAAGCTTTAGGTCATGCAGGGGCGATGAATGATGTTAAAGTAACCATTCGTTACATTCATTCGGAAGGTGTGAATGAAGAAAATGTGGCAGAGCAACTTTCAGAAATGAAAGGAGTGATCATTGCGCCTGGATTTGGACATCGAGGTATCGAAGGGAAGATTGTTGCAATGAAATATACTCGTGAGCATGACGTACCTACTCTAGGAATATGTTTAGGAATGCAAATGGCTGTTATTGAATTTGCACGAAACGTTCTAGGCTATTCAAATGCTGACTCTATTGAGATGAACGAAAAAACACCTTATCCAGTGATTGACATTATGGATGAGCAAAAAAATATTACAGAAAAAGGTGGAACAATGCGTTTAGGATCCTATGCTTGTAGCATTAAAAAGAGTTCTAAGCTATATGAGGCTTATGGAAAGACTCAAATTAAAGAGCGCCATCGTCATCGTTATGAATTTAACAATCAATATTTAGAAGAATTCGAACAAGCAGGCATGAAAGCAGTCGGTGTTAATCCCGATACTAATCTTGTTGAAGTGGTTGAAATTCCTTCTCATAAATGGTATATTGGAACACAATATCATCCGGAGTATAGTAGTACAGTTTTAAATCCTCACCCTTTATTTGTTGCCTTTGTTAAGGCTGCAAAAAGTTAATAAATAGCTATGGATAGAAATACAATTACAGGTCTAGTTTTAATTTTTGCCATTTTAATGGGATTTAGTTATTTCACACGACCATCTCAAGAAGAAATCGAGGCCGCTAAGCATCGCCAAGATTCCATTCAAATGGTAAACTTGGCACAAAAAGAAGCTGCAACCGCAGATGAAATTGCTGAAACTACTGTTGATACTTTAATAGTTAATGATTCTATTGCAGCTCATGCAGCGATAGATAAATTAGGACTATTTGCAGCAGGTGCTATAGGAACAGAAGAATTCTACTCGTTAGAGAATAATCTCATGAAAATTACCCTATCAACTAAAGGAGGGAAAATTTATGCAGTAGAGCTCAAAAATTACACCAAATTTGATGGAAGTCCACTCATCCTTTTTCAAGGAGATGACAACCAATTTGGCTTAAACTTCTTCGCTCAAAACCGTCGAATTCTAACAAATGAACTCTTTTTCACTTCGTCTACTTCTAACAAATCGACCATTGTAAAAGGTCCGGAAGTAAAAAAAGGGAAAGAGGGAAATGTTGAGTTTAACACAGAAAATCCTGGAGAAACAAAATCAATCACCATGTCATTGAGCGCAGGTGATGGAAGGTCATTAAACTATGTTTATACATTGCCTCATAACTCTTACATGATTGGTTTTGACATGCAAACCATACAATTCAAAGATGTTATTGCTCAAAATGTTAATTCCTTAGACTTTTCATGGTCATTTGATGCACCTCGTTTAGAGCGTAAATCTCAGTTTGGCGAAGATCGCTACACAAGCATTTACTATCGTTTCAATGGCGATGATGACGTTGAGAGTTTACCTTCTGCAAAATCTTCATCGGAAGAGTTAAATACAAAAGTACAATGGATTAGCTTTAAGCAACTTTTCTTTAACTCTACCATCATTGCAAAAGATGCATTTTCTTCAGCATCGATTGATTATTCATATGATGAAAATTCTGCTAATACATTAGGTCGCTTTTCTGCCAACATAGCAATCCCCTATAATCCACAAGAAGATTCTAGCTATGATATGCAGCTTTATTTCGGTCCTAACCACTTCAACACGTTGAATCAGTATGAAAACAACATGGATCAGCTCATTAACTTAGGTTGGTGGATTTTAAGATGGGTGAACCGATATTTGGTTATTCCAACGTTCAATATCTTGCGAAATCATATTGATAGCTTTGGAATTATTATCTTAGTATTAACTCTTATTATTAAGCTAATACTTTTCCCATTTACCTATAAGTCATATGTAAGTCAGGCTAAAATGAGAGCATTGAAACCTGAGATCGATAAAATTAATGAAAAGTTTGGTACAGGACAAGATAAGGCGTTAGAAAAGCAACAAGCAACAATGGGGCTTTATAAAAAAGCTGGAGTTAATCCTTTGGGAGGATGTCTGCCAATGCTTTTACAAATGCCTATCCTTTTCGCAATGTTCTACTTCTTCCCTACTTCGATAGAGCTCCGAGGTGAAAGCTTCTTGTGGGCAGAGGATCTATCTTCTTATGATTCTATCTTTCCACTCCCCTTCACCATTCCTTTTTATGGCGATCATGTGAGTTTATTCTGCTTGTTGATGACTATTACAACAATTATTTCAACTAAATTAAACTCGCAATCTCAGAGTTCGGCAGCCATGCCAGGCATGCAAACTATGATGTATATCATGCCTATTGTTTTCTTGTTTATGCTTAATAGTTACCCATCGGGATTAAGTTATTACTATTTACTTGCCAACCTGATTACAATTGCACAAATGTTTATTGTTCGCAAAATGATTGACGAAGATAAGATATTGGCACAAATTGCTATTAACAAGAAAAAGCCTACTCAAAAATCGAAGTTTCAACAACGATTGGAAAAAATGGCTAAAGAACGTGGTATTGAAATGCCAAAGTAGTAAGAAAATCATCTATTGATGAAAATTAAACCTCGATAATCACTTTGCAGATTATCGAGGTTTTTACTAAACTTTTCTCTTCTAATTTTTATATTATTATCGACATAACTTCATATAAATATGATTATTATTGGTATCGCAGGCGGAACTGGTTCAGGAAAAACAACCGTAGTTCGAAAAATTGCAGAAAGCTTTTCTAAAGAAGAAGTGACGGTACTTTCTCAAGACTCTTACTATAAAGACAGCGGACATTTATCTATTGAAGAACGCAAACTCTTAAATTTTGATCATCCTGATGCAATTGAGTTTGAACTGCTTCATGAACATATCAAGCAGCTCAAATCTGGATTATCAATTGAAGAGCCTCAATATTCTTATCTTACTTGCACCCGATCGAATGAAATTAAAATCGTTGAATCAAAATCAGTTATTATTGTGGAAGGAATTATGATGCTTTATGACAAATCGATTAGAGATCTTCTTGATATCAAAGTATTTGTTGATTGCGAACCTGATATTCGTTTGTCGAGAGTAATTCGTCGAGATGTGATTGAGCGAGGTAGGAACACGGAAGAAAGCCTTACTAAATATGAAGCTACAGTTA
>JBKEAC010000146.1:0-5545 GCA_047971925.1 Mangrovibacterium sp.
AACACCATCACCCCCGAGCGAAATAAGCCTGCATTTGATTGATTTTTCGTTGTTTCAATATATTTAAGAGATGTTTGAGGGCGAATTGCTTACTCAATTCGTTTTTATTTATATTTTTGCAACAATGCGCAAAATATTACTACTACTGACTGTTGTTTTTGGCACATTTGCACCCATGTTGGCGCAAAAGGAGGAGGTGATTATTGATCCGGTGCTGATTTATTTTAAAGGGAGGCTTGTTGATAAGCTTTCGGGGAAGCCTGTGCCTTATGCTAATGTGGTTAATCTTCGCACGAGGGGGGGAGTGAGTTCGGATATTAATGGAAATTTTTCGATGGAAATGCTTAATATTGATACTATGTTGGTTTCGGTGTTGGGCTATTCGAAGGAGAGGTTGACTATTTTGTTGCCGTATCGTGGTGATAGTGTGCAGCAGTATTTGTTAGAGGCGATTCGTTTCCCGATTAGTCAGGTTGAAGTTACGGGCGAGAAGAGAGAGATGAGTTTTGGTGATTTGGGAACGGGGAAAGTTGATTCTCTTTCTCCGGAGTATCGCTCGGTAACGTGGGATGATGCTCCGAAGTGGTGGCAAGCCATGCTTAATCCGTTGAAGTATGCCCAATATCAGGGGAAGGGAGAGCGAGAGCGTCGTGAAATGCGTGAGGCTTTGGCAACAGAAGCCGATTGGAATAGATTGACAAAGTATTATAATCAGGAAATGGTTTATGAGCTAACAGGATTGAAGGATGCTCCTGCCGATACGTTTATGATGTATTTTAATCAGCACAATAAACTCACCGGGCGTGCAACTGAGTATGATGTGCGAGAGTCAATCATGCGTTTATATGGCGATTACATGAAACAGAAATATGGGAATACCAACTCAGCAGATGATGGCGCGTTGGAACCTGCAAAAGACAGTAAATAATTAATAAACACATTGCCCTGTGAGTTCTCGTTTTGAGTTTCTTAGGGGTTTCGAATTCTAATATGTTTTTATATAATACTCTTTCTCGACAAAAAGAATTATTCCAACCTATCCACGAAGGAAAGGTGGGGCTTTATGTGTGCGGTCCAACAGTTTATGGAAAGGCACATTTGGGTCATGCACGACCAGCAGTGACATTTGATTTACTGTTTCGTTATCTCTCGCACTTGGGCTATAAGGTGCGCTATGTTCGTAATATAACTGATGTTGGTCATTTGGCAAATGATGCCGATGAGGGTGAGGATAAGATTGCGAAGAAAGCTCGATTGGAAGAATTGGAACCAATGGAAATTGCACAGATGTACACGAATGATTATCATGATTGTATGCGTGTTCTGAATGTTTTGCCTCCCAGCATTGAGCCAAGGGCTACGGGGCACATTATGGAGCAAATTGAATTGGTGGAGCAGATTTTGGCTTCGGGTTATGCCTATGAGAGTGAGGGTTCAGTTTATTTCAATGTGCCCAAGTATGCCGAAGATTTTCCTTATGGAGAACTATCGGGACGGAAGATTGAGGATTTGCAGGCTAATACACGCGAACTAGATGGTCAGCATGAAAAACGTTCTCCTCTCGATTTTGCTATTTGGAAGAAGGCTTCACCCGAGCACATCATGCAGTGGAAGTCGCCTTGGAGTGTCGGTTTTCCAGGTTGGCACTTAGAGTGCACGGCCATGGGTTGTAAATATTTGGGTGAAGAATTTGACATTCACGGTGGTGGAATGGATTTAACATTTCCACATCATGAAGCCGAAATTGCCCAGTCGAAAGCAGCTTTTGGGAAATCGTCGGTTCGCTACTGGATGCATAACAACATGATTACCCTAAACGGACAAAAAATGGGCAAATCGTTGGGAAATGCCATTTCGCTTGATATGTTTTTTAGCGGCGAACATGAACTACTGGAACATGCCTACAGTCCCATGGTTATTCGCTTCTTCATGCTCACTGCGCATTATCGCAGCACGCTCGATTTTTCTAACGAAGCCTTGCAAGCGGCAGAAAAGGGCATGGATCGATTGTTGAAGGCATGCGAGACTCTCAACAAAATCAAGGCTTCAGCAACTTCAACTGTCAATGTCGCGGAACTTCGCGCTAAGTGTTTCGAGGCGATGGATGATGATTTGAATACACCAATTGTTATTGCGAATCTTTTCGATGGCGTGAAGCTCATCAATCAGCTAGCCGATGGTAAAGCCACTATTAGTGCAACAGATTTATCGGAATTAAAATCGATTTATACTACTTTTGTGTTTGAACTATTTGGCTTGAAATCGGAAGAGAAAAGCGATTCTAGCATCCAGGCTCTTGATTATGCCATGGGTTTAATCTTACAACTTCGCGCCGATGCGAAAGCGAATAAAGATTGGGCAACAGCCGATAAGATTCGTGATGAGTTGAATGCAGCAGGAATTGTGGTTAAAGATGGTAAAGACGGAGCGAGTTGGGAGGTGAATTGAAGTGAAGGATAAAAGTGCTAGACACACTCCAAAAAGATTGCACTGATTGATTGCAAACTTATAACTATAAAGAGATAGAATCAATGAATAGAGTCTTAGTTTTGATCATCAGTTTTTTTATTTTCGGCTGTGTTGAAAAGAAAGTTTCAGAGGTTTCAGAATCCCTAGGAGATCATTCTTGGGCCTTAGTAACCCATTCGGTTGTCCCCATGCGAGCCGCGCCGGGCGATGTGAATGAAATGGTTTCGCAAGCCACGATGGGTACACCCATTCGAGTGCTGATGAAGCAAGGCAATTGGTTTCAAGTGCAATCGCCCGATGGTTACACGGGCTATATGGAAAACACAGTGTTGCACCTGCTCACCGAAAACGAAATCCAAGCTTGGCAATCGGCTCCCGATCGCTATATCTATACCGCCGTTGGTGGTTGGGTTTATTCGAGCAACAATGAGGCATCGCAGGTGGTGTGCGATGTGGTGGAAGGCTGTATTTTTCAAGCGAAAGTGCACGACGATAAATTCCTCCAAATAACTCTTCCCGATGGGCGAATGGGCTATGTGCAGAAAAATAACTGCGAGCTTTTCTTGAGTTGGGGCAATAGTAAACTAGAAGATTTAGACCTTGAAGCCGTTGTTGCCGATGCTAAGCGACTAATGGGCGTGCCTTATTTGTGGGGTGGAGCCTCGACAAAAGCAATTGACTGCTCCGGATTTACACAGTTAGCATTTAAATCGCAAGGAGTACTTTTAGAAAGAGATGCCTCCCAACAACAGCAATATGGGGTGCCAATTGATGCCAGTAACTTAGAAAACTTGCACGTGGGCGATTTACTCTTCTTCGGAAAAACACAACGAGCCACACATGTGGGAATTTACATCGGCGGCATGCGTTTTATTCATGCATCGGGCATGGTGAGAATTAACAGCCTCGACCCCACGCAATCCGATTATAATGAGCAACGACATAAAACACTGATAGAAGTACGACGTATCATTAATGAAACAGAAAGAGGACTTTCGGTGAAGATGATGAAAGATTGCGAGTGGTATGTGTTAAAGCCAAAAAACTTATAAGAAATTAAAACATTGTCGTTAACCCTTTCTCAGGAACAACAGTGAATACCTATTAAAATTTGAATGATGAAACGAGCCATGAGCTTAGGAATCTCACACACGAGCATGACTATAATGGCGAGATACATCTGACAACTAAAAAACAAATTATAAACAGATGAAAATAATGCTTTTAGGTTCCGGCGAGCTCGGAAAAGAATTTGTGATTGCAGCAAAACGCTGGGGACAAACAGTCATTGCTGTCGATCGTTATGCAGGTGCGCCAGCCATGCAAGTGGCCGATGCATTTGAGGTAATTAACATGCTCGATGGCAATGCTCTCGATGCGGTGGTTGCAAAGCATCAACCCGATTTGATTGTTCCAGAAATTGAAGCGATACGCACCGAACGCTTTTATGATTATGAGAAGCAAGGGATTCAAGTTGTTCCTTCAGCTAAGGCTGCCAACTACACCATGAACCGCAAGGCAATTCGCGATTTAGCGGCTATTGATTTAGCTTTGAAAACAGCCAATTATCGCTATGCTAAAACTTTCGAACAGTTCAACGAAGCTATTGAAGCAGTTGGCATGCCTTGTGTGGTGAAGCCGCTCATGTCCTCGTCAGGAAAAGGTCAATCAACCGTGAAATGTGCCGATGATATTGAAAAGGCGTGGAAAATAGCTGCTGAAAAGGGGCGTGGCGATGCTGATGAAGTTATCGTGGAAGCCTTTGTTCCTTTCTTGAGCGAGATTACCTTGTTAACAGTAACTCAAAAAAATGGCGAAACATTGTTCTGCAAGCCAATAGGTCACCGCCAAGAGCGAGGCGATTATCAAGAGAGTTGGCAACCGGTTAATCTCCCCAAAGGTTTTGAAGAAAAGGCACAAGAAATGGCGGCAAAAGTTACTTCGGCACTGGGTGGGGCGGGAATCTTTGGCGTTGAATTTTTCATTACTTCCGATGATGTCGTGTTTAGCGAACTGAGTCCACGTCCGCACGATACTGGCATGGTAACACTAGCAGGCACACAGAACCTCAATCAATTTGAATTGCATTGCAGGGCGGTGTTGGGCTTGCCCATTGCAGAAATTCGTCAAGAGCGAGCAGGTGCTAGTGCCGTGATTTTATCGAATATTGAAAAAACAAATCCTACTTATGTGGGCATTGAAAAAGTTTGTGCCAACGCGCTAGCCGATTTTCGCATCTTTGGCAAAGCCGAAGCGAGAGAATATCGTCGCATGGGCGTGGTGTTGCTACAAGGTGATTTGGGAAGCGATGTGCTTCAACTACAAAAGGAAGCAAGAGAACTTGCCGATTTAATTCATGTGGAATAAAGCTCGAATTATCAACAAAACGAAGGAGTGTACTTTAATGTATGCTCCTTTTTTTTCAACAGAACTCTGCATCTCCCTTCAATCTTTGGAACTCCAAAATACCGAAGGGGTTTTTTCTTCTTTTAGGGAGTGCCGGCATTCCTCCCCACCACATTCCATCGCCCTGCCGTCGGGCTTTCCGTTTCAATCTTTTGCTTCGTTCCTCCGCAAAAGGATTTCCACTGCAATCCCTCACCCTGCTGCGCCAGTAACAGTTGCTCGAAACATTTACAAACCCAACCATAGAGTCATCGCCCTGCGATCTTTATAGATATTTTTGACCGCTATTTGGCTGATTGTTTCAGTGGAGAGAGATGAAACGTTTAATCCTTTCTAACGGCCTGATATATAAACTTTATTAATCCTCGAAATAGACTATCCCCGAATTAGAATTAGTGGGGGGTTCTGCAATTTGCACCGCATTTCATATAGAAGTAAAGATACTTCTCTTTCTTCAAAAATGCAAAATTTCAGTCCGAAAATTTGGTACTGGCGGCATAATCATATTAAAAGTATAGTTTTCCCATCAATACTAAACTAAATAATTTTCCTGTTTGAATAGAACTGTTTATCTTTGCAGAGATATTAATACTAATAGTATGACTAATCCGACAGAGATAAATCAGACAAAAATAAGTAAATTGATACAAGACTCACCTAAAGGACTTGT
>JBKEAC010000147.1:0-57831 GCA_047971925.1 Mangrovibacterium sp.
GCAATTAAATTTCCATAGTTAATATTCCGGGGTGGAAATTGATCGTAATGGTAGCTTACAGCATTCTCTAAATCGAAATTTTTCATCTCTTAGCCTTTAAAATTCCTGCAAATATAAGAACAAAACGATAACCAACGAGCTTTGCTTATCGTTTTAGGCGAAATTCGATAAGCAAAGCATTAAACTCGCACAATTTTCATTAAGGGCTCAAACGAATAAAGTGCCGAACGCCTACCCGAAGCGGGCTCTTTTTCGAGAAGGTAAGGACGAACAAAAAAAACACGCAAAAACCCTTAACTCCTTGTGATCTTCGTGGTCTTTGCGTGTTTCGAATTTCCACTTACTACTTCAACCTAAAGTCGACAAAACTATTGGCAAACATTTCAATATTGGTGTAGTACTCATTTAAGGTGTTAGCATTTGCATCGTTTTTATTCGGGTCTAAACCGTTAAGCAATTCCCATGCATCTGCCATACCATCAGTGTCTGCATCAGTAACAGTTCCCGATGCCAATGCTGGCAATCCACCTACATGAGCAGCATCATCAATAATTCCAGTATTAGCACCATAAGTATCTCCCCAAGTTGCAACTCCTGTTTTGGCAAATTCAATTAATCGAGTATCAACAGCATCATAAACAAGACTAGCACCAACGTGAGCCAATACATTAACATAAGCCGCTTCTGCCGATTCCATCTCAATACTATAAGCTGCAATTGGCGATGTTGCTATTAGCTTTTCAACTCCATAGCTTCTGTTATCAACAACTCCTATCAGATTATCTGCTGTCATGCTTTCATTACCCACCATGTAGTTTCCTGAGAAATAATATTTGCCTTCTTCCGGATTTATTGCACCATCTTCCGCAGCCCTATTTGGGTCGTATATCTCCATAATACGATTCCGAACACTGCTCTTAGTTGCTGGTCCGGGTTTGTAGTAGTTGTTCACCATGTTATAGTCTGACCCTTCACCACCATAAACATTATTACTTCCCCAATTAAATATCACATTGTTTATGAAATCTACCAGATCTCTACCTGTAAATGATGTTCCTTTTCTATTACCATCGAAGCGTGGATTCCTACTATCATTACTAATAATTAGGTTATGATGGAATGTTGCAGGATTACCTCCCCAAATACCACCATAGCCATGACTACCTTTAGTGTGTGATGAAGTGTATAAACTTTCGCCCACAATACAATATTGCATGGTAAAATTTTCCATTCCATAGAAACTGGCTGCCTCATCAGTGCTCCAAGTAAAAGAACAATGGTCAATTATTACATTGCTCTTTAAACGCCCCCAAGCAGCATCTAACCCATCGGTTTCAACATCTCCAGTAGTGCTACTGTATGATGCTGGACGAGAACGAATATAGCGAATGATGACATTGCTTGCATCAACAATCAGCGAGTTTCCGGTTAAACAAATGCCATCGCCCGGTGCTGTTTGTCCGGCAATGGTTAAATCGCCATTCTTAATGGTTAGGCTCGATGTTAGTTTTATTGTACCTCCTACCTGAAAAACAACAATCCTTTTTCCACTCTGATTAACTGCCCAGCGCAAGGTTCCCGTCGAACCATCATCGGCAAGACTGTTTACAATGAGCACTTTTCCACCTCTACCACCTGTTGCGTATTTACCATAGCCATCGGCAGTTGGGAATGCCATAGCTTTAGTAATATTTAAGTTATCGGGAAGCTTTTCGTAATCGTATTCAGTATCTCCATCTTCATAGGCAGAAAATAACACAGGTAATTGAGCATTTTCAACATCACCATGTGCCGATACTACTTTCAACAAAATTACACCCGTTTCATTTACCGCTGCATTGGCAGGATAAGGCACACTAGTAATAGTAAAGTTATAGATATCTGCACCTGCCAAATCTATCTTATCTCCAATCTGCATGCGAGTTCCACCTTGGTGTGTGTAATAAGCAGTGTAGCTAGCCAACCCATCGGCATTGGTAATAGTACCAGTTACTGCCTCTGGAGTTGGAGCACCCTCTCCAATAAGCACTTTTAGTTGTGCGCCAGCGGCAAATTGAACTTCTGTAGCGGCTGGTTTTCCCCCCTCGACTTCTCCATTATCATTAGAACTATCTGAACAGCCAAGGAATGCAATTATTGCAAAAACCGACATGGCATATATCTTAAAATTCATCATCTGTACTTTTTTATAAACAAAGAAAGGATAACGACATCATTATCCTTTCTTTCTTAGTTTATTAATATTAGATCTTACAAATTAGTTAGACAATCCATCAGGGTCGCCAGCTTCAGTTATATCGGTATTTGTAATCATGTAAATACCATCAGTATTTGGAGATTCTGCAAAAGGAGCTGCAGCAAGAATACCAACCAAACCAGAACCTGTACTTCCGTAGTTAAGGGCATAGTTTTTCGATGCTACTCCTGGTTGAGAAGTTGCGTCATTAAACAGCTTACAAGGCGTTTCTACAACAGGACATACAAAAATAGTATTTGTTAATTCAAAAGACGCTACAGCCTTAATACTAAACACTGTTGCCAATGAGCCTACAATTGTGTTGTTTTTAACCGTTAAAGTAGCACTCGCACCACCTCCATTCAAGTAAACAAACTGTTTACCTGAGCCACCACATTTAGTGAATGTTGAGTTCAAAATCTGAATACCTGCAATAACACCTTTCGAATCTATATCAATAAATGGATGCGTAGTTTGATTTCCTTCAACCACCACATTATCGATAATCAGATTTGTCATAGTATACGCTTGACTAGAAGAACTATTATCAAAGAATGCGTTGCTCAGATTTGTGATTCGTGAATTTGCAACTTTAAATTCACCGTACTCCTGAGCTTTAGCCGAGTTAGTCTTCACCTCCATGAAACGATTAGTATGTGTTAAAACAAAATCAACATCTGTAATAAAGAGAGATGCACCATCATTTAGCTCAAAAGAACAATCTAAAATTGGACTAGCACCTGCTGCTGCTCTAATTGTAATTTGTTTATCAACTAACACCTTACCACTAGTAGCTGTATTCAAGCCATCTGCCAAAAGAATTGTTTCTCCAGCGTTCGCTGCTGCAATAATTTCTGCTAAGTTATCATCTACACCTGCGGGAATACCATTAGGCAATGTAGTTACATTTACAGTTCCTCTAACCACCTTACCATTCAGAATGCTGAACTCATATTCGGTTTCGAATTCAAGCCCTGTAATTGTAGCCGAACCAGCAGATAATTCATCGGTTGTTAAGCTGTGAGTTGCTACAACTTCATTGGTTTTAACATTCGTTGCTTTAATTGATGTAGCCTCTGAATCTGCTGGCCAAGTAAGAGTAACCTCTTGCCCTTTGGCAACACTTTCTGTGAAGATGTTCTCTTCTGAAGTTTTAAAGTAAACGGGCGTCCATTTTGAATCTGCTGTTCCCTCAATTGTGCTCACCGCTTGCACATAGGCCGTTAGTCCAACTGCTTGAGGTAAACTATAGGCAATGTAGGGAGTTACACTTGTTGTTGGGGCAACATCATAGGCAATTTTCACAAAGTTTTCCGATTCTAAATCGATCTCTGTCAAATTTTGAGCTAAACTATCGGTGAAGAAGGCTACATTATAACTTTGTGCACCTTTTACATCTGTCCAATAAACTCGGGCATTTACATTATTCACCACACGCACCTCAACATCGGTTGGAGAAAACATGCGCGCTGTATTACCTAAGCCCTCAACTAGCGGATCAATATCTTCACACGAGGCAAAGAGTAACGATGTTGTAGCAAGTAAATATGCTATATTCTTGAAATATCTTTTCATCTCTGTCATTTTTTTAATTATCAAAATAAAACTAGTTAAAGAAAGACTGATAGAAACTATAGTTTTCCAACTTTCCGTTACTGCTATCTAACAATACTTGCCAGATTGGCCAAAATTGGAATTCGTCGGGATTATTTCTGTACAAATTATCTCTAACTGCGACAAACGACACATAAGCTTCCGATGCTGTATCTTTTGGAATCCAGCTAACACTTCCAGCATAAACCGAAGACATATCCGACGTTTCGCCTCTTTCAAATCCGTAACACTCTAATGTTTCACCATCAGCTGCTATGTTGAAATAAACTTTGGCAGGCACATCGCTATAATCGAAAGATGAAGTACCATAAGTTCCCGAAGTTTGACCAGCTAAGGCTGTCATTCGAGCTTGTGTTTCTTTCAATTTATCGCCCAACAAGCCCCAACGAATTAGCGCCTCTTTACGAATACCCTCTCCAGCAAATTCGAATTTATGTTCCTCCTGAATAGCTGCCAACATATCTTCTTTCGAGCCGATGTTATTTAAATAAGCATCGACACCTTCTGCACGATGTTCGCTGCTGAATGCACGTTCGCGAACCATGCGCAAGTAGGTTTTAGCTGCTTCTGCACCATCAACATAGTTCACTGCTTCTGCTGCCATCAATACGATTTCGGCATAACGCATATATATTTTGTTCACACCATCATCATTTGTTGATGTAACATAGCGAGTCATCCACTCATAACGATATTTACCCATTCCCCATGAACGAACGTTTGTTAAACTCTGTTGCGATTTTCCATTAACTGGCGCTGCCCATTCGTAAGGCACACAAGTAACATTGCGACGAACATCGCCTTTTGCGAAATCATAGAACAAGGTTGGAGCAATGAATGCACTACCCCCTTTTGCTTGAGCGGTGTATTGGTCAATTCCACGGTGGCGAACAGCAAATGTGAAGTTAACACGACCACGACCTTCTGCATATGGTATTTCCCAAAGCGACTCGCCTCCAGCAGAGATATTTTCTTCCATGTTACGACGGAAGATTTGCTCATAGTCTAGCAACTGACAAGTTCCGCTATTGATAACCGACAAACATTCTGCTTTTACTAATGCCATCATTTTATCTTCCGACAAATCGGCATCATCGGTGCGAGACAAGAAATCGCTATCGCCCAAACGCTGACCGTAGCCACAAGCCATGAGAGCAAGCTTAGAACGTAAACCTTTAATATATGCTTTATTTACATTCTCTGTTGATTGCGTTAATTCATCGCCATTAGGCCAAGCCACGAGACTTGCAGCTTCTTCTAAATCTGCTAATAATTGTTTGTAAACCTCATCTCTATCGGTGCGAGGCAAGTAGGTTGTTTCTGATGAAATTGGTTCAAAACGATACACCACATCGCCCCAAGCTCGAAGCAAATCGTGATAATAAATAGCACGAAGAGTTAATGCTTCACCTAATAAATGAGCCATTCTGTAATCCGACAAGTCAGCAAAACTACGCAAACCCTTAATCGACATGTTAGCACGCTCAATACCCTCATACATCTTTGCCCAAGAATCGTTATCTCGGTTCATTTCAGAATTCGATGGTGTAGAACTATAGCACACCAAATCCGACTTTGCATCAACACTGTTAACTCCACTCAATATTTCGGCATCGGTATTCATACCATAATAAGGAGTGAAACGACCACGATGCGAGTTTGTTTCAGCAAAAGATAGCTTAATGCCATCAACTGCACCCGATGCTAAATCATAGTTAGAAAATATGATTGACTCGTCCATGGTTGACTGAGCTGGTGCATCTAAGAAGTCTTCACACGATGTTAGCGAGAGAGCGCCAATTAGTGAAAGAGCTAAGTATATTCTTTTCTTCATTTTATTCGCTTTTTATATTATACAATTAGAAACTAAGATTTACCCCAAATACCAATTGACGAGAACGAGGATACGCTGAGTAATCAACTCCTGGAGTTAGTGGTGTATTTCTAATGGTAGAAACCTCTGGATCAAGACCTGAATAACCTGTAATACAGAACACATTATACATTGATGTATAGAAACGAAGGTTCGATAATTTTAGTCTATTTAATACATCTTTAGGCAAAGTGTAACCCACTGTTAGAGTAGCTAAACGGAGGAATGAACCATCTTCAACTGCCCAATCAGAGAATACATAGTTTTGCAAATATGGCGACCATGTTGTTGCATTGGCATTTATTTGGTCTAACTGAGCTAGATCGGTAACAAAATTACCTTCACTATCTAAGGTTGTATATCTTTTACCTGCCGATTGATTGCTCAACAAGTTACGATATGAGTAGCTATAAGCCGAAGTTTCATATTCAATTTTGTTGGCATTGTAAATATCGCCACCAATACGATAGTTGAAAATAGCTGCAAAGTCGAAACCATAAGCATAGGCATTAATTGTAAAACCTCCTGTGGCTAGTGGATTCGCATCGCCAACAACCTCACGATCATCAACATCTACAGTACCATTATCATTTAAGTCTTTAAACTTTTGCATACCCGGACGAACGTTTCCGAATGTTGCGCCTGGAGCTGCCACGCCATCTTTAAGAATCCACTTACCAGAAGATTCATCATAACCTTCAAAGTCAGATGTGGTGTACATGCCCGCATGACGATACCCTAACATTTCGCCAACAGCTCCACCTGTTCTCACTTGAAATTCGTTTGGAATAGCTGTTGATGCCCAGTTCGTTCCTGTTGTAAAGTCTTCCATCTGACCTAAAGAAACAATTTTATTTTTATTGAAACCGATGTTGAAAGAAGTACTAATTCCCCAGTCCTTCTTAGCAACTGCATTCCAATTCAAAGTGAATTCTAAACCTTTGTTTTCAGTTTCTCCCATGTTACGATACTGATTATCATAGCCCGTTCCTGTTACAGGGAAAAGCATTAATAAGTCGGTTGTTGTATTCCAATAAGCATCGATAGTACCGCTCAATTTGGTGCCAAACATTGTCCAATCTAAACCGATGTTTCTGGTTTGTGTTGTTTCCCAAACTAAGTCGGGGTTAGCCATTGTTTTCGATGGATTCCAAACACTATTAATATCATTCAACCAAAGCGTGTTGCTCGAATTGTAGTATTGATTCATTTGCCCTCCAGGGATATTATTATTACCCGCAGTACCATACGATAAACGAAGTTTCAAATCGTCTAACCAAGTTTTTGAACCTGCCATGAAATTTTCATCCGACATACGCCATGCGAATGCAGTCGATGGGAAATAGCCCCATTTGTTTCCTTCAGAGAATCGGCTCGAACCATCGGCTCTAAAAGTAGCCGACAAAAGATATTTACCTTTATAGTCGTAATTCACACGACCGAAGAATGATAATAATTTATCATCGGGATCCAAGTTATTGTCAATAGTATAAGCTGTTCCTTGAGTAGAAAGCTTGTAAGCATCTTCAAAAGAGAAATCAGCTGGGAAACCTTGTACTTCGGTAGTAAGACTACTTGATTGAGAAGACACAATTTCCATACCTAGCAGAGCATTCAAATGATGATCATCGTTAGCGATAAGCTTTTTAAAATCGTAGTTCACTGTATTTGCATTGCGGAAACGATCGCTATTGCTATCAACAAAACGAACGGCAGGCAAGTTTTGATTTTCGGCTGCTGCATTATTTTTCACGTAATAGGTAGTTTTACCAAAGAATCGTTTATCATCGGAAGTTGAATTATCAATACCAATATCAGATTTAAACTTGAAGTTTTCGAATATTTCCCAAGCAAAACTTCCATACATATTTAGATTTTTCTTTCTGCGCAAGCGGTCGTTATCCCAAACTGAAGTAATTGGGTCAATCAAATAACTTGAGATATCCTCATCGGTTGCCGATGTAGAAATATCGCCTAGTGGAATTGGAGAATAAATAATCGTTTGCTTATATCGAGCATCTCTTGCTGTACCTCCATCGCCCATATCGCTGGCACCACCACCTTCAGTAGTAGCATCAGAATAGCGAACAGAGAATGAAAGATCAACTTTATCGTTTGGTTTTGCGTTCAATTTCAATGTAAGGTTATCACGATTAAATCCTGAACCTAGCATAATCGCATCTTCATCATAGCCTGCATAAGTAAACGCATATTTAATTTTCTTATTACCTCCACGCACGCTTAAATCATGACTGAACACGGTACCTGTTTTTCCATAAACTTGTTCTTGCCAGTTGTTTCCTGCTTGACCTTTATACAAATCAATATCTTCATAGTTACCAAATAAGTTGGTATACGAATTCATATTACTCGCACCATTACGAAGCATGTTGTATTCATACATCCAATCTACATAATTGTAGGTATCCATCACATCGTATTGGTCGGCTAATCTTTTTACACCAGTAAATGCATTATAGCTCACTTGCACTTTTCCTGCCTCACCCCCTTTTGTTGTTACAATGATTACCCCATTGGCACCACGAGAACCATAGATAGCCGTTGAAGAAGCATCTTTCAATACATCGATTGATTCAATGTCGGCAGCTGCAACATCGTTCATGCTTGAAACAGGGAAACCATCAACAATAATGAGCGGAGAGTTATCTTGAGTAATAGAACCACCACCACGCACACGGATAGTCATTTCAGCATCAGGCGAACCTTCAGTAGAAGTAATTTGCACCCCTGCTAAACGACCAGAAAGAGCTTCTGTTGCCGATGCCACAGGCACCGATGCCAATGTTTCACCACCCACAGAGGCTACCGAACCGGTAATATCGCGTTTCTTCACCGTTCCATAGCCCACGGCTACAACTTCTTCTAGTCCGATTGCATCGGGAGCTAGGCTTACAGAAATTGAAGCAGATGTAACAGCTATTTCTTGTGTTTTCATTCCGATAAATGTAAAAACAAGGGTTGCATTCGATTTTAATCCATTGATGGTGAAATTTCCATCCATGTCGGTTATGGCGCCGTTGGTTGTGCCCTTTTCCATGACTGTTACACCTGGAAGTGTTGCACCGCTTTCATCGGTCACTTTTCCGGTGACTTTTGAAATTCCTTGCGCCAATTGCTCCTGACGAGCTTCTGCATGAGCGTTAGCAACGCCGCAGAAAAGAGACAAAAGCATAAAGCCGGAAACTATTCCGAATTTCAGCCAACTTCTCAGATCGCCTGCTTTTTTGTAAAAATTTCTATTCATAAAATTCTCTCTTTAAAAATTGATTATTACTATGTGTGAGATTATTATTTTTTTATTTGTTCTTAGTATTGTTTTTAGTAGGTACTTCCAGTACCTACTAAACAAGAAGGGGCTAGCCCCTTGATTTTTTTTCGAAATTTCTTCGTATTTCTAGGCGAAATTTCTCTTTAAGATATTATTATAAGCTATTCAAATATTTTTCGAGCATGGTATATCCTGTTTTATCGGGTTTGTTTGCATCATCGGGTTTGTTCGGGTTGAGTTTGTGCTTCAATTCCCATGCATCGGGCATTCCGTCTTTATCGGAATCGATGACTGGAAAATCGGCTTTCAACTCGGGCCAAGAACCAACATCATTTTGCGAATCAATAATTCCTGCATAAGCACCAATGCTACCCACATAGGTGTTCTCACCGCTGCGAACTTCTTCCACAAGGCGAATGTCAACGGCATCGCGCGATTTGGAGGCACCAGCCGATTGAAGTACTTTTTGATAAGCTTTAGGTGTTTTATCTATTTTTAAACTTCCGCTCACTTCAATTGCATTTTCGAGTGCTATGTCTTGAAAATCGCCACCTGCATCCATGTAAATTCCTTCATGATTATTGTTGTTCACACTTTCAATTCCTTCAATTACATTGCCTTTAACGAAGAATGAACCGTAGCTAAATTTTTCCTTATATGGACGAAAAAATACGTTCTCTTTTTTTGTAGCTTTGCCGGGCTTATAATAGTTGTTTATTAAATTGAACATGCCCGATTCGCCGCCATAAGTGGCATGGTCTTTCCAGTTAAAAACAACGTTATTCACGAATTCCACATTTCCTCGATATTCTGCCATTTGCTCATCGGAATCATACACCCCTGGGTGGTCGAGACGAGGGTTGCGACTGTTATTATTGGCAAGAAGATTGTGGTGGAAGCTCGCATTCTTTCCACCCCAAATAGCACCATAGCCGTGATTACCTTTTTCATGAACAGAATGATTCAAGCTTTCGGCAATAATGCACCATTGGAGGGTGAAATTTTTGTTTCCATAGAAAGTTGCTTGCTCATCGGTTCCCCAACTCACACTGCAATGGTCGATAATGATATTTTGCTGAAATTGACCTTCAAAAGCATCGGCTTGTTGCTTTGTTTCATCGCCCATGCGGAAGCGAATATATCGCACAATGATGTTGTTTGCTTGAATTAAAACGGGATATCCCTTAATTGTAATTCCATCGCCCGGAGCAGTTTGTCCGGCAATGGTTAAGCTATCGGCACGTATGTTTATTTTCTTTTCGAGTTCAATTGTTCCTGAAACAGCAAAAACAACAGTGCGTGGATATTTCCTAGTTACTGCCCAACGGAATGAGCCCTCCTCACCCGAGTCGGTTAAATCGGTCACATAGATTGTTTTTCCACCTCTGCCACCTGTTGTAAACATGCCTCCACCTTCGGCTGTTGGGAAGGCAGGCAATTGTTCCGCTTTCAGTTCTAAAGTGCAAAAACAGACAATAAGAATAAGTACTAAACTAAAAAAACCATTATTCTTGCTATGTCTATTGATATTTATCATGTATTTACTGCTTTTCGATTTTCAGGGCGCTAAAATAACTATAATATTCAATTTACAAAAAGTTAACAAAGAGGGTTTGAGTATAAAATAATTGTATATACATCAGAATGGATTGAACCACAAAGGAATATCAAGTTAAAAAAATTACAAAAAAAAAATGATTTTACTAATCTTTTCGGGCTATTGCTGTCTGATAAAGTGTAGAAAAGACATACTATATCATATATAACTATATCGCTCCTGAAACTTGTCTGATTAAGTAGGAAAAGTTAGTTTATTAAGGGGACTTCTAAAAATTAGTTTTAAATTGGGGAGGCTGCTAAATACGGCTGTTGTTCATTTTGTTTTCTGAGAGTATCTTTTGTACTAATCTCTTAAACCATAGCTCGCTATGCTTTGGCGAAATTAGCCCAAAATCTATCTCTCATAAAATCAAAATGACCTAACAGCTAATTTTTAGAAGTCCCCTTAAAAAAACGTTTCAATTATATGTTTTTTTCATGCTTACGAAACAAGCAGATTGTTGTTTCAGGATTACCCTCCAAACAACTACAGCTATCAATCCCTTATAACTTTATGACATGAAATCGGAGAAATATATTTTTCAGTCTGGTTTAAGATTACCAAGAAGGAGTTCAATCAGTTTGTTGACTTTATAAGTTTGCTCTACAGCATGGGCACGAGTGTTTGCAGCCATGCACGAGTGCTGTTAGGTGCTACATCAAACAAATAATTGGCTAAATTCGTTGGCTCCGAAAGCTCAGCGCACTACTTACATCGCTTTCCGAACTGCGGAGGAACGTCAGCGCGCTTGTGCATTGGTGTTTCTTTCGCGTAAAAAACGTCATTGCACAAGAACATATGCGTTTCCGACACGTAAAAAACGTCGCTGCACAAGAACATATGCGTTTCCGAGACGTAAAAAACGTCATTGCACAAGAACATATGCGTTTCCGAGACGTAAAAAACGTCATTGCACAACTGCAATGGCGTTTCCGAGAGGTAAAAAACGCATCTGCACGACTGCAATGGCGTTTCCGAGAGGTAAAAAACGCATCTGCACGACTGCAATGGCGTTTCCGAGAAGTAAAAAACGCATCTGCACGACTGCAATGACGTTTCCGAGACGTAAAAAACGCATCTGCACGACTGCAATGACTCTCCTCCGCAGTTCGGAAAGCATGAAATTTGCTGTTTCAAATGACTAAAAGACTGTTTTTCAAGCATGTTTTAAAACGCGCCCTTATTGCGTCTCTACAGAACGCCCTTTGTTGGGCGTGTTGGGGTTGTGGTTAGGGGTTAGTGATTAGTGGTTAGTGGTTAGGAGTTAGGGGTTAGGGGTTAGGGGTTAGGGGTTAGGGGTTAGGGGTTAGGGGTTGTGGTTAGGGGTTGTGGTTAGGGGTTAGGGGTTGTGGTTAGGGGTTGTGGTTAGGGGTTAGGGGTTAGGAGTTAGGGGTTAGGGGTTAGTGGTTAGGGGTTAGGGGTTGTGGTTAGGGGTTGTGGTTAGGGGTTGTGGTTAGGGGTTAGGGGTTAGGGGTTGTGGTTAGGGGTTGTGGTTAGGGGTTGTGGTTAGGGGTTGTGGTTAGGGGTTTCGGAAATCAAACCATATAAAAAATTGCAACAATGTTATCATCCAGAATGTCAATCCAAAACGGTGGATAGCCGTAAGGTAGAGACGCATGGCATGTGTATCTACTATAAAAGTGAAATAAACTGCACTTTTTGTTTGGTTGGAAAGAAAAAGACATTACATTTGCACCAAAGAGGCAAAATAATGCACCATGAGTTTTTATTCAATCATAAAAGAACGCCGCACCCTGTTAGGCTTAACTCAACAAGATTTAGCCGACTATGCGGGATTAAGTTTGCGGATTATCAAAAGCATTGAGCTTGGCAAAGGCAATCCGTCGATGAGTACGCTAATCAAAATTGCAGAAGTCCTAGGATTAGAATTAGAGTTGAAAATAAAAAAGCTAAATAGATGAGGCAGGCACAAATATTCAGCCATGGCGTTTTGGCCGGCATGCTCACGGAAACCGATAGCGGAAAATATCTATTCTGCTATGATGATTCCTTTTTTCTTGATGAAAAACAGACAGCCATAAGCCTTTCTTTCCCCAAAAGTCAAAGAGAATTTTCCTTCGATACATTGTTTCCTTTCTTTTTTAACATGCTCACAGAAGGAACGAACAAGGCGATTCAGTGCCAAGTGCTTAAGATTGACGAAAACGATGCATTCGGATTGCTATTGGCTACGGCACACACCGACACCATTGGTGCTATAACTGTGAAAAGGATATGAAAAAGCTAGCAATTTGCCCTGGTAATTTAACTGTGGGATTTGACACATACAGTCCTTCTTGCCTGAAAAAACTTTTTGATGGCAAGCGAGTAAGTCATAGTTTGAGTTTTGATTACGATGCAGACAGCGTTGAACTTGCTGAGCATATCAATCAAATATCGGTGTCGGGGGTGCAAGAAAAACTATCTGCCGTGGTGGAAAAAGGGCAAATTATGCTCACGCCAAAAGGTGAACACGGGCGCTATATCATTAAGCCTGCACCTAGTTATAAAAACCTTCGTTTCAGAAACTTCATACCTGCCAACGAACACTTAACAATGCAAATTGCAAAGCAAGTGTTTAAGATGAAAGTGGCGGAAAATGGGCTAGTTTTTTTTGCTAATGGCGAAGCAGCATATATCACCAAACGATTTGATTCTGATGCAGCTAGAAACAAAATTAAGCAGGAAGATTTTTCTTCGTTGGCACAAAAGACTAGTCAAACGCACGGAAAAGAGTATAAATATACGGGGAATTACGAAGATGTGGCGGCACTTTTGAAGGCCAATGTATCGGCATGGCAAGTGGAAATGAGCCACTTATTTACTTTAATCGTGTTTAATTATATATTTGCCAATGGCGATGCTCACCTTAAGAACTTTTCTTTGCAACAGTCGGCTAATGGCGACTACTTGTTGTCTCCAGCTTATGATTTGATGAATACCTCCATTCATGTACAGGACGAAGATTTTGCTTTGCAAGATGGCTTGATGCCCCAAAGTGAGCATTCTGAAATATTCCGCAACAGTGGGCACCCATGCCAGGCAGATTTTATTACGTTTGCCAACCGCATCGGTGTGTTGCCTCAAAAGCGAGATGCCATCATCCAGCTATTTTCTGCCAATCATCAGCTAATTAACGAACTGATTTCACATTCCTTTTTAAACGATAAGGTGAAACGAATGTACAAACGATCATATCAAGAGCGCATGAGTAGGTTCTTGAGAGAAGAGTGTTAAGGAGATAATGGGTCAATGCGATAATGAGGCGATGTGGGATAACAAGGGGCGCTAGCCCTATGGTCTTTGTAGCAAATAAGCACACAACAACATAACAAGGGGCGCTAGCCCTGTGGTCTTTGTAGCAAATAATATTCATACCATTCAAACAAATATTCCTCATTGTAGGCAATATCATGCTGTTGCTATAACAACTTCCTATCTATAAAGACCGCAGGACGATTCCCCTTATTGCACACATCGCCTCATTATCGCATTATCGCATTAACTATAAAGTCCTTCTGACTTGCTCGTATGCTATGGTTTGCGGATGTTTCGATTTACTTACCGTTAGGTGCGTGAGCGATTGCAGCGGAAATCCTTTTAAGTGGGCTTTGGTTCTCGCCCACTTAAAAGATTGCAGCGGAAAGCGCGACGGCATGGCGAGGGAATGCGGTGGGGAGGAATGCCGGCACGCCCAAAAAAAAGGGGGAAATATTAAGATAGTAAAAAAAAGGGGGAATTTCTAAAAAATAGCTAATAGGAGAAAATAAAGTGAATGCATGAACGTAGAGCTCGAAAAAAAAAGTATTTTTGTCGTTATCATGGAAAAGAAGAGACATAGAAAACTAATAAATAAGCTTCAGAGCCAGTATCGACTGATTATTTACAATGATAAGAATTTTCAAGCCGTTTGGAATGTTCAAATGACACGGGCAAAGGTAATTCAATGGGTTGTGGTTTCGGTTGCTATATATAGTACTATTGTTATACTACTCATATGTTTCACGCCAATACGTCGATTAATTCCGGGATATCCGGAGCGGAGCATGCAGCAAAGTTTGATTAGGAATGTGGCGTTGATTGATTCGCTAGATCAGGAGCTTTCGCTACAGAAGAAATATTTAAGCACGATACAGTCGGTTATTAGTGGGGAAATTAAAGAGGAAGTTATTGCTAAGCCCGACAGTTCGCACCTAGTAAATACGACGATTACGGAATATAATGCGAACCATGATTCGATTTTCCAGTTGCATTTATTGAACAACCCGATGAGTTCGATTGGACAGAGCGGCGATCGATTAAACCACAGCGATGAGATTCATGAGATTAACTTTTTCAAGCCTTCAAATGGCATTATAACCGATAAATTTCAGTCGTCGCCAAATCATTATGGTATTGACATCGTTAGCAGTCCGGAGGCACCTATTTTTAGCACACTTAGTGGCACGATAATATTTTCGGGTTTTACCATTGAAACGGGCTATGTTATATATATTCAACACCGGAACAACTTGATTTCTGTTTATAAGCACAATGCTAGTCTTTTGAAGAAGACGGGCGATTATGTGAGTGCTGGTGAAGCGATTGCAATCATGGGGAACAGTGGCGAATTGAGCACGGGACCACACTTGCATTTTGAACTATGGTATAAAGGTACAGCAATTGACCCGCTGGAGTATATTAGCTTCTAGTTTTGGCAATTCCAGTCTCGATAATTCAAATTTAAAAATATTATTTTCGGTTCAATTTTAGGCATACTGTTTTAAACTTATTACCTTTGAGCCCATATATTCAATTATAAATGAACCCGCATAAAAATAAGATAGCACTACTTGGCTCGACTGGTTCGATTGGAACGCAAACATTGGAGGTTGTTGACGAACAGTCGGCACATTTTGAAATTGAGGTTTTAGCAGCGAATAACAATGTTGATTTACTCATTGCACAGGCATTGCGATACAAGCCCAATGTGGTGGTAATTGCCAATGAAGAACATTATTTAAAACTTTGCACGTCGTTAGCAGGAACCGATGTTAAATGCTATGCAGGAAGTGCTGCCTTGTCGCAGGTTGTTCAAATGGATTCGATCGACACGGTTGTAACAGCCATGGTTGGATATTCGGGATTGATTCCGACATTGAGTGCTATTGAGGCGGGGAAAAACATTGCACTTGCCAACAAAGAGACCCTAGTTGTTGCCGGAGAAATCATTATGGAAGCAGCATTGCGCAAAGGGGTGAATATCTATCCGATCGATTCAGAACATTCGGCAATATTCCAATGTTTAACAGGCGAGCACATGAATGCCATTGAGAAAATCATTCTCACTGCCTCGGGAGGACCATTTAGGAATCACAGTTTAGATGAATTGAGCAAGGTGAGCAAGAGCGATGCATTAAAACATCCGAATTGGGCGATGGGGGCAAAAATAACAATCGATTCGGCATCGATGATGAATAAGGGGTTTGAAGTCATTGAAGCGAAATGGTTATTCGGATTGAAACCCAATCAGATTGAGGTGATTGTTCATCCGCAGAGCATCGTTCATTCGATGGTTCAGTTTGCCGATGGTTCGATTAAAGCTCAGATGGGACTTCCCGACATGAAGCTACCGATACAGTATGCGTTGAAGTTTCCGGAACGCCTTCCCTCAACATTTAAGCGATTTAATTTTATCGATTATCCACAGCTAAGCTTTGAGCAGCCCGACATGAAAAAGTTTCCTAATTTGGCACTTGCCTACGAAGCCATGGAGCGAGGAGGTAGCGCCTCGTGTGTTTTGAATGCTGCCAACGAAATTGCTGTTGAATCATTCTTAAAAGAACAAATTCGATTTATAGACATTCCATCAATCATTGGTGAGAGCATGCAGCAAATTTCACACATTAAAAGTCCAAGTATTAGCGATTATGTAGAATGCGACCAAGCGACGCGTTTATTCACCCAATCAATAATTAATCAGAAATATAAACTCTAGAAACAAATACGAAGTTATGCACGAAATTTTAATAAAAGCAGCCCAGCTCGTTTTAAGCTTATCTTTATTAGTAATTATCCATGAATTTGGTCATTTCATTTTTGCTCGAATATTTAAAACACGAGTAGAGAAATTTTATCTATTTTTCAATCCGTGGTTTTCACTTTGGAAGAAGAAAATAGGCGAAACAGAGTATGGCATCGGATGGCTACCATTGGGTGGATATGTTGCGATATCGGGCATGGTTGATGAGTCGATGAACACCGAGGCTTTAAAAGAAGAACCAAAGCCTTGGGAATTTCGTTCAAAGAACAAATGGCAACGCTTGTTAATAATGATTGGCGGGGTGCTTTTCAATTTCATATTAGCATTTATCATTTATATAGGAGTACTTTTTGCTTGGGGTTCATCATATCTCCCAACATCGAGCCTCACACATGGCATTAGTGTAAATGCCGAAGCGCAGTCGATGGGTTTTGAAAATGGCGATAAGATTATTTCTGTTGATGGAAAAGAGTTGGAAAACTTTGGTAATTTTCTACCCACCATTGCAATTGATGGAGCAACGCAAGTTGAGATTGAACGTGAGGGCTCAATGCTCAGCATTCCAATTACAAGCGAGCACATCAATGGTTTAATTAATGGCAAGATGAGCTTTACGCCACGCATGTTCTGTAACTTTTCGGTTGGAGCAGTAGCAACAGAGAGTGCTGCAGAAAAAGCCGGCTTGTTGGCAGGCGATGTGTTTGTGGGTTTAGATTCGCTTCACTTCACTTTCTATGATGAGTTTTCCAACTATCTGCTTTCGCATGCCAATCAGGATGTTGTGCTTTTGGTTAATCGTGGTGGCAAGGAACTGCAATTACCTTCAACAGTGAGTGCAGAGGGCAAACTAGGATTTCAACCACAATTTTCGAGCGAGGCTTACAGTTATTTAAAATACAACACTAAAGAATATAGTCTTTTAGAAGCCATCCCCGCTGGTTTAGACATGGGAGCATCGAAGATTGGTAGCTATATAAATCAGTTGAAATTATTTTTCAAGCCCGAAACAAAGGCCTATGAATCGCTTGGTGGATTTATTTCAATTGGTAATATTTTCCCTTCGGCATGGGATTGGCACATGTTCTGGACAATGACCGCATTCTTGTCGATTATCTTAGGAGTAATGAACCTCTTGCCAATTCCGGCACTCGATGGCGGGCACGTGATGTTTTTGCTCTATGAAATCATTACAGGAAGAAAGCCGGGCGACAAGTTTTTAGAATATGCACAAACTGCGGGCATGATTTTACTTTTGATTCTTGTGGTTTACGCCAACGGAAATGATATACTACGACTATTTAAATAATTATAATCATGACGACACTTTTTATTGGAACATCGGAGTTAATTATAATCATTGTTATTATTTTAATTCTTTTCGGAGGGAAGAAAATTCCGGAGCTTATGCGCGGATTAGGTCAAGGAGTGAAAGAGTTTAAGAACGCGTCGAACGAAGAGAAAACCAACGAGGACAAGAAAAACTAGCGGGTCGTTCTGAAAAGAGATATTTCAACATGATTGATGATAAGCATGAAGCAGCACATCTTTTCAGAAACTTCCTAATTAAAAATTTACATCAATGAATAGATTCAAGCAAATAATTCTATCGGTGCTACTGTTGCTGACAATTGCGAGTTGCAAGGACGGCAATAGCAATTTAATGCAACGAAAGGTTTCGGGAAAAATCAGTGAAGTTGTCATTGTAATGCCATCAGCGCAGTGGGAGGACACTATTGGGAAAGTTATTCGTGCAGAAATGACCAAGGAGCACCCATCATTGCCACAAAAGGAGCCTATGTTTGATTTGCTTCCATGTCCTCCGGCAGCTTTTACCGAGATTTTTAATATCAATAGAAGCATCATTGAGGTAAATGTAAATTCAACGATCGACTCCACATCGGTTCTTTACAAGAATAATGTTTGGGCACATCCCCAATCGGTTGTAGAAATAAATGCAAAGAGTGTTGACGAATTTCTTCAACTTTATGAAGCGAAAAAAGACATGATTACACGTTTCATCTTACAAGGAGAGCGCAATCGCTTGATGGGAAATTATGCAAGCTACATGAAGCATGAAGTTGTGCAGGAAATTAAGGAGAAATTTGGCATCAATCTAGTTCTTCCCATTGGCTTTATAAAAGCGAGCAACGAAAAAGACTTCTATTGGGCGAGATTCGACACCCCTGAAATCACCCAGGGAGTCATGATTTACACATTCCCCTACACATCGGATAGCACTTTCACATCCGATTATTTAGTAGCACAACGCGACTCCCTTCTGAAAGCGCATGTTGAAGGACCGGCAGCGGGAAGTTACATGATTTCGGAGCACCAAGTTCCCACACATGTTGAACTCATGCAATTCAAAGGGAAATATGCAGCAGAAGTTCGAGGGCTATGGCGATTAGAGGGCGACTGGATGGGTGGTCCATATATATTACTTGCTGTTTTATCGCCCAATCATGAACGCATTATTGTGATTGACGGGTGGGTATATGCTCCACAAAAAGATAAGCGCAACTATGTTCGTCAGTTAGAAGCAATGCTTTATTCGCTGAGTTTCACTGAGGAATCAAAAGAATAGTTGAATGGCAAAAGTCAAAACGCAATATGTTTGTCAGAGTTGTGGAGTGACAGCTCCGAAGTGGGTGGGTCGTTGCACTAGTTGTGGAGAATGGAATTCTTTAGTTGAAGAAGTGCAAGTGAGCACGAAAGCAGCAGCAAGCCCACTACCCTATCGTGTGGGAAGTGGCGCACAAGCACAGCGATTGTCGGAAGTAACAGAAAACTCGATTGTTCGCATCGACACGCTAAACGAAGAATTAAATCGGACATTAGGAGGCGGTTTGGTACCGGGTTCATTAGTTCTCATTGGAGGCGAACCTGGAATTGGGAAATCGACATTGGTACTACAGGTAGCCCTCGACCTCACACAGCAAAAAGTGTTGTATGTTTCGGGAGAGGAAAGCATTCAGCAAATTAAAATCAGGGCTAATCGATTAAACAAGGAGAATGACAGCTGTTATTTTCTGAGTGAAACATCGTTGGAAAACATTTTAACTCACTGCGAACATTTAGAGCCACAGGTTTTAGTCATCGATTCCATTCAGACCATAGCCACGTCATACATTGAATCATCGCCAGGCAGTGTGAGTCAGATCAGGGAATGCACCAATGGGATATTGAAATTTGCAAAGGAAAGACAAATACCAGTCATATTAATTGGACATATCACAAAAGAAGGCAGTTTGGCTGGTCCGAAAGTTCTGGAGCACATGGTTGACACCGTTCTTCAATTTGAGGGAGAGAATAAATATATGTATCGTATTTTGCGTGCCATAAAGAATCGCTTTGGTTCAACTTCAGAATTGGGTATATTCGAGATGAACAGTGAAGGAATGCGCGAGGTGAGCAACCCCTCAGAGTTGTTAATCAACGACAGTGTTGAAGGATTGAGTGGCACTGCCATCGGCTGCGCCATTGAGGGAAACCGTCCTTTGCTACTTGAAATTCAATCGCTAGTGAGCACAGCGGCCTATGGCACACCACAACGCTCAGCAACAGGCTACGACCTTCGTCGAATGAACATGCTCTTGGCGGTATTAGAAAAAAGAGCCGGATTTAAGTTAGCCACGAAAGATGTATTTTTGAACATTGCTGGAGGTATCAAAATAGATGATCCTGCAATAGACTTAGCCGTAATCTCGGCTGTTTTATCGTCGAATTTTGATTTAGTGATTGATAAATCTATTTGCTTTGCAGGTGAAGTTGGCTTATCGGGCGAAATTCGATCGGTGAATCGTTTGGAGCATCGCATAGCAGAAGCCGAAAAACTAGGCATGAAGAAAATATTTGTTCCAGCTTATGGTAAAGCCATTGATTTCAAAAAATATAATATTTATGTAGATCCAGTTACTCGAGTCGATGAATTTCTAAAGAAACTATTTCGGAAACAATAGGAAACTAATTTCGCAAATTCTTTGATAAGCTTCAGAAATCAGTTCATTGGCTAATCACCGCGCACGCATGCTTAAACTGCATCTGTTCACCCGATGTTGACCACAGCTGAAAGTGCAACACATAAATACCAAGCGGCAGACCAACACCAGAAGCAAACTTGGCATTCCATGTTAAGCTTGCTTGCGAAGATAGGCTAGCATTTCGAAAAGGCGAATCGAGTAAATTCCCCGATATATCGAACACCTTCATGTTAAGCATCCACGAATCGGGATTGAGATTAAAAATCATTTTAAGTTCGTCGTTATAGCCATCATTGTTTGGCGAAACGGCATCGGTAGAAAAAGAAAGCTGAGGCGCATTCGGATTAGCTTGCAAAGAGGCGGCATTGTTGCATCCAGGAGAAGCCCAATCGAAATCAGAGCTACCCGATTTCCAGTTTGTATAATCATCGGTTGGTTTGGCTGTGGAAATTCGTTCGAGCGACACGCCATTGAAATCTTTAAGCAAAAAATGATGCATCGATTCTTGGTAGGCAAACTCATCGACTATCACACTATCGAGATTCATAATAATAACAGTCCCTTGATCATTATTCATGCGAGGCGTTTCGCACAGAAAGAAGTTTTGCGTACACGATTGAGGGTAAATGAAAGAAAGCGTATCAACATTTTCGCTTAGTAAGATTATTTCGTTTGGTTGCAAGTAATCATCATAAGTTGCAATTCTATTGAATTGCCAGAAACTACCATCCTCTTTCCTAGTTCCGATGAGAAGTTGACTTAACAGAATTTCATCATCCGACACATTAATCAGTTCCACAAAATCGGGAGCGCCATCATTCGGATTAAATAATATTTCATTAATAAGCACACTTTTGGGTAAAGGCATGGGCGTTTGTTCAACGATATCGATTTTTGGATGATGAGAGTACTTTGATTGAGCGAACACAGAACAACCCAATGTTCCGAAAAAGATAAAAATAAATAGAAAAGCACGTTTAAAATTCATCATTGCAGAAGAAATTAAAATGAATAGATTAATTTTGCGCAATAATACACATATAAATTAATGTTTTAAACAGCACTCGCAAAATTATAACAAATGAAAGTAGCAATCGTTGGAGCTAGTGGCGCCGTTGGTCAAGAATTTTTAAACGTTTTGGCAGAACGCAATTTCCCTATCACTGAACTCGTATTGTTTGGTTCAGCAAGAAGCGCCGGAAATGAATATGATTTCAAAGGGAAAAAATTAGTTGTGAAAGAATTGAAGCACAACGATGATTTCAAAGATATTGACATAGCGCTCACATCTGCAGGTGCTAGCATTTCGAAAGATTATGCAGAGACCATCACCAAATTTGGTGCCGTGATGATTGACAACTCAAGTGCCTTCAGATATGACAACGATGTGCCTTTGGTTGTTCCTGAAGTGAACCCAACCGATGCACTCAATCGTCCGCGCAACATTATTGCCAACCCCAATTGTTCAACAATTCAGATGGTGGTTGCACTTAAACCCATTCACGATCTTTCTCCCATTACAAAAGTGCAAGTGGCAACTTATCAAGCAGCAAGTGGTGCTGGAGCTCAAGGAATGACTGAATTAGAAGAACAAACTAAAGCCGTTGCTCATGGCGAAGAAGTGAAAGTTGAGAAATTTGCTTATCAATTAGCCATGAACATCATTCCTCACATTGATGTTTTCCTTGATAACGACTACACAAAGGAAGAAATGAAGATGAACTGGGAAACCAAAAAGATTCTTTCTCCAAAAACGGAAGTAAGTGCTACCTGCGTGCGTGTTCCGGTAGCTCGCTCTCACTCGGAAGCTATTTGGCTTGAAACAGAAAAACCACTATCGATTGAGCAAGTGCGCAATGCCTTTGAAAAATTTGAAGGACTAACAGTGATTGATAATCCAGCAAATAAAGAATATCCGATGCCGCTTTTTGTGGCAGGAAAAGACGATGTTTACGTGGGTAGATTGCGTAAAGATTTAACAAACCCCAATGGATTAGCATTCTGGTGTGTGGGCGATCAAATTAAAAAGGGAGCTGCCCTCAATGCGGTGCAAATTGCAGAATGGCTTGTGGCTAATGATAGTCGATTGAAAAAATAGTCTCTATTTTCCAAATGACATGAAGCATGAATCTCTAATCAGATTCATGCTTTTATTTTATATGCCATTTAGTTTTAGCAAACTTCTAAAAATAATTATCTTTGTCAATAAAAAAACATGGCGATGAAGAACACTGTTTTGTTTGCTTTCTTAGTTTTTGGAATAACCACACTCTTCAAAGAACCCCTAAATGCTCAACCCATGATTCAAGCTCCTTTCTTAAAATCAGGCGACACGATTTGCGTGGTTGCACCGGCAGGCGTGGTTGACGTTTCAAAAACAAAAGCGGGCTTAGCTCTTTGGGAAAAACAAGGCTATCATGTGAAAGTGGGTAAAAATGTTTATGCTCAAAACAATCGATTTGCTGGAACCGATTCGCAACGTTTGGCTGATTTGCAAAGTGCGCTAAACGATGCAAGCTGCAAAGCTATTGTGTGTGTGCGAGGTGGACACGGCAGCATTCACTTGCTCGACAAACTCGATTTCACCTCATTCCGAAAGAACCCCAAATGGCTCATCGGATTCAGCGACATTACCGTGCTTCATGAGGAATTTCAACGCCAAGGATACATGAGCATTCATGGTCCGATGATTGCCTCCTCGATTATTGAAGAACGACCAAGCGCAAGTTTCAACTATTTAATGCAAATGCTTCGAGGAAACATTCCAAGCTATCAATTCGCAGCACACCCACTCAATCGATTAGGCACATGCACGGGCGAGTTGATTGGCGGAAACTTATCGGTCATTTACAGTTTGCTAGGCAATTCCAAGTACCTGCAAACCGATGGTAAAATCTTATTCATTGAAGATTTAGGCGAGCAACTTTATCATCTAGACCGAATGATGTATGCGTTAAAAATATCGGGTAAGCTTAAACAGGTGAAAGCACTTCTTGTGGGTGAATTCATCGAAATGAAAGATAGTGGAAACATGAAACAATCGGTAGAGGAAATTATTTTAAACGCCGTGAGTCAATATAACTTCCCCGTTTATTTCAACTTCCCTGCTGGTCATGATAAGAATAACTATCCACTCCTGTTTGGCAAGAAATATCAACTAGAATCAAGCACAACACAAGTCACTCTTAAACCCATTAATTAAATTGCATGCTCATTTTCTGGAAATATTTACGCTCGTTCTTGGTGTGGTTGCTAACGCTCCCCATTCTCTTTTACCGTCGAGCCATCTCCCCTCTCTTTCCTCCTGTTTGTCGTTACACGCCATCGTGTTCTCAATATGCACTCGATGCGCTGCGCATTCATGGACCATTCAAGGGCTTTTGGCTTTCGCTGAAAAGGATTTTGAGTTGCAATCCTTGGGGTGGACATGGACATGACCCTGTGCCTGAGAAAGAAAGAAACTAATTTTTAATATCTTTGTTTTATTAATCTGAACTTTAAGCATTAATTCGAGACTCCCAGCAGTTCACGCATCATGCACTTTACGAATATAAAGAATCAACAATCATGAGATATTACATATTTATCATTGCAATAATCATTTCATCATGCACTTCAAAGCAAAACACAAACTCTCGTCCGTTGGTAGCCGTGAGCATTGTCCCTCAGGAATATTTCGTGCGTAACATTGCCGATACACTCGTTGATGTGATGATTTTAGTTGAACCTGGTTCAAGCCCAGAACTCTACGAACTTCGAGCAGCTCAAATGGCAAAACTTTCTCAAGCATCGGCATGGTTGGGAATTGGCGAAATTGATTTTGAGTTAAGTTGGAAAACAAAAATCTTAGAAAGTAATCCCAACTTGCTTTTTTTCAATTGTTCTAAAGAAGTTAATATTATCGCTTCTGAAATTGTGAATCATGGAGACCATCAGCACAAACATGGTGTTGACCCTCACACTTGGACGAGTGCCAAAGAGGGATTAAAGATTGCACACGAAAGCTATCTTGCCCTATGCAAATTACTTCCCGAACACCATGAACTTCTTCAGCAAAACTATCGTGCGCTATGCAGCGAAATAGAGGCACTCGACCAAGAAATTGAGCAGATTTTAAGCAGTTCAACAAATAAGAACTTCTTAATTTTCCATCCTTCCTTAGGCTATTTTGCACGAGATTACGGACTCACACAAATTCCGCTTGAAATAGAAGGCAAAGAACCCTCGCCAAAATATATTCAAGAATTTATTCAGCAATCAAAAGATTTAAACTTAAATAAAATTCTCATTCAAAAAGAGTTTAGCAAAAGCATCGCCAATCAGTTAAGCAAAGAAATTAATGGCGAAGTGATTGAAATAAACCCCTTGGGAAGCAATTGGGCTGCTGAACTCATAAATATTGCTCATATCATTTCAAATAGTAGCAAGCAATGACAAAGATTATCAGTATAGAAAACCTCAGGATTAAATATGAGAATCTTGTGGCATTAGAAAATGCTAATTTAGATATTCACGCTGGCGATTTCATTGGAATTATCGGACCCAATGGCGGTGGAAAGACCAGCTTAATCAAGGCCATATTAGGATTAGTGAAACCAAGTGAGGGAACGGTAACTTCTTTCCTCAAGAAAAACCAAGTAGGCTATTTACCCCAAATTAATCAAATCGACAAGCAGTTTCCAATCACTGTGCTCGATGTTGTTCGTTCGGGAAAACCCGAAGGGCTATTCAATACGTTTGGAAAACAAGAATTGCGCAGCATTGAGCGAGCTGAAAAACTACTTTCGGAAGTTGATGTGCTTCATCTAAAAGACAAACCCATTGGCGAACTATCGGGAGGACAAATGCAACGTGTTTTTTTGTGCCGTGCCTTAATGAATGAGCCAAAACTTTTAATTCTAGATGAACCCGACACCTATGTCGATAGCCAATTTGAAGCTAGTTTATATGAAAAACTAAAAGATTTGAACAAGCAGATGAGCATTATTTTAATATCTCACGACATTGGCACTATTTCCAGCTATGTTAAAACGATAGCTTGCATTAATAAGACTTTGCATTATCATCAAAGCAGCATCATTAGCAGCGAGCAACTAGCTAGCTACAACTGTCCGCTTCAACTCATTTCGCATGGCGATATTCCACATACCATCTTACATAAACACAATTAGTCATGAACAGCTTAATAGAATTATTTCAATATAATTTCTTCAATCATGCCGCTTTAGCCTCGCTTTTTGCTGCCATCAGTTGCGGAATAATTGGCACCTACATTGTTTCACGACGAATCGTATTTATCAGCGGAGGAATAACACATGCCTCATTCGGAGGAATTGGCATTAGCTACTATTTCGGATTAAACCCCTTACTTGGTGCAGCCACCTTTTCAATTCTATCGGCGTTAGGAATGGAATATTTCACCCGAAGTGCCAAAATACGAGCCGATTCATCCATCGCAATTTGGTGGTCGCTTGGCATGGCAATTGGCATTATTTTCATTTACCTCACTCCTGGCTATGCTCCAAACTTAATGAGCTATCTATTTGGAAGCATATTAACAGTTTCGATGGCTGAGCTATATTTTATGGCAGCACTTTCAGCATTGCTCATTTTCATATTTACATTCATGCAGCGCACCATTCTTTACAGTGCATTTGATGAAAGCTTTGCAAAAACATCGGGCTTGCCAGTGAAAGAATTGGGCTACTTCATGATGAGCCTAATTGCCATTACCATTGTGCTGAATATTCGTGTGGTGGGCATTATTTTAATCATGTCGCTACTCACCATTCCACAAGCAACTGCCAACCTTTTCACCAAGAATTTCACTCGCATGATGTGGCTATCGGTTCTTGTGGCATTTGTTGGAGCCTTTCTTGGATTAATTGTTTCATTCTATGCCGACATTCCATCGGGTGCAACAATCATTGTGGTTCTGATTGCACTATTTGGCATTTGCAAAATAATAAAATCACGTAAATAATTTTTTTCAAAACAAAGAATCAAACAAGGCTCTATGTTGAATTTAGTGGGAAGGTGAATTGTCGAACTATGCTTGCTTGATTAATTCTGCATGACAATCAAACTATGACCAAATGGGCGTTCCGTTGAAAGAAGCATTGCATGTGGATTCAATTAAATGATAGAAGCTCCAACTCTTGTGCGCAAAGACAGAAGACTTTTAAACAGCGTTTAAACAGCGTTTAAAGTACTTCCACCTCAAAACGAGGAACAAGTTAAGATTCAAATTATTTTTACCAGACATATTCAACATAGAGGCAAAAATCATTAATTAAAGCTTAATCGAAGAAGGGAAAACCTATCAAATCTTCATTTCTTGAAAAAAAAAAGCTATTTTAACTTGAAAAATGCATTTCCATTTGCATTTAATAAGTATTAATTTGTATCTTCGGTATGGTAAAAGTAGCTCTTCAATAAAAAAGCATTTTTGGAATCGCTATTCAGGCAAAATTCTCTGACCATCGTCTTTTGTAGTTCAAGAAACGACTAGAACATTGCCTATTTACCAAATATAAATCAATGATAGATTTCTGAAATACCTACATGAGGATGCTGTTTAGGGTAAAATTCAATTTCCCAGAACAAACATCAGAGGCGAATGCACGCTAAACATTGTGGGATTCTTTCAACAATCTCTAAAATTCAGGTTCTATGTGGGATAAAAAGACATTAACAGCACAACTCGAAAAACATTTTGGGTTTAGTGTATTCAAAGGGCAACAAGAAGAAGTTATAACGAGCATTCTGAACGGTCAAGACACTTTTGTTCTGATGCCAACTGGCGGAGGAAAATCCTTGTGTTACCAGCTCCCTGCATTAATGATGGAAGGCACTGCCATTGTAGTTTCTCCACTCATTGCGTTAATGAAAAACCAAGTAGATTCAATTAGAAACACGGGTGCCGATGACAGTGTTGCTCATTTTCTAAACTCCTCATTAAACAAGCAAGCCATTAATCAGGTGAAAGAGGATGTGCTGAGTGGCAAAACAAAGCTGCTCTATGTTGCTCCCGAATCGCTCACAAAAGAAGAAAACATTGAATTTCTTCGTCAGGCTAAAATTTCATTTTATGCCATCGACGAAGCACACTGTATTTCGGAGTGGGGACATGATTTCCGCCCTGAATATCGACGTATTCGTCCGATTGTGGAAGAGGTGGGTAAAGCTCCAATCATTGCACTCACAGCCACAGCCACAGCAAAAGTGCAACATGACATTCAGAAATCGCTCGACATGCTGCACGCTAAAGTTTTCAAGGCGTCATTTAATCGCCCCAATCTTTACTATGAAGTGCGAGCTAAAATTAAACCCGAAAATCAAATAATAAAATACATCAAGAACAACGAGGGGAAGAGTGGTATTATTTATTGCCTAAGCAGAAAACGAGTTGAAGAGCTCACTGAGCTGCTCACCGTGAATGGAATTTCGGCTATCCCCTATCATGCTGGACTTGATGCTGCCACAAGAAATGCCAATCAAGATAAATTTTTGATGGAAGATGTTAATGTGGTTGTTGCCACAATTGCATTTGGAATGGGCATTGATAAACCCGATGTGCGTTTTGTTATGCACTATGACATTCCCAAAAGTTTAGAAGGTTATTATCAGGAAACCGGACGAGCTGGTCGTGATGGTGGCGAAGGCGAATGCATTACCTATTATTCCTACAAAGACATTCAAAAACTTGAAAAATTCATGCATGGACGTCCGGTTGCCGAACAAGAAATTGGTCATCAGTTGTTGTTCGACACCGCTTCATTTGCTGAATCGGCAATTTGCCGCCGAATTGTATTGCTCAACTATTTCGGAGAAGAACTCTCTGAACCTTGTGGAAATTGCGACAACTGCCTCAATCCAAAAGAAGAAATAGAGGCAAGCGAAGATATAGTGAAAATGCTCCGTGCAGTTGCCGAAGTAAAAAGTAAATATAAAGCAGAACACATCACCGATATCTTAACTGGTAAATCAACAGCTGCTATCAAATCGTTCAAACACGACACGCTCAAAAGTTTTGGTATTGGCAGCATGCACGACCATCATTATTGGAATGCCGTGTTCCGCCAAGCCATTCTTGCCCGATTTATTTTGAAAGACATTGAAAACTATGGCATTTTAAGGCTTACCAAAAAAGGCGAAGAATTTATTGAAAAACCTACTAAATTTATGCTCGTGCGAAATCACGACTATAAAGGGGAAGAGGCGGAAGCAGAAGACAAGCAATCGATTCAAACAAATAGCGAAGCTGGCGACCCCGTTTTGTTCAACCTCTTGAAAGACTTACGAAAAAAGACATCGAAAAAGCACAACTTGCCACCCTATGTCATCTTTCAAGACCCATCATTGGCCGACATGTCAATTCAATATCCGATAACTATTGAAGAACTCACAAAGATACAAGGGGTTGGCGAAGGAAAAGCCAAGAAGTTTGGTCAAGAGTTCGTGCAGTTGATTAAAGAATATGTTGATGAGAATGAAATCGAGAGAGCTCAAGATTTAGTGGTGCGACAAGTTGCTAACAAGTCGAAGAATAAAGTTGCCATCATTCAAATGATTGACAGAAAAACTTCAATTGAAGATATTGCCAACTCTCTTGGACTAGAATTGACCGATGTTCTAACCGAAATTGAAGCCATTGTGAACTCAGGAACACGTGTAAACATTACCTACTGTGTGAATGATTTAATCGACGAAGAACTTCAAGCTTATATTTTTGATTTCTTCCGAGAATCAGACAATGGCTCGATTGATGCCGCACTGGCAGAATTCTCTGACGATGATTTAACCGAAGAGGACATCAGATTAATGCGAATTAAGTTCATATCTGACTTAGGAAACTAATTAAAAACGATATTTTAATTAGTTCGTGTATTACTTCTGACTTCTTTTTGCAATTTTGTTAAAAACATATGACAATCGAAAAAATACAACAAGAAATTATCGAGGAGTTCTCGATTTATGATGACTGGATGGACAAATATGCCTATCTCATTGAATTAGGAAATGGGCTTGCCGACTTAAAACCAGAAGACAAAAACGACCAGCACATCATCAGCGGGTGCCAAAGCCGAGTGTGGTTAGTCCCTGAGTTTAAAGAAGGTAAAATTTACTTCCAAGGAGAAAGCGATGCGGTAATCGTGAAAGGAATCGTGGCTCTTTTGCTTCGTGTGGTATCGGGACATTCGCCAGCTGAAATCATGGAAACGAACTTGCACTTTATCGACGCTATTGGACTAAAGCAACATCTTTCGCCCACTCGTTCAAACGGATTAGTGGCAATGGTGAAACAAATTAGGCTCTACGCTGTTGCATATCAAAAAATATCTGAATAATACACCATGACCGATACAATAGACTTAATTATCGAAAACCTACGCACGGTTTACGATCCGGAGATTCCTGTTAATATATACGACTTGGGATTAATTTACCATGTTAATGTTGACGAAAATAAAACCGCTAGCATTATCATGACTTTAACCGCTCCTGGATGCCCTGTGGCCGATGTACTGGTGGAAAATGTGCGTCAAGCTGCTCTTTCTGCTCAGGGGGTGAACGATGCGTATGTGGAACTTACATTCGACCCTCCTTGGGAAAAATCAATGATGAGCGAAGAGGCTCGTTTGGAATTAGGCTACTTTTAACTTGCTTTGCTGCTCGCCAATCGTGGCAATGCATGAACTATGGATAAACAAGCGAGCATTATTTGCCGAAAACAAGCAATGCTTGTAGTTTTCACGACTAATAATCAATCTTTGAAGTCCTTTAAGACACCATGAGCTCAAGCAATTCTATTGAAGAAAAAATTAAACAAAAAGCCCACGAACTGGGCTTTTTGTCTTGCGGAATTGCTGCTGCCGATAAACTCCCTGACTTTGAAATTAATTTACAAAACTACATCGACGAGCAGCGTTATGCCGATCTCGACTACATGCTGAGAAATCAAGAGAAAAGAATCGACCCCCGAAATTTAGTCGAAGGATGCCAAAGTGTTATATCGGTATTGCTCAATTATTACAATCCGCAAAATCAAAGCGATGAAGAGGCGCCAATCATTTCTAAATATGCCTACGGAAATGATTATCACGAGCTGATGAAAGAAAAACTGCAAAAACTTCTTTTGTTTATTAAAGAAGAAATGCCATCATGTGAAGGTAGAGCTTTCGTTGATTCAGCTCCTGTGGCCGACAAGCAATGGGCTCAACGAGCCGGATTGGGTTGGATTGGAAAAAACACGCTCCTCATTACACCACAGCATGGTAGCTTTGTGTTTATTGGTGAATTGCTGATTACTTGCAAGCTAACGCCCGACAATCCTTTTAACGAGAATTTTTGTGCTAATTGCTCGAAATGTATTAACGCCTGCCCTACGGGTGCTTTAATGGAAGCAGGAAAAATCAATGTGCAAAAATGCATTTCCTATCACACCACCGCCAACAAAAACACGGAAATTTCTTATCAACCCAAAATCAATTTCAAAAACCGAGTGTTTGGGTGCGACATTTGCCAAGAGGCTTGCCCCTGGAACAAAAAACCGAAGCAGCACTTCCATTCCGAATTGATGCCAAATGAAGAGGTGCTTTCTCTTTCGGCAGCACAATGGGCTAATCTCACAGCCGATGAATTTCAACTACTTTTCCGAGATAAAGGCATGAAACAAATGAAGTTCGCTCAACTGAAACGTAACATCAATTTCCTCAACGATAAGATTTAAGGAAACTTCCTATCTACAAAGACCACAGGGCGATGCCCCTAGGTTGGATTGTAATTTTGATTCCTATAAAGTCCACAGGGCGATGCCCCTAGGGTTGGATTGTAATTTTGATTCCTATAAAGACCACAGGGCGATGCCCCTAGGGTTGGATTGTAATATTGCCAAGGTCGGTTGATGTTCTTGTTTCATATCGTATAGATACAAAAATAAAGAATACCGCGCAACGGGCATTTTGTTTTTATGCGTTGAAGATTTTGCACTCATTTCACTAAAGCATAGCTGCCAATGAAGAAGCGCAAGCAAGCATGTGGGGGGATTATGACTGATGGCAACAAAGCAACTTGATTCAGGCTCGGGATTATTAGAAGAATCGTTTCCAAGATGGCGATGTTGGTTCTTTTTGCGTTAAACTTACCGTTAGGTGCGTGAGGGATTGGCGCGGAAATCCTTTTAAGTGGGCTCTGTCTTTTGCCCACTTAAAAGATTGAAGCAGAAAGCCCGACGGCAGGGCGATGGAATGCGGAAGGGAGGAATGCCGGCACGCCCAAAGAAATAGATTAAAACTTCAGTTACTTAAATTAGTGGAAGTCTTCATGATTTTATTCAGAAACAACTCGTTTCGATGACCAGTAGAGCAAGGACGCCAAAATGGTGCAACATGCCATGATGACCACCGTGGGCAGTAAATTTCCGGTGTGGAACAACGCCAACAACGAACCAACTACTCCGCTCAAAGCAAAGCGAAGAACACCAATCACTGCATTGGCAGAACCCGCAACCTGAGGGAAACGATTTAAAATGATGGCGGTGATGTTTGAAAAGATTAAACCCATGCTGCCCACAAAAAATGTCATGATGCCAAACAAAACCCACAAGTTGGGTTTACCTGGAGTTAATATGACCAAAATTGCACCCAACAAGCCCATGCTTAATTGAAGTGATAGCCCGATTTTAAGCATGGATTCGGGATTGTATTTCTTCACCAAACGAAAATTAATGAACGTGAACAAGATGTTCATTCCGATGTTCCCCCCAAAAAACAAAGGGAATTTCGTTTCGGGGATACCATAGTATTGTGTGTACATGAACGACGCTCCGGTTATGTAGGTGAACATGCCTGCCACCGCAAAGGTGTTGGCAAAAACCAAAAAAGAGGTGGGCTTTGAACTAAAGATTTGCTTGTAGGATTTCATGACGTTTGCCAAGGTGAATTGCCTTGTTAGTAAGGCTGCCTGACGAGATTCGGGCATGAATATCGCCAAAAGGATAAATGCTAAAAGCGACATGCCCATCATGAAAACAAAGATGGACTTCCACCCAAAGGTGGTGAGCAAAACCGTGCCAATGACAGGAGCGCAAAGGGGGGCTAACATCATGACCATACTAATGAGCGAGGACAAACGCGCTACTTCTTTGCCTTCAAACCAATCGCGAATGAATGCCATGTTGACAACCGAGGCACAGCCTCCACCGATGGCTTGCGTGAAACGAAGGAACCACAACACATGTATGTTCTCGGTGAAAACAACAAGAAAACTCGATAAGGCAAAGAGTGCAGTGCCAAAAAGAGCGATTGCTTTACGACCATAGGCATCGCTTGCCGGACCGCCAAAGAACTGACCAACGGCAACGCCAATAAAATAGACCGTTACGGATATTTCTAACAAATGAAAATCAACTTGAAAATATTCGGACATTCGGGCCAGTGCCGGAATATAACTATCGGTTGCAATGGGCGACACCGCCGACAAAAGGGCTAGCAAAAAAGTGATTTGCAAAATAAAAAACCGACTTCCCGGAATAAGTTGTATTTGATTCTTCATGAATGAACTATTTTTTTGAACGTGCAAATTTACAACAAACACCTCATTAATGATGAACCTTTAAACACACAAATAACAAAAACACAGCATTCATCGTTGAAACTTTCCTTTTAATGAGCTATCTTTGCTTTAATAGACATGCAAAACTACCAATTTAACAAGCCGGGCAAACCGATGATTAAAGACAAACAAATTATTGCCTTCGATGCCGACGATACGCTTTGGGCAACCGAAGATTACTTTAGAGAGGCAGAAAAGAAATTCAGTAAAATTATTAATTGCCACGAAAATCATGAAGAAACCATGAAATTGCATTTTGAAAGCATTCTGCAAAACATGCCAATTTATGGATTCGGCATCAAAGCATTCGTTCTTTCAAGCCTGGAAGCGGCAGTGAAAATAACAAAGAAACAACTAAGCAATGAGCAAATGATGGCGATTATTAACATCGGAAAAGAAATGCTCAATGCCAAAGTGGAGCTGCTGCCCGAAGTGGAAAACACACTGAAAAAACTCAAAGAACATTATCAACTGGTTGTGCTAACCAAAGGCGACTTGCTCGACCAGCAACGCAAATTAAAAGAATCGGGGCTTTCGTGCTATTTCGAACACATGGAAGTGATGAGCGATAAAAAAACAAAGGACTATGAAATATTGTTTCGACTGTTCAACATCAATGCCAGAGAATTCACCATGATTGGAAACTCACTAAAATCGGATGTCTTGCCAATTGTGGAACTCGGCGGCTGCGGAATTCACATCCCCTATCACACCACATGGGAGTATGAACAAATGGACATGAACACAATCGACCAAACCAAATACCACAGCTTGGTGTCGATGAGCGAACTCCCCGAGCTTCTTGAAAAAATAAATCGCAAAAAAGAATAAACTATAAACCTATGAAATATACGGGCATCATCAGAAAAATGGAAAGCACGCTGGGCGATCCGATAAACTACTCATTTCGAATTGGAAACAACAGCATCGCTTTAAATCGGCTATTGCAAAAAGAAATCAAACTGCAATTCACCGGCAAAATCTTTTGCACCATCTGCGGCACAAGCATGAAAAAATCGGTTGGCACAGGATTTTGCTACAACTGTAGCCAAACAGCACCCGAAGCCGACGAAAGTGTGTTTCATCCAGAACTATCGAAATCGCAATATGGCATTTATCGCGACAAAACCTTTGCTGAAACCCACGACTTAATAGAACACATGGTCTATCTCGCCCTATCGAATCAGGTGAAAGTAGGCGTAACACGACATCACCAAATCCCCACACGCTGGATTGACCAAGGCGCAAGCTCAGCCATCATTCTGGCACAAACACCCAACCGCCACATTGCCGGAATCATCGAACAATTCCTAAAACAACACTTCGCCGACAAAACCAATTGGCAAAGCATGCTCAAAAACGAAACCGCAGAAAACATCAATTTACTGCTTGAAAAGCAAAAAGCAATCGAACTCCTCCCCAGCGAACTTAAACAATATAGCGCTAGCAATAATGAAATCACCACACTGCGCTATCCGGTTGAAAACTTCCCAAGCAAGCTAAACAGCCTCGGCTTCGACAAGCAAAGCAACATTGAAGGAATACTCACCGGCATCAAAGGGCAATACCTCTACCTCAACCACAACAACGTGATAAACATCAGGAGGCACGAGGGCTATGAAGTTGAACTAAGCGTTGAATGAACTCGCACACAAAAAAACTATAAGCCTTAGGATAAAGAGTTTAAAGAAAATAAATTTGTAGCAATTTTTCATCACAATTGCATCTTCAATTACATATATAAAATTATTTTTTCACCACATAGCGGCGCATATCATGCGTCGCTACTGATTTTTTCACCATATAGGAGTCGTATATTGTCTTTACTAAATGCTTATTGGTCCATAATTTTTTTCATGAGCTTCGTTAAGCAAACTTATTGGTCCATATTTTTCCCAATGAGGTTCTTTAAGCAAACTTATTAGTCCATATTTTTTTTCATGAGCTGCGTTAAGAAAACTTATTGGTCCATATTTTTTTTGAAATGTTAAATTAAGCAAACTTATTAGTCCATAATTTTCCGAATGAGCTTCGTTAAGCAAGCTTATTAGTCCATAATTTTCCGCATGAAGTGCATTAAGCTTCAATTTACATCATAATAAGCCGTGCTTTAGCAACGATATTTGTTCGTTATAAGCTTAAATATTAGTCGCTTAATTAAAAATGCGCTAATTTAATTCATCCAACGAGTTCCAATTTATTTTTATTTTGGGGGTGCCAGCATGCTCCCCCCTCATTCCCACGCCATGCTGTCGCGCTTTTCGCTGCAATCTTTTCCCTCCTATCGTCGGCAAAAGGATTTCCGCTACAATCGCTCACCCGGCTGCGCAACAAACTAAAAAACATCTCAATGAAAAATCGAAATCACGCACAGTTAAAACAAAAACAAAAGCACACCAATTCGCAAAAAGAAAAAAAACCAACTTTTAAATGCAATTTTATTCAGCAATTACAATAAAATAACTAATTAAAAACTACATTTGTGAGGGAAACAAATATTTTAAGAAAGATGCCTTGGTCGCAACGCATTGCAATGCATCTATAGCAGCTTCTCCAATTAAAAAAACTAATTTTTAGAAGTCACCCTTTAAAACCACATAAATAATAAACATGGAAAATTTAGATTGGAAAAAAATTGGATTTGGTTATAAAAAAACCAACTACAACGTGCGAAGCACTTACAAAGATGGCAAATGGAGCACACTCGAAGTGAGCGATTCGGAATACATTAACATGCACATGGGAGCAACCTGCCTCCACTACGGACAAGAAGCCTTTGAAGGACTCAAAGCATTTCGTGGAAAAGATGGTAAAGTTCGCATCTTCCGCATGGAAGAGAATGCCAAACGTTTGCAAGATTCAGCACAAGGCAGCTTGATGGCACAATTTCCCATCGACATGTTTTGCGAAGCCGTAACACTAGCAGTGCAAAAGAATGCCGACTTTATCCCCCCATACGAATCGGGCGCATCGCTATACATTCGCCCGCTACTCATTGGAACAGGAGTTCAAATTGGAGTAAAACCAGCAAGCGAATATTTATTTGTGGTGTTTGTAATGCCCGTAGGTCCATATTTTGCCCAAGGATTTAAGCCAAACGACTTTGTTATTATGCGACAATACGACCGTTCAGCACCACTAGGCATGGGTCGATATAAAGTGGGAGGAAACTATGCAGCCGGAATGGTAGCAGGCGAAAAAGCCCATGAAGGAAAATATTCAGCCGTTCTCTATTTAGATTCAGCAGAAAAGAAATACATTGATGAATGTGGTGCAGCCAACTTCTTTGGAATTAAAAACAACACTTACATTACACCTGAGTCGGATTCCATCTTACCATCAATCACTAATAAAAGTATCATTCAACTAGCCTCAGACCTCGGACTAAAAGTGGAGCGCCGCAAAGTGCCTGTTGAAGAACTTGCCGAATTTGAAGAAGCTGGAGCATGCGGAACAGCTGCGGTGATATCACCTATCAAACGAATTCATGATGCGGACTTAAATATTGACTACACTTATGGTGAAGAAGCAGGAAAATGGAGCACTAAACTCTACAAAGCCTTGCAAGCAATTCAATATGGAGAAGTAGAAGATACCCATCAATGGACAACAATTATTGATTGCTAGTATAATCAAAACTAATATAACCAAAAGTGGCTACATCAAACGATGTAGCCACTTTTTTTTGCCTTAAATTTAATGAATATAAATAACACTATTAGCAAAACATTTTTCGAACATCGTGGTTACTTAGAAAAACAAAGAAACTAATAGAAGAGATTGCAAGTATAACAATAGCTAATGGTGAAAGTAAGCAAAAATAGAGCTTAAAGCGGGGAAAAGCCAGAGTTAATAACTAGAAATATTAAAATAAATTAAAGAGTAAAATATTTTAAAATATTATTGATATATATCAACATTATAAATCAACAAGTTGTCAATAGTATAATTGATATTTATCAATCAGATAAAAGTATATTAAAAAAACTGTATTTCATTTGCACCTACAAAAGAGAAATAAAACAATTACCTTATTATTTGAAATTAGAAATTAGAAATTAGAAATTATGAAAACAAAAGTTTTAACACTAGGAATCGCACTCGCTTTAGGTCTAACATCTACAGCATTTGCACAAAACACAACAGCGAAGAAAAATTCTGAGCCAAAAGAAGCATTCGATGCTGCAGGTACATTAACTAATGCTTTAAAACCGATTGCAGGTAAAAAATATACCTATGGTTTAAATGCTGCTGGCTACTTAACAGGATCGACTATTCACTGGATTGCAACACAAGAACAAAATTTATTAGATGCTTTCGCAGGAACAGGCATTATTGCAACCGACAACACAAGTTTAATCGTTTCTGCTTCTACTGAGTATAACAACTCAAAAACTGTTACTGCTCCAGCTAACACTGTTGACATTAAATGGAGTTCAAAAATCATGACATCGGTTAGCACTACAAACCCTTTGTTTGTTGCTGCAAAAGTTGAAGATTGTTCAAACAACATCAAAGTATTCAACATTCAACCTGTGAACGGTTTTATCGTTGATATTAAAAACATAGAAAATGAAACATTCGGCGCATTAAACTATGATGCTACAGACAACCAATGCTATGCAAAAGTAGCATCAGCAAAATGGGATGGATCACAAATGGTTTACGACTACGGTCAAAATGTTTTGTATTATGAAGTAGTTGCAGCTAACTTCTCTGACGAGTGGGTTCCAACATTCCAAATCGAGGGACTAAAAGCTGGTCAAACAGCAACGCTAGAATGGTCATACAACCCTTATACTAGCGAAAAAGCTACAACAATTGACTATGCAGCAAATGCAATCTCTAGCACATTGACAACAAATGCTGTAAAAGTTGAAACAGGGACAACTACTTCTTACGGAGTATCAATCTTTGTGAAAGTAACAGTTAAAAACAACAATTATGAAGGTACATCTGATGATGACATCATTTTAAGTGTAACAGGAACAGTGAACGATGGTGCACAAAAAGACCAACTAGCAACAGGTGGAGATAGCAGCTTTGCGGATAACAATTCAACGCAATCATTCACAAAACGCCCTACTCTAACAGCAAAAGATACAGCAGTACCATTCTCAGCTGAAAATTAATCGAACTCATACAAAAAAAAGGTAATACGTTTTCATAGTTAGAAAATCCCCACTGCACACATCGCAGTGGGGAAATCTAATAAAGAAAACAAAAAAAACAACCCAATTTATATTATATCCCTTGAAAACATTTGCTTCACATATAATCATGCAGTTTGTCCTTGTGACAATCTTGGCGTTGGCATCATTCGGTGCTAATGCACAGACTGTTGTGAAGCAAAACTCGAGCACCATCTTAAGTGTAAACAAAGAAGAAGGTGTTAGCTATTCATGGGATTTATTTACAGGCGACACCAAAGAATTTGCAAATAACTCTGGAAACCTTTCTAGCAAAAAAGCCTTCTTCTTGAACAGCTTTAAAGATGGAGCTACTGTAACAGTACAATGGCTTGAAGCAGGAACTTATTTCTTCCGAGTAGTAGCAACTTCTGCCAATGGATGCACAGATAACATCAAAGTTGGACAAATAATCGTGGGTATAAACTCCGTTAATCCTCCAATTGCAAATGATGATGCATTCCAATTTGAGTGTATGCCAATTCAAGGCAACTTACTAGCAAACGACGTTACCGATCCTGATGCTATCAGAACAAACGTGTCGCTTGTTACCCCAACATGGGACGTGCAAGGAAATTTCAAAATCACGCAACAAGGCATGCTTGAATACACTTGCTCAAATTCTCTTCCTAACACGGTCGATTCAATCCAATATATACTTCAAAGTATCTATAAAGACCGCGCACCAATCGAAAGAAAAGCAATGGTGCGAGTATCTATTGGAAACGTCGATTGCAATGCTCCTGCAGTTCCTGAAGCTATCAATGATACTTATGCAGTGATCTGTGGAGAAAACATGCTCGATGTAACTAAAAACGACATTTACAACGACAATTTCGAAGTTCAAATCGAAATCATCGAATGGCCAACTAAAGGAACTCTTCAATATGTGAGTGATACTGAAGTGAGCTACATACCCGACTCAGGGGCTCACGGTACAGATTACTTCAAATATGAAATTTACTACAAAGAATATTCAGAAAGATACGACCGTGCAGAAGTAACTTTGAACATTCCTGACAACCTTGATTGCACAGCAGGTGCCGACACAACCTACACCTTGTTCATTCCTGAGGCTTTCACTCCAAACGGAGATGGTGTTCACGACACATGGGTAGTTGATGGCGTAGAGCTTAATCCGAATGCAACGATGACTGTTTATACTCGTGCTGGACAAAAAGTGTTCGAAAAACAAGCTTACGGTAGCATCGAGAAATGGGGCGAATCAAACCGCTGGTGGAATGGTACTGATGCAAGCGGAAACCAAGTAGTAGCTGGAGTTTATCTATACACATACAACACTGGAAGCAAGCTCATTAGAGGATTTGTTATGGTGGCGTATGGTGAGGGTCAAATTGGAAACTAATGTTAATACGCTTTCTTTCGTTGATTTTCAGATGATTTTTGACTAGTTTTGTCGAAAAGAAACTTAATCACGGCTGAAAAGCTCATGAAAACACTTATCCATCACGACATATTATCATCATTACGCATTAGGAATTTCATTCTGATTCTCTTATTGATTGGCTCGCTAAAAGGGCATGCGCAAATCAATGTGGGACAAGTGGGACGATACTACACCGAACCGGTATTCACTCAATACATGAGTGGAATGCAACTCCTAAATCCTGCCTATGTGGGCATGTGGGACCGTGTTGGCGTTCAATTTTTCACTCGCCAAGATTATGCTGGTCAGAATGGCGCCCCAATGATGCTTTACTTCAGCGGATATAAACCTGTGGTAAATAAAAAGAATGGTGCTGGTATAAACATATCCTATGAACGTGTGGGATATGAAAACAAGCTCACTTTCACGGGCGACTACGCCTATGAAGCTAAAATCAATTGGAAAACATATCTGCGCCTGGGATTAAAAGTTGGATTCTTGAACTACGACAATTACCTAAGCAAGTATGTAACCGATTTAGGCATGCAAGTGCCCGATGAAGCACTCTTAATCGATATTAATCAGAATTTCATGCTTAAATGGGGTGTGGGATTAATTTGGTACACCCCTGAATATTACGTCGGACTATCGATACCTCAGATTGTGAAAAACGACTATCGTGCCGATATCACCAACTTCTCATCGATTGCCGACACGCGCGACATATATATCATGGGAGGATACTTCTTTGGCAAGCAACAACAAGTGCGCTTTAAGCCCACATTAAAATATCGACTCGGATTTGGAGAAAATGCAACATCGGCACTCGACTTAGGTATAAATGCAATGTTTTGGAATAGCTTCTGGCTTGGTGGAATGTATCGCACCGATGGCACTTGCGCTGTTGTAGCTCAGTTCATGATTATCAAGAACACAACTATCGGCTATGCCCTTGAGCTCCCATTAGGAACCGATTTAGGAGCTCAACTTCAAAGTCATGAAATCAGGATTGTATTTGAATATGACTTCTTCAAGAGAGAAAATCTGCGCCAAGCCTTTTTCTAATCTCACCATTACATGACATTCAAAAAATAACTCAAAAAAAAAATCTCTCAAACAATTGTTTGAGAGATTTTTTTTGAAAGACTTTAAAGACTAAAACTCTTTTTAATTGCATCAACATAATCAAGCTTCTCCCAAGTGAAAAGTTCCACATTGAGAACCACTTCCGATTGATAAGGCGATGAAAAACGTTTAGTAACCACTTGTGGTTGACGCCCCATGTGCCCATAGGCAGCTGTTTCTTCATAAATCGGATTACGCAACTTCAAGCGTTGCTCAATGGCTGCTGGACGCAAATCGAATAATTCGCTAACACGGCGAGCAATTGCGCCATCGTCTTCTTTCACATTGCATGTGCCATAAGTGTTCACATAAACACCCACAGGCTGCGCCACTCCAATAGCATAAGCCAATTGAACCAACACCTCATCGGCCACACCAGCAGCTACCAAATTTTTGGCAATATGACGAGCCGCATAAGCTGCCGATCTATCAACTTTTGAAGGGTCTTTACCTGAGAAAGCACCACCACCATGAGCTCCTTTACCGCCATAAGTATCAACGATAATTTTTCTACCAGTAAGCCCAGTATCGCCGTGAGGTCCTCCAATCACGAATTTTCCAGTAGGATTCACATGATACTTAATATCTGCACCAAACAACGCTTGCACACGAGCAGGAAGCTCAGCAATCACACGAGGCATTAAGATATGAATTACATCATCTTTAATTTTAGCCAACATCGGTTCATCGGCATCAAATTCATCATGTTGAGTAGAAACAACAATAGCCTCAATTCTTTTAGGCGAATTATCATCATTATATTCGATTGTAACTTGCGACTTTGAATCGGGACGAAGGTAAGTCATTTGTTTACCTTCTCGTCGAATTTCCGCCAACACAAGAAGTATTTTGTGCGACAATTCCAAAGGCAAAGGCATGTAGTTATCGGTTTCTTTCGAGGCGTAACCAAACATCATGCCTTGGTCGCCTGCTCCTTGATCCATGATGTCTTGTTTTTCAACACCACGATTAATATCGGCACTTTGTTCATGCAAGGCAGAAAGCACACCACACGAACTACCATCAAAACGATATTCGGCTTTGGTATAACCAATTCGATTAATTACTTTGCGAGCTGTTTCTTGCACATCGATATAAGCATTCGATTTCACTTCGCCAGCAATAATGACCTGTCCGGTTGTTACTAAAGTTTCTGCAGCAACTTTTGAGTTAGGGTCGAAAGCTAAAAATTCGTCAAGCAAGGCATCTGAAATCTGATCAGCAACTTTGTCGGGATGCCCTTCCGACACTGATTCACTAGTAAATAAGTAACTCATTTTTAAAAAGTATTTATGCTAATTGCCTGAAAGCAATCAGCTATCATATAATAAAAATTGAGTGGAAAAGGTGGGATATTTATATACACAACTAGAATTAGTTGTGCATCGACTGCTTTAGCATTTTTTATCGTGGTTGCAATCAATCCCAAATCTATCCACAACGATGGTGCAAAGATAACATTTTCTTCTGAACTTCACAGCCCTTCTTTCCTTTTTTCCGCTCAAACACACATTAGCACCTGAAGCGCTTTCTCCCTATACAACTAGCACACAAGTTTGTTTATGCATATTCATTAAATTTATTCTAATCTAATAAGTATTTATTCTTATCTTTGCACTTTCAAAATTTAAGTTGACCAACATGGGAACCTATAAGAACATACGCCCTTATAACGATTCAGAGATTAACGAACACATTCAGCTGCTACTTCAAGATGAGGCATTCATTAAAGTGATGCACCATGTGCTCGATGGAGATGCTCAACGAGTGGCTGAGACTTCAAAAGTCCTTTCTCAAGTACAAACTCGTCACGAGCTTCAACTTAAATTCATTCGCCCACTCATCGATGAATGGATAATTAAACGATCAACTAGCGGCGTTACTTTCAGCGGGCTCGACAAGCTCGACAAAACGAAAGGCTACTTGTTCGTGTCTAACCATCGAGATATTATCCTCGATTCTGCCATCATGAATTTCTTGATTGCACAAGAAGGATTAGACACCACAGAAATTGCCATTGGCGATAATCTTCTTATCTACGATTGGATTTTGCATTTAGTGAAGTTGAATGGCGCATTTGAGGTGAAAAGAAATTTACCTGTTCGCGAATTACTTCTCGCATCTCAACACATGTCTGCCTATATTAGAGAACGCATCACTAAAGAAAATATTTCTATATGGATTGCTCAACGCGAAGGGCGAACTAAAGATGGCAACGACAAGACGCAAACTGCGCTTTTAAAAATGTTCAATTTAAGCAACAAGGAAAGTATGATTTCAGGGTTTAAAGAATTGAACATTGTGCCGCTTGCCATTTCTTATGAGCGAGAACCTTGTGGTATTTCGAAAGTGGAAGAACTTTACAAGAAGAAAACGGAAGAGGGATACTCGAAAACTCAGAAAGACGACTTAATGAGCATGATAATTGGGCTGATTAAACCAAAAGGTAGAGTTCATTTTTCTTTTGGCAATCCGATAGACGTTGAACAAGTACTCGGCAATGAAACCAACAACAATACGTGTTTAAAACTCATCGGCGATGCCATCGACCGTGAAATTTATAGCAACTATCAACTTTACCCCTACAACTATTTGGCGGCAGATTTACTTCGAGGGGATAATAAACATGCGCATTTAATCGATGAGATTTCAAAGGTTAAATTCGCAGAAATGCTAGAAGATTTAGTTAAAACAATCGGATATGGTGATGCGGAGCTTCAAAAGCAGATGTTCACCGAAATGTATGCCCAAGCTGTTTTCAACAAAGAAATGTCGTAATAGCTCTTGCAAGCTCAAGAAGAAGGATAAAAGAGAGTTTCTTTTATCCTTCTTTTTTTTGCTTCACACGGCATGATGTCGCTTGAATGAACCGAATGCCTTGTCGTCGATGTTTTCGTTAATGGTGATGGCTGCCCGCTCGGCATATTTGTCTTTCAATATTTCGCCTAGTCGCCTCAACTGGCTATAAAATACTTTGCTATATCACTCCCTAATCTGTTGCTTGCCACTAGCCAATGGGTCTCCACGGCGAACACCCATATCTACGAACTTACCGTAGTAGTTGAAAATAAATTTCAGGATTGCCATTTGCCTCGCGATGGATGTGCTGATTTAAACTTTGCAGCAGCCTACTGCCTGATAGTTCCAATCGCACGATGCGATCTTCCCATTTCTTCAGCACAATATCTACCTAGGCTTCGAGCGTTTCGTTTAGCGTTGTGTTTTCTTTCATGGTGCAATATTACACTAGGGAAAAGCCCAGTGAAAGGACAAAAAAAGAGGTTCATAAAATGAAAGTCTTTTCATTAGATCATGCCCATGAAGATGAGTAATACGATACCGAAGAGAACCAGCATGACGATCATCTTATTAAACTGCACTTTGAAAATTATTTCTAAGAAAACCACCGCCACAAAATACACCAGCACAAAGCCGATTAGCATTATTAATTCCATGATATTTTTTTTAGTTTGGTAAAGATAGTTTTTTGACTCCGATTGCTGTGCTATTGTCATCAACTCACCGATAAATTTCTTCAGGTAATGATGCGTCATTATTGCCTTTTCTGTATTAATCATTTCATCTGCTAAATTGCCGAGCAAAAAGCAAGTAAGCATTTCGTCAAGCGGCAGTAGGGAGATTTTTGCAAGGCGACTGAGTTAAAACGAAGTTCTACATTTACGTGCATGTCACAAAAACACAACAAGAAATGTTAACAATAGTGTTCTACATTTTGATTTTTACGAACTAACTCTAAATGCTGTCGCTTATTTTCAACGTGTTATACTTAAACTGGCTTTGAAAAAATTAGTTTTTTGTTGAAAATATTTTTGGGAGTGAAAGTTGGGCTAGGTAGTTAAAGGAGGTCTTTGTTATTAAGAAAAAATAATTTTAACTAAAAAAATATGTATTATTTATAGTTTTATTTGAAAATTTCTTTTATGTTTGCCTTATAGTTATTTTGTAATATATTTATTTCAATAGATATTTTACACAAAAACGCTTATTAATTGTGTAAAATATACTTTTATAATTTATTTTATCGTGCAATATGAAACTTCAAAATTTTGTAAATAATTATCAAACTAATACAATATCATGTTAATGACAAAAGTAGAACAGTTATCTTATCGCATTGAGCGAAATAGGTCGGTTAAGATTACAAGAGTGCTAGGCCTCTTTTGTTTTCTATTATTGTTTCCGTTTGCAGATAGAGCTTATGTATCCTCAGAGATTTGATTAAAACAACTATTTATATTTAACTTAATTTTCGTTTGTATGAAAACAATTTTTTTAAGAAAAGCACATCAAATTGCAGTTTGTCTTTTTTTTGTGTGCGCAGGAGTAATAACTTCTTGTAACAAAGATGATGATGCTCCAGGGTTAGAGCTTGACAAAACAATTCTCGAAATTGTTGTAGGAGATGTTGCTAGTGTAAATGTAACATCAGGTAGCGGCACCTATTCGGTAGTGTCAACAATGCCTTCAGTTGCAACAGCAGTCATTGACGACAATGTAGTTAAGATTACAGCTATAGCTGAAGGAGATGCAGAACTTACAGTTTCCGATAGTGAGACTGGTAAGTCAAAAACAATAGAGGTTCTTGTAGCAAGTAATCTTACATTGAATACTCCAAGCTACATTTCAGCAAAAGAAGATGAAATCTTGAACATCGAGATATTATCAGGTAGTGGAGATTACTCTGTATTAGTTGCAGACGAAACAGTTGTTATGGCAAACATTTCTGAAGGAGTCTTGACAATAAATACGTTACTAGAGGGCACAACTACTGTTACAGTTACCGATAATCAAACACTTAAAAATGCCGAGATTACTATTGTTGTTGAAGAATATCATGCTACAATTTCTTTCACAGCATCAGCTACGTGGTATTATCAAATTACATTCAGTGCAGCAGAAGAGGATCAAGCTAATGTGTGGATTGATTTGAATAATGATGGAGTAAAAGATGATGGAGAAGCCGTAGAGACTTTTGATGAGGTAGTTAAGTATGATCGTAGCGATGCAATGACCATTCATGGAAAAGTTACAGGATTAACTGTTGCAGCTATTAAGATGGAAAGTATAGATTTAACTAAAAATAAATATTTAAAAAAATTAACCTTAACATCACAATCGACGCTAACAGAAATAGATCTTTCTCAAAATACGGATTTAACAGACTTGGATGTCAGAGGTAGCAATCTAACTGAGCTTGATTTAAGTAAAAACACTAAGCTTCAGTATTTGTCATTTAACACAATGCCTTCTTTGGTGCGCTTAGATTTATCTAATAATAAAGAGCTTGAAACGATCTCTGGATCTTCAACCGGTTTAACAGAACTTATTCTCGGGGACATCAATAAGGTTAAAAAGTTAGACGTATGGTTAAACTCAAATTTGGAACCATTTAGTATTGCTAACCTAAAAGATCTTACTTTTTTCCGCATTTATGGTAATTCTAAATTTACTTCTTTCCCAGATCTGTCGAACAATACCAAACTGGAGATTTTATCGGTAGGAAATATTGACTTTTCTGGTGCATTAATAGATTTTAGTAAAAACACAGAGCTTAAAGAGGTTCACGTCTCAAAAAATAAATTAGGTAATGCAGACTTCTTGGCAACGATACCGAATCCAGAAAAAATAGTTTTTTTATCGTTAAATGATAATTTGCTTAAGACTTTAGATGTAAGTGCATTTACATCACTTGTCACTTTAACTTGTCAAAGTAATCAACTAGGGCAAGATGCTATGAGAGCTTTTGTTACATCCTTACCTACATGTAAATTAACAGAAGCGGTAGGATCGCTTACGCTTATAGATAATGGACGTTTCATTACGCCTGCGGAGCAAAACTATTACGATGCTGATATCATAGCTGCGATTAAAGCAAAGAATTGGCAACCATATAATCAAAATTCGGGAGCTTCAATTATTCCTTTGAATTAATGGTATTGCAAAGTATCCGAAGTGCTGACTCTAAAGTTGGTCACACTTCGGATACATATAGGTTTGTTGCTACGATAAATTTATATCAACAATACAGATTACAAAATTTACTAGTGGGAATTATTTAGAAGGCTGATGCTAGTAAAAACATAAATTAATTTTTAAGAATCTAAACGTAAATAAATCGCAACGATGAATATATATACTAGAATTTTGGTGCTATTTTCGATCGGATTATTATCTGTAACATCTTGTGTTAGCGATACGGATATTGGATTAGTCAATGAGGTGGAAAGAAATATAACTAACGAGATTAGCTCTGTTGATGGTCGAATGCGTATAAAAATTACTCCGGAATTCGAAGCAGAAGCAGATTTCAGCATAGAAAAATTGGCATTTCTTTTGAATGCAGATAGTGTTAAAAGGACTTTTCCTCATGGTGGAAAGTTTGAAAAGCGTATGCGTAAATCAGGTCTGCATTTATGGTATGAGGTTTATTCAAATCCTAACAAACCCTCAATTAAATCTAATGTTTCCTCTGAGATTGTTGGTATACAGGTTGCTGAACCAGTATATATGGTTAAACAAATCGATGAGCAAATCATGATTGAGGCTTCTTCATTGAGTGGCAAAGGGCATTTACGCACATTGAACTCTTCTTACCCATTTAATGATCCATTACTATATAAGCAGTGGCATTATCAAAATGATGGTTCATTAGGAGACGAATTTATTGTTGGAGCCGATATTAACCTTTTCTCAGCTTGGGAATTAGAAACAGGAAAGCCAGAAGTTATCGTTGCTATATTTGATGGAGGTGTAGAATATACCCATCCTGATCTCGCTGCTAATATTTGGATTAATAAGGCTGAGGAACATGGAGATTTAGGGGTAGATAATGATAATAACGGCTATGTTGGAGATATTCACGGATGGAACTTCTATGATGATTCAAATATTATTACTTTTTCGTCTCATGCTACACATGTTGCAGGAACTGTGGCAGCTGTGAATAATAATGGTATTGGAGTTTCAGGGATAGCAGGAGGTGATGGCACTCCACACTCTGGAGTGAGGCTCATGATTTGTCAAATCTCCTCTTCAGATGGCACATACGGCTCTGATGAAGTGATTAAACGAGCATATGTGTACGCAGCTAATAATGGAGCTGTTATTGCACAATGTAGTTGGGGATATAATTATAGATTCTCTTTGCCACAATCAGATAGAGAAGCTATAGATTATTTTATAGATAATGCAGGGACTGATGAAAACGGAGTAGTGACTGGGCCTATGAAAGGGGGGCTGGCTGTTTTTGCAGCGGGTAATAGTGGAGTTAAAGAACCAGTATATCCTGCTGCAATGGAAAGAGTTGTGGCAGTGGCTTCTATGAGACAGGACTTTAAAATCCCAACATCTAGTAACTATGGTACGTATATTGATGTTGTAGCTCCTGGTGGAGACCAATATGATCTTGGAGATCCTTGGATTTGGAGTACTGGATTAAATGGTAATTATATGTGCCTGATTGGAACTTCTATGGCATGTCCTCATGTGTCGGGTGTGGCTGCGTTAATTATATCTAAATATGGTGTGGGGCAACCTGGATTATTAACTCCTGAAATAGTTACAGAGATTTTAAAAGGGAGTGCCCATAATGAAATTTATGAATATAATCCTGCTTTTAATTTTTTAGGAGAAAAACGCTTAGGAAGCGGATATATTGATGCACATGCAGCTCTACTTAATGCAATAGATCCCTTAGCAGCAAATGGGCTTACAGTTAAATGGGGAGCAACATCGGCGCAACTATTTTGGGATGTGCCTGAAAACAAATACAATCAAATTCCCTCAAAATACATTATTGTATATTCAACATCATCATTGGAAGGAATAGACCCTGTAAATATCCCGGATGGTGTAAATCAGGTTCATATTGATGGTGCAAATCAAAATGGAGGTAGCGAATTTTCGTTCGAAATTGATATGCTTTCGCAATCAACGTCCTACTTTGTGGGAATTGTTTCTGAGTATTCTGGAGGCAATCGCTCTCCTCTTATTTACACAGAGGGGAAAACAAGAAAGGAAGGCGTTTTAATTTATCCTACCCTTGTAGATGAAGTTATTAATGTAAAAGTAGGAAGAAATATATCACAGATGGATCTAACTATTTATAATTCTTCTGGTGCAAAAGTGTATTCTACCATTGTTTCAAATATTTCTATTTATACTCCTGCTGCGATAGATGTTTCTAAGTTAATTGGAGGTACTTACCAAGTAGTATTGGGTTATAATGGGGTAAAGGAAATGTATAGCATAATTAAACGATAGAGATGAAAAAAGTAACTTTGATTATATGTGCCTGTTTGCTAACGTTTAGTATGCATGCGCAGTCATTTGTGACAATTAACAATGACCCAGTGACAACGGCAATGGGAGAAACTGAAGTCTCATCAGCAGCTTCGGCCTTTTCAATTTACAACAACACAGCTTCTACTTCATTAACTACAGACATTTGTGCCGTGGCATATTCTTACTCTCCTTATATGTGGAACTTTTCTTCTGGCAATCATTTACATACGATTGCGGGTTATTACAAGTTGGGTTCAAATCATACGCTTGCCACAGGTTTACGCTATTTTAATAAGACGAATATAATGTTAATTAATGAAGAAGGTGAAGATGAGAGAGTTGCAAAACCAAAAGACTTGTCGGTGGAGGTGGGTTATGCTTACAGGTTAAATGAAACTATGGGGGTAGCTGCAAATGTGCGTTTAATTCACTCTAATATGGATGTTTCAGATATGAAAGGAACATCGGTTGGATTTGACATCGGATATTACATACGTAGAGAGAAGCTAACTTTGGGAGTAGTATTGTCAAATGTAGGAAGTCAGATAGCATATGGTGTAAATAAATATGATACTCCTACTTGGCTTAAGGTTGGGGGTTCTTATGAGTGGATAATGTCAGATAAGCATCGGCTAACAGGATCTGTTCAGTGTGATTATCATTTTCAGCCAGACAGTGAAAAAGGTTTCTCTTCAGGTATAGGTGCTGAATATTCATACAATAGGTTTTTATACCTTCGAGGCGGTTATTGTTTTACAAATGATCTCAAGGGGTATAATCAGGCAACAATGGGTATTGGAGGTCTTATTGGATTTACTAAGCTTAATCTTGCGTATGTTATAGCGGAGGACGGCCCTTTAGATAAAACCATGTTGATGTCTGTTGAATTTTATTTCTAAGAAGCAAATATTAAATTAAACAATAAAGGTGTATTTATGAAAAAAATAATAATGTTGTTATTCACTATTTTCTTTATAGGAATTGGAGTAGTAGTAGCACAAACACAGAAAATTACAGGTTCTGTAACTATAAAAGAGGATGGAAAACCAATTGCTGGAGCCACTATACTTGTAAAAGGTACGTCAATAGGTGTCATTACAGATATTGACGGAAATTTCACCTTGCAAAATGTGCCAATATCAGCTAAAATTTTAGTAATTTCATATATAGGTATGGTAACGCAAGAGGTGACGATAAGACCTCAATTGGAAATTGTAATGGAAGTAGATAGTGAAATGCTTGAAGAATTTGTTGTTACAGGTATGCAGCGCATGGATAAGCGCTTGTTTACTGGAGCTACTACAAAATTATCTGCTGAAAATGTAAAAATGGATGGAGTAGCTGAGGTAAGTCGTGCTCTTGAAGGACGCGCAGCTGGTGTATCCGTGCAAAATGTATCAGGAACATTTGGTACAGCCCCTAAGATACGCGTACGAGGAGCCACGTCTATTTACGGTAGTTCAAAACCACTATGGGTGGTAGATGGTGTTATTATGGAAGATGTAACAGAAGTAGATGCCGATGCATTATCCTCTGGTGATGCGGAGACGTTGATATCTTCAGCCATTTCAGGATTAAATGCAGACGACATTGAAAGCTTTCAGATATTGAAAGATGGTTCGGCTACTTCTATCTATGGAGCTAGAGCAATGGCTGGAGTAATTGTTATTACAACAAAGAAAGGAAAAGCTGGAAGTGATAAAATAAGCTATACCGGCGAATTTTCAATGCGGATGGTTCCTAACTATCGAAATTTTAATATCATGAATTCTCAAGATCAAATGAGAGTTTATCGTGAAATGGATATGGGGGGTTATTTGAATCTATCTGATGTATTTCGCAGTTCTGATAGTGGTGTGTATGGCAAAATGTACCATTTAATTAACACCTATGATCCAACTACGGGAACATTTGGATTGGAAAATACAACCTCTGCTCGCAATAACTATTTACAAAAAGCAGAGTATCGCAATACAGATTGGTTTGATGTACTATTTGATAATTCTATCACGCAGAATCATGCGATAAGTATGTCGTCAGGTACAGAGAAAGCTACTTACTATACCTCATTAAGTGTTATGACTGATCCAGGTTGGTATAAACAAAGTGAAGTAAAGCGTTATACTGGAAATGTTAATGCTTTATATAACATTTCACCGAAGTTCACATTAAATCTGATCTCTAACGCATCATATCGTAGGCAAAAGGCACCAGGAACATCAAGTCAAAGTGCTGATGTAGTATCTGGTGTTGTGAAACGAGATTTTGATATTAACCCATTTTCATATGCACTGAATACATCACGAACGCTTGATCCAAACGAATACTATGTACGAAATTATGCTCCGTTCAATATAATAAATGAATTAGAAAATAATTTTATGACTTTGGATGTAGCGGATATGAAATTTCAAGGTGAAGCTAGGTTGAAACCTATTAAAAAAGTAGAATTGTCGGCTTTAGGAGCATATAAATATTCAACCACAACTCAAGTACATGAGGTGCATGATAATTCCAATCAGGCATGGGCTTTTCGTGCGATGGATGATGCGACGATGCGAGATGCTAATCCATGGCTATATACGGACCCTGACAATGCGAGCTCACTGCCTGTATCAGTATTGCCGGTTGGAGGATTTTATCGTGAAACAAAGTATTCAATGAGTGGTTATGATTTTCGATCAACAGCTAGTTATAATGACATATATAATGAAAATCATATATTTAACTTTTTTGGAGGTATGGAGTTGAATGCCGTAGATCGCAAAAGAACATGGTTTAATGGTGTAGGGATGCAATATGATATGGGTATGCTTCCTTCGTATGATTATTTGTATTTCAAGCAAGGACAAGAGGAAAATACGCAATACTACACCGTTGAAGAAACGCGAGATCGTTCACTTTCTTTTTTTGGAACAGCAACTTACTCTTATCAAGGGAGATATACCGTGAACGGTACAGCTCGTTATGAAGGTACTAATAAGTTGGGTAAGAGTCGTTCGGCTCGTTGGTTGCCCACATGGAATCTTTCAACAGCATGGAATGTACATGAAGAAACATTTTTTGAAAACTTGCGTCCTGCATTGTCGAATTTAACGTTAAAAGCGTCTTATTCACTAACAGCTGATCGTGGACCTTCAAATGTAACAAATTCGAGAGTCGTTATATCTAGCTACAATCCTTGGCGTCCGTTTACCGATGTCGGCGAATCAGGTCTGCAAATAGTTGAAAACGAAAATAGCGACCTTACGTATGAAAAGAAGCACGAGTTAAATATCGGTGCTGATATTGGTTTTTTAGATAACAGAATAAATTTATCGGCAGATTGGTATCAACGTAAAAATTTTGACTTAATTGGTATTGCCACAACGATAGGAGTTAGAGGTAAAATTAATGAGTTTGCCAATGTTGCAAGCATGAAATCTCAAGGAGTTGAGTTAACATTATCTACTCGTAATGTTAGCAATAAGGATTTTAGATGGAATACAGACTTTATTTTTTCAAAAACAGAGAATGAGGTAACTGATTTGGAATCAAACTCGCGTGTTATTGATATGATTTCTGGTTCTGGATTTGCATTGGAGGGACATCCTGTCCGCTCATTATTCTCGATGGACTTTCAAGGATTAAATGAGGAAGGTTTGCCTACCTTTATTAATGAAAATGGAGAAGTAACAGTTAGTGATATCTACTTTCAAGAACGTATAAAGAAAGATCATTTAGTTTATGAAGGATCTACTGATCCAACTGTAACAGGAAGTCTTGGTAATGTGTTAAGTTATAAAAATTTCAAATTGAATATTTTTGTTACATACTCCTTTGGTAATGTTATTCGTTTGAATAGAGCATTTCGTAGCAGTTATTCAGATTTAGATGCTATGCCCAATGAATTTAAAAATAGATGGATTCTTGCTGGCGATGAGAACAAAACTGATATTCCGGTAATTGCTGACCGTCGTCAATTAGCTAATAATAATTATTTGAGCTATGCCTACAATGCATATAATTATTCGACAGCTCGTGTGGCTAAAGGTGATTTTATACGCATGAAAGAGATTTCATTATCTTATGACATGCCAAAAGATTGGCTTAAACATCTTAAAATTAACGACATGTCAATAAAATTGCAGGCTACTAATCTGTTTTTAATATATGCGGATAAGAAACTTAATGGACAGGATCCAGAATTTATTAACAATGGTGGTGTGGCAGCTCCAGTTCCAAAGCAATTCACCATGGCTGTTAGATTGGGTATCTAAAACAATAACGAATAATATATTGAAATATAATGAGAAAGAATAATTTTTTATATATAGCGCTAGCCTTGATCTTTGTATCATGCAATGACTTCTTGGACACATTGCCAGACAATAGAACAGAGATAGATGCTGAAAGTAAAGTTACATCTCTGTTAGTATCAGCATATCCTGAAATAACCTCTGCTATGATGACCGAGATGGCTTCCGACAATGCAATGGATAATACCGCTAAATATGCAGTGGATAGTAAAGAACAAGAACAAGCATACTTATGGAATGATATTACAGAGTTAAGTAATGATTCTCCTATTGCATTTTGGGAGGCTTGCTATACCGCAATTTCTGCAGCTAACCTAGCTTTAGAATCGATTGCTCAAATGGATAACGCAGAAAAATTGAATGCTCAACGAGGTGAGGCTTTAATTTGTCGAGCATATGCTCATTTTGCATTAGCAAATGTATTTTGCCTAGCGTATAACCCAGAAACTTCAGATAGTGACTTGGGTATTCCATATATCAGCGATACTGAAACAGAAATTAATTCTGAACATACTAGAGGTACTATGAGAGATCTGTATGAAAAAATTAACGATGATATTGAGGCAGGTTTGCCATTGATTAATGATGAGATCTATTCAGTTCCTAAATATCATTTCAACAAGAAGGCTGCTCATGCATTCGCTACTCGTTTTAACTTATATTATCACAACTATGACAAAGTGATTGAGTATGCTAATGTTGTGTTAGGGAAAGAGCCATTAAATATGATGAAAGACTGGACAGCGATGACACTTGGCGCAGCTACAAACTGGGATCTACGTGTAGATAAGTATATTAATGCAAGTGAACCTGCAAATCTGCTTTTATTGCCAGTAACTTCTTCTTGGGGATATTTAGTAGGTGGTGTTTATTCTGGTTTAGGTTCAAGGTATGCACATTCACGTACGATTTGTGCATTAGAAACAGGACGTGCCAATGGAATGTGGGGGGATTATAATAATCTATTGCCTTTTAGAACAATGTGGGGGAATGAAATGAAAATCTCAGTAGCTAAGATTGGCGGTTATTTTTACTATGTGGATAAAGTGAATGGTATGGGATATCGTAAGAATGTTATTTTAGCATTTAGTGCTGATGAAACCTTACTTTGCCGGGCTGAGGCTTATGCATTGAAAGGAAAAGAGTTCTTGAATCAAGCTACAGCGGATATCAATGTATGGTTAGCTTCTCATACTATGAACGGTTTATCAGTAACAACTCAAGAAATTGTTGATTTTTATGGTGGTATTTCTAGTATGCCAATAAATAACAGTACGCGGACAATTAAAAGAGAAATAAAACCACAAGGATTTACTGTAACCAAAGGAGAACAAAAAGAAATGATTCAGTGTATCTTACACTTACGACGAATTGAAAATATACACGAAGGATTGCGCTGGGAAGATATAAAGCGATATGGTATTGAATTTTCTCATAATAGAGATGGATTGGCTAATGACGTATTAAAGGTGGACGATCCTCGTCGAGCTATTCAGTTACCACAAGATGTTATAAATGCAGGGTTGGAGGCTAATCCTAGAAATTGAGAATTTAAAAAAAATGTTATGAAGAATATAAAATACATATTTATAGCACTAGTCATAGTTTCATTGTGGGGATGTGCAGAAGAAGAGTTAGATCCAAATTCTATTTTTGGTTCCGACGCCACAGTGCAAAATGAATTCGATACTTGGATTGTTGAGAATTATACTAATACGTATAATATCAATCTAAAATATCGTTTTGAAGATAGAGAATCTAATCCCATTTATAATCTGATTCCTGCTGATTACGATAAATCAATTGCAATGGCTAAGATTACAAAGCATTTTTGGTTGGAGTCTTATGAAGAATTATTAGGTTTAGATTTTATGCGCACATATAGTCCAAGAGTCTTATTCTTTGTAGGTTCTCCAGCTTATAATAGCTCACAATCTAAAGTGGTGGCAACTGCAGAAGGAGGCTTGAAGATTACGTTATATGAAATAAATGCGTTAGATCTAAATAATATAAATGCAGAAACTCTCAATACGTCATATTTTCATACGATGCATCATGAATTTGCACATATTTTACATCAGACCAAAAATTATCCAACTTCTTTTGAGCAAATTTCAGCTAACGATTATCAATCTAGTAGCTGGGTGAATGTTGTGTTACAAGATGCTTTAAACATGGGGTTCATTTCTCCTTATGGTAGCTCTGAGCCACGAGAAGATTTTGCAGAAACAGTAGCTTATTATGTTGCATATGAAGAGGAGTTTTGGAACAATCGAGTAGCTCAAGCTAATGAAGATGGACAGGAAATAATCAATAAAAAATTGGCTATTATCAAAGAATACATGGAAACCTCTTGGGGTATCAATATGGATGAGTTGCGCACTATTATTCAACGTCGTGCGCAAGAGGTATCGGATTTAGATGTAACAACACTTAATTAAAGAACACTATGAGAAAATTATATTATAGCATATTCTACTCGTTAGTTACGATAATGTTTATTTCATGTGCCAATGTTGAGGATGACACATTTGGTAGTTCTTCAAGCGATCGTATAGATGTCGCCATAGCAACTAGTGAGGAAATTTTAACTAGCAAAGAAAATGGATGGTTGATGGAATACTATCCTGGAACAAATCAGCCTTATGGGGGGTATAACATTCTGATGAAATTTGACCCCAGCGGTACGGTATCTATTTCGAGTGAGTTATATCCATCAACGCAAGTAAATACTAGTTTTTATACAATAACACAAAGTGCAGGAGTAGTACTTTCGTTCGATACATACAATGAAATATTTCATTTTTTTGCAGATCCAAGCGATCCGAGTGGAGTAGGTGGACGAGGGATTGGATTGGAGGGCGATTATGACTTTCAAATTATGGAAGCAACCTCAGAAAAGGTAGTGCTTAGGGGAAAGAAATCGGGAGAGCTGACTACTTTGACACCATATGAAGGAGACTGGAGTGATTATATAACAGACATTAATGCTGCAGAAGATCTTATGCTTTTTTCGGACTTAACACTATCAATAGGAGAACAGTCGATACCTATAGCATCATCTTATCGTGTCTTAACCTTTACGCTAGTTAAAGACGATGAAGAGGAAACCCATACGGTTGGTTATATAGTAACTAAAACTGGATATAAGCTATATGAACCAATCGAAATTAATGGAAAAACTATCACGGAGTTTATTTATAATGTCGATAGTGATTCGTTTACTGAGGTGAATGACGACAACATTACATTGAGTCCTGTGATCTTGCCATTTAATGAGCAATTTGTTGATAATTATTGGTATGTTGCATATAGTAGGTTAGGATCGTTTGCTCAACCTTATTTTAATGATTGTAAAGAGGGATTAAAATCCACTTATGATGAAGAAATGAATTATGTATATATCGGTTATGAATCAAATGGAAGCTTTGGTTTGAACTTTAGTAGTAGCGGAAATATTGGAGTGTTAATTTTTAGGTATTCCTTTGTTGGTAAAGATAAAATAACATTGCAATTTGATTTAAGAGGCAATTCAATAGGGGGGTGGTATTATAATCAAGCGGAAACAGGTGTCTATAGGATGTTGATCCCATTTGGTTATAAGGAACCACGTACATTCACACTAACGGTAGATAGACCATCAAAACCAACCTATATTACATTGACTGAAGATGCTAATCCAACGAACGTCATAACATTATCCGCAGAGAGGGTTAATAATCCTTTTGATAATTGATGACTACTAACTTGCGGGTATCTCCGTCCATCTATAGACAGTAATCCCTGATAAGCTATAACGCTTACAAAAAAAGGCTGATCTCCCAATGTGGGAGTTTAGTCTTTTTTTGTTTTCAGCACAAAATATCCCTCCAATTAACTTATCACGGATCACCGGTAAAAGTTGGGTTTATGCATAAATTTTTGACAATCTGAATAGAAAGTATTTAGTCGCCCCTTAAAAACTACTTTTAGTATTGATTTTTAATAAAATAAATCTAAAAATGCTTTGATAAATTTGCAAGTTTTGCTATCTTTAGATTCAGAAACTTGCAAATTTTTTATGATAAAGTCGACACAAAACACCCCATCCTTGTTTTCTACATTAGCTGATTTATTGAACCAGCAACATCCTTTATACAAGCTTTCGCACAAGATAAATTGGGCCGTATTTGAGCAAGCCTTTACCCCGCTATACTGCCCAGATAATGGTCGTCCAGCCAAACCAATCCGCTTAATATGTGGCTTGTTAATCCTCAAACATCTTCGAAATGTCTCTGACGAATTGGCTGTAAATGAAGA
>JBKEAC010000148.1:0-11775 GCA_047971925.1 Mangrovibacterium sp.
AGAGCAATTTGCAACCATTCTTTTGCCTTTTCATATGACATGTGGCTCACCCAAACTTTTGAACTAATGAATAGTTCTTCTCTTGGAACTCCCGATTCTTTAATTGCATCGCCAACTGCACGATCGCTTCCGTAAAAAACAGCGGTATCAAACAATCGATATCCTGAATTAATGGCGGCTAAAACAGCTTGTTTACACTCATTATAATCGGTCAGACCAAATGTGCCAAAGCCAATGATCGGCATGTCAACACCATTGTTTAATTTAATTGTCTTCATGAAATTACGCTTTAATAACCGCAAATGTACTATTAAAACTTGGAAGAGTGTACTTTTAAAGTTAAACTTTGCAACTAAATGAAATTTAACTATCCCGATGAATGCTTTCAACAATTATTCGGCGATCTAGGTGCAACAAAGGACTACAATTATCCTTTTAGTTGCTTTCGACGAAAACCTGCAAATGAAAGAACCGAAAGGGCAATCCATAAGTTTCGTGGGGCTGCATGCAAGCATTGTGTGCAGCAGAAGATTGCAAATGCTATACATGTCAGAATGTTGAAGTAAGCCCACATGCGTGCTTCTTCAGTGCAGTTATTTCGATCGCGAAAGCAAATGAAGGCACTGTAAAAAGCAAAGCAAATGAAAGCAAGTAATCCGAATATTCCCTGACCAACTAAAGACTGCAACCAATCGTTGTGCAGATGGCTGAGGTACACCTGATATGAATCGTATTTTTCGCGAACTGATGCATTGGATGAATGCTGACAACGGTCTCGAAGTTCTTCGGGTATCTCTGAAATACCCACTCCAAACCAGAAGTTATCTTTTGAAATATCTAAAGCGGTATCCCACATCATTAATCTTAATCCTTGTGAGGTAGGATGAAACTCTTCCTGATTGAAATAGCCTGTTACATCGCTCACCGCTTGATTTATGCGCTGCTTTGAAAAGGGAATGCTCCACAAAAGGATCGAAACGACAAATAATGACACACAAAACACGGCTATTTGTTTGCCCAAATGCTTGCGGTAGTGGAAATCGAAAATGAACCAAAGCAAGAGTGGGAAAGCCACCCAAGCTCCTTTTGTTCCAGCCATTACCGAGGCTAACAGCGCTAAAGTGAAAAACAACATGCGCCAAATCGATGCATTACATTTTGTATCATCAAACTTTAACAACGATAGTACAGCTATTATGGCCATAATCTCGCCAAAAGAAATAGAGAAAAGCCATGATCCCGCCAAGGGGATACCCAGTATCACTTTTTCATAGAGCGCACAAATGAAGCCCACAGTCGATGCCAGATAGAAAGCTATTTTCAGCATATCTAAGTGAAGTGCTTGCTTTCGTCCTTTTAGCAAGAAAAAAAACACCAATGCCCCTAAAGGATAGCGAATATATCGGTCGATTTGCCGCCATTGCCAACTATCGCTTACTAGCATGGAAGCCACCACTGTCACCACTGGAAAACAGAGTACGGCAATATATCCCCAATCAATTTTTGATAAACGAACGTCAGTATCAAAATTAGGGAGCATTAGGAGCGATGCCGCAAGTAGCACAAATAAGCCACTCACTCCCCACAATGAAAGCACAGGTATTAAGGCTATGATTCCCGATGAAATAAGACTAAGATATTTTCTATTTTGATTCATTTGAAAAGGCAACTTGAAATTTAGCTATCGTAAAGCATACAGAAGTTTCTTATAGCATTTCTGTAAAGCAACGCTGTAAGGACGGAAAAAGCCATGCTTTCCGCTATCGATGAGACTATCGATTGATCCATCGAATGAGCCTTGTGTGGCAATTGGAGGGTGGCTCCAATACATCTTAATAATATCCGCTTGCACACACTTGTTGTGAAACCAATCAATTGGGATATCTATTTTTTCTTTTTGAATAGAAGTCAATAAGCTCTCAGCCCCTCCACGGTCAATGAGATAGGCACCGGCAAGTCGCCCTCCGTTTTGAGCATAGAGTAAAGTTCCTTTCTTCCGTTCACTCCGTGGCACATAGCGCAGGTCGGAGTCTTCTACCGAAATCATGAAATTAGCTAGCCCTCGCTGCTTCACTTCTGCCACAATATCATTTAAGACAGAAAAGTGCTTATAAAAACGAATGTCATCTTCCAAAATGAGCACCAAATCCTCGCCATCACACACCAGTTTTTCATACGCCAAAATGTGTTTCAATGCGCAAGAGCTTCTGTTGCTTGCTACTGCCATTTCTCCCTTGAAATATTTTTCTAATTGCATTGGCGTGAGCTGCTTCTTGTCGCCATCAAGAATAAAAGAAACATCAAGCGCTTTATCTTCTAATTGCTTCAACATGTGCCTCTCTCGGTCATAGGCATCACTCACATGAATAACATATGCTTTCATCGGAACTAGTTTAATAGAATATCTGACTTACATTTCTTCATTTTCTCCGTATCAATTACAGGCACGGTGCTTGAAATCTTTTTCCAATGAAAATTTTTGCGAGATAACTTATATAGGAATGTTTTGCTCATGAAGAAACTAAACTCTAGCTTCTCATCATAGTTCACACCTAGCACCTCATGCGCAATGCTTGGGTCTTCTGCCAAACAAGCTCTAATGGCTTGCGAATAAACTGTTGGACCAGTCATTTTGTGGGTGTCATAAGGATATCGATTGTGAAGTAAATTATCGATAATCATTTCTAATGTTTTCTTTAGAAATGGATGCCCCGCTTCAAAGAAGAGACCATATTGGATAAAGAAATGCTCTTCTTGAGTTTCGGGAGCAATAACTGCCGATGATTCCGGCGACACAAAGCTATCAATTGGATGTAAAATCCGACTGTCAACATCTAAATACACGCCACCTTTTTTATATAAAACAGCATAGCGGAAAAAGTCGGCTTTAGCCGCACCAATGTTTATGCACTTGTAGAGGTCGAAAACATCTTTGCCAAGTTCTTTCAAGATAAATTCATCTACTCCATGATCATCATAAAACTCATACCGATAGTTCGGATTCTTTTTCTTCAAGCGACTAATATGCCAACGGAATAACAAAGGCAACTTGCTTGTCTTAAAGGTTTGAACGATTATTTTAGGGATAGTCATCTGATTGAGATTTGTTTTCGTTTACAAAGGTAAGTTATTTATTCCGGAAAAAAAAACTTTTGTTGGTGCCGCATTTATTCTTTAACTTTGTGCCGTCTATCATATTACACTGATTTATGAAAATAGCCTACGACGCTAAACGGATAACAAACAATGTCACCGGACTTGGTAACTACAGTCGATTTGTGGTGAATAATCTTGCTCAACAATACCAGCAAGACGAATTCCTATTGCTTTCTCCCAATTTGATAGAGCATGGCATGAAAAAACTAATAGCCGATTGTTCGAACATTAAATTCGTACCACCTCCAGCATGTGCTAAAATGCAAAAAGCAATCTGGAGATCATGGAACATTCATGAAGACATTAAGTCATTAAAGCCCGATTTATATCATGGCTTAACCAATGAATTGCCTTTCACCATTAAGAAAACAAAGGTGAAATCGGTGGTAACTATTCACGATTTGATTTTCCGCCACTATCCGAGATTTTATAAGCAAATCGACCGACTGATATATGATTTCAAGTTTAGAAAAGCTTGTCATGATGCCGATCAAATTGTGGCAGTGAGTGAGTGCACCAAGCGCGATGTAATGCGGTTCTATGGCATTGCTCCCGAAAAAATAAAGGTAATTTATCAAGGTTGTCATGAGCAATTCATGGTGAAAGCCGATGAAATTCAGAAGAAGCAAGTGACACAGAAATTCAACTTGCCCAACGAGTTTATTCTTTCGGTTGGAACGGTGGAAGAGCGGAAAAATTTGCTCTTAACAGTAAAAGCTTTGAAATTGTCGGGCTTAAAAACAAAACTAATTGTCATCGGACGAAAAACAAATTATGCACAGCAAGTTGATCAGTTTATCGTGGAGAACGGCATGCAAAATCAAGTGAGTTATTTAAGTGATGTGAGCTATGTCGAATTGCCGATTGTGTATCAATTAGCTTCGCTCTTTGTCTATCCTTCCTTATACGAAGGCTTTGGAATCCCCATCATTGAGGCGCTACACTCCGGCATTCCTGTCATTGCTGCCACGGGCTCTTGCTTAGAAGAAGCAGGTGGTGAATCATCGATCTATGTGAACCCAAACAGCACAACCGAGTTGGCAGAAAAAATACAACTCGTGCTCCATGATAAGAATCTTCAGCAAAAAATGATTGCCGATGGTTTGAATTATGTGCAGCGATTCGACCACACGAAACTCACGCACCAGATGATGGAGTTGTATGAAAAAACATTAAAATCGTAAGTTTTGATTGTCGTATCCTAAAAATAACTATTTTTATCTGATGTTATAAAACTACAAGCCCCTATGCAACACCGCCAACTAAAGATATTATACATTATCGAGCATTACATCAAAAGCTTTACGCCAAAGATTTTTTACACCGAGGCTAGTAAGCTCATCGCTCGATATACGCCTTTGTTTGACAAAGAATATATTAATCGAAGAGTAGATTATTACTGCAAACTAAACGAAAAAACATCTTTGTCGGAAAATTGCGTGTGCGATTGCCATTTCACCCATGCTAAGCCATCGGCCTATTTTCTCGATTTAAAACCCTATTTAAATCATTTCAAGAAGAAGGTGCATTTCGATTTCCTTTTTGGCGATATCACGCATGTTCCCGACACGCCAAGCATCTTGAAAAGCCGACCAATCAGCGATAACAATCAAAACTCGGTGGTTTTTAACCTAGACAAGCGCCGACACTTTGTTTTCATTGATGATAAAATTGCCTATGAAGATAAAAAAGACCTGCTAGTGTGGCGGGGAAATGTTGCTCCTCGATTGGAATTGCGCCAAGTTTTTTTGAATCGTCATTTCAACAACTCGCACTGCAATGCCGGTCATGTGAATAACTTTGAAGACAATCGATGGAAAGTTAATCCAATTACAATGGATGAACATCTGCAATATAAATTCATTCTCAGTATTGAAGGTTATGATGTGGCAACTAACTTAAAATGGATTATGTCGTCGAACTCGCTATGTTTTTCTACCAAACCACGCTATGAAACGTGGATGATGGAAGGTACTCTTATTCCCAATCATCACTATGTGCTACTGAAAGACGACTACTCAGATTTAGATGAGAAGATGGACTACTATTTAGCAAATCCCGATGAGGCAAAGCAAATCATCAGAAATGCCAATGAATATATTAAGCAGTTCAAAAACAAGAAGCGAGAATATTTGATTTCACTTTTGGTACTTCAAAAATATTTTACTCATACAGATATCAAATAAACCTTTTGAAAGTAAGGCTATCCAAACAATATGAATAACAATATTATAATATCGGTCATTATCACCACCTATAATAAACCAACTTACTTAAAGTCGGTATTATTAGGTTTTGAGCTGCAAAACAATCGTAATTTTGAAATCATTATCGCCGACGATGGCTCAAATGACGAAACTAAACAGCTCATTGAATCCTTTTCTGCAACAAGCTGGATGAAAATCAAACAGGTGTGGCACGAAGATAAAGGATTCCGCAAATGCACCATCCTCAATAAGGCGATTCTTGCCTCAGAAACCGATTATTTACTTTTCACCGATGATGATTGCATTCCTCGTCCCGATTTCATTGATGTGCACATTAAGAATGCCGAAAAAGGACGTTTCCTTAGTGGAGGTTATTTTAAACTCAACGAAGTGATTACCGCAAAAGTTACTCCAGATGATATTATTAGGCAGCATGTGTTTAATATCAAATGGCTTGTTAAAAACGGACAAACAATGAATTTTAAATTAAGCAAACTGAGTAAGTGCAGCGCCTATACCTCTTTTTTAAATAAGTTCACCACTACCAAACCAACATGGAATGGACATAATGTGAGCGGTTGGAAAGAAGATATTATGGCAGTGAATGGTTATAATGAAGACATGATGTATGGCGGATTAGACCGTGAACTCGGCGAACGATTAGAAAACTTTGGAGTTCATGGAAAGCAAATCAGATATCAGGCAATTGTGGTGCATCTCGATCATGGTCGCCCCTATCGCAAGAAGGATTTAATGGATAAAAACAGAGCCATTAGAGATGCCGTGAAGAAACAAAAGATTGTGTGGGCAGAAAACGGCTTAAATCAACACCGATAAATCAGAATAGATGAAACTAAAGGAATTACCCACATCATTATTTCATGAATTTAAATTGCGCTTAACTCCAATCGGGCGATTAATCAGTCCTACTGCCGAAGTTCTACCTGTCATTGTGTCGCTAACAACAATTGAATCTCGACTTTCAATTGTTGATATCACCATCAGGAGCATCCTTTGTCAGCAGCAAATACCCGAAAAAATAATCCTTTGGATTAATGTAAAATTAAAAGACGCTATCCCTTCTTCTTTGAAAAAACTGGAAGAATTCAAATTCTTTGAGATTAAATTCAACGAATATAATTCTCCACATCGAAAGCTCTTGTCAACCATGGAGTGTTTCCCCAATAGAACAATAGTAACAATTGATGACGATATTATTTATAGTCGCAATTGGTTGGGAAATCTATATCAAACTCACATAGAAAACCCTCAATGTATTGTTACCAATACCGCACGAATTATTCAATATGATGAGAAAGGCTTTGTTCTTCCTTATACAGAATGGAAACATGCTCAAAGTCAAAAACACCATCTAAATCTTCCCATCGGATACAGTGGAACTCTCTATCCTCCTAATAGTTTACATGAAGATGTGCTTAATTGGGATTTGGCATTAAAGATTGCGCCGAAGGCAGATGATTTGTGGTATAAGGCTATGTCGTTAAGAAAAGGAACAGAGAGCATAGTGTCTTCACGCAAAACGAAATTATATCCACTTCGCGCAACACAGAAAAATTCATTAAGAAGAACAAATGTTGGGGAAGATATGAATCGCATTCAATGGCAACAGCTCCATGATTCTTTTAATCTGCAAGAGATTATCAATCAAAAATCTTAGTCCATGTCATTCAAAGAAACTCGCCGGGCAATCATTGCAAAAGTGGCGCATCATCAAGTGAAAAATAGCTATCCTAATAAGCAATTAATATTTAGCTTGCGAGGTGGGTTGTGTAATAAACTATTGTGTCTATTCAGTGCTTGCGATATTGCGTTGAAGCATCACATCTATTTGGTAGAACCCGAATTTGGCTGGCACAAGAAAATTGCATTCTCTGATATTTACGACATCGACTACTTCAACAATGAAATGCGCAAACACTTTGGCGGCGAAAACCTCATGATAAGTCGCAGCAAAGTGTCGAGCAAGAAACTATGTAACCTTCTAAATTTCAAAGTGCGACACAACATCCTTAATTTGTGGACTTACTCCGAAACCATTGTGAAAGCAGAGCGAAAAACGGCAACACTCCATGCGAACTCCACAAAGATGAAAGTGCTAAAGGCATTAAAACTTCGTTCAGAATACGAAACCATTGTGAATACCTATCTCACCGAAAATTTAGGAGCAGCCATTCAAGTTCGCACTGAATCTGATTGGCAAAAATATGCCAACGACCGCAAACTTGCCGATGTGAACGACCGAATCTTTGTGGGATTAGATGAATTACTCAACATGCTTCATGAAGTGGTAAGTCCGGGGCATTTGTTTTTCACCTCCGGGCAAAATCATGCCGAGATAACCGAACAGCTTAAACTCAGAAATTACTCCTCTGATTTCTTTTACGATCCCGCACTCGAATATGAAATCAATGCCGCCATTAATTTTGAAATTTGCAGTCGTGCCAAACTATTTATTGGCAATTCGCACAGCACATTTTCCAACCTCATTTCCTTGAAGCGTGCTCTCTTCTTCGAGCATGATGAGTCGTACATTTACAACTATGGTGGCAAAATCTACCGAAGGATCGACATGGGCGTGCAAGTTGATGGACATGATTCCGTGATGAAAAGAACCCATGTCATTTCCAGTTAGTAGCGCTTAATGTGTTATTTTTTATTAGCTTTGTTTTTTGTTGCACCTGTTTAAAACGATACATATGAAAATAGTTATCCTCGATTCTTATTCGGTTAATCCCGGCGATTTAAGCCTTGATGCTTTTAGTGCATTTGGCACATTAGAAATTCATGAACTCACCGCTCCTCATGAGGTGGTGTCGCGTGCTGCTGATGCTGAAATTGTGCTCACAAACAAAGTGCTTTTTAGCAAGGAAATATTTGCTCAATTGCCACGATTGAAATACTTGGGCGTGTTTGCTAGCGGTGTGAACAATGTTGATTTAGCGGCTGCAAAAGAAGCTGGCGTTCTTGTAACTAACATTCCTGCCTATAGCACCGATTCGGTGGCTCAAATGACTTTTGCGCATTTCCTTGCGGTGAGCAATCATGTGGAAAGCTACAACAATGCCGTGCATGAGGGGCAATGGGTGAACTCAAAGCATTTTTGTTTCTACACCCATCCGCTTTTGGAACTAAGTGGCAAAACGCTAGGCATAGTGGGCTTTGGAAAGATAGGGCAAGCAATTGCTAAAATCGCCTTATCATTTGGCATGAACGTTATTTTTGCCAATCGAAGCAATAAACAAGGGCTGATGCCGGAAACCAATCAGGTGGAACTTGGCGAACTCTTTTCCACAAGCGATTTCATTAGTTTAAATGCTCCTCTTACATCGGAAAATAGCGGTTTTGTGAATGCCAATTTGCTAGCTCAATGTAAGCCAAATGTCATCATTTCAAACACTGGTCGTGGTCCTTTAGTTAATGATGTTGATGTGGCGGATGCTCTAAATACGGGAATCATTGCTGCCTATTGCACTGATGTGCTTTCGCAAGAACCTCCGCAAGCCAACAATCCGTTGCTTTCTGCCAAGAACTGTTATATCACACCTCATGTTGCTTGGGCAAGCGTGGAGGCTCGCACCCGATTGCGTGCCATTGCGCTCAATAATGTAAAGTCTTTCATTGAGGGAGAACCTGTGAATGTGGTGAATTAAGCGCAACAATTCGCTCGATTTTTCCGTTTTAATTACCTGAGTTTCGGATAGGATTTTGCCTCAGGTTAATACTATTTTCCGTAATCATAGGAAACAAAAAAAATCCAGCAAACGCTGGATTTTTTTTGTTTGTATTTATCTAATCCTTAAATATTTTTCAGAACGAGATAATCAGTTGATTTTCGGCAGACTACATCATGCCACCCATACCACCCATTGGCGGCATTGCTGGAGCATTTTCTTCTTTTTCATTCACCAACACACATTCGGTAGTTAGCAACATCCCTGCAATCGATGCTGCATTTTCAAGTGCTACACGAGTAACTTTAGCGGGGTCAATCACACCTGTTTCAAAAAGATTTTGATATTCATCGGTGCGAGCATTATAGCCAAAGTCGCCTTTTCCTTCGCGCACTTTTTGAACCACTACAGCACCTTCTTTCCCGGCGTTGCTCACAATCTGACGAAGAGGTTCTTCAATAGCACGACGAATGATTTCGATACCCGTTGTTTCGTCGTCGTTTTCACCCGTTAGTCCATCGAGCGCAGAAATAGCACGAATATACATAACACCACCTCCAGGCACAATGCCTTCTTCAACGGCGGCACGAGTTGAGCAAAGCGCATCATCAACACGGTCTTTCTTCTCCTTCATTTCCACTTCAGAAGCAGCTCCCACATAAAGCACCGCTACACCGCCAGCAAGTTTAGCCAATCGCTCTTGCAGTTTTTCTTTATCATAGTCGGATGTTGAGCTTTCAATTTGCGCTTTAATCATATTCACTCGCGCATTTATTTCTGCTTGATCACCAGCACCAGCCACCACGGTAGTTGTTTCTTTGTCGGCTGTAATTCTTTCGGCTCTACCTAAGTGTTCCAACGTAACATCGCTCAATTGCATGCCTGTTTCTTCTGTTACCACCACACCGCCAGTTAGAGTGGCAATGTCTTGCAACATTTCTTTTCTTCTATCGCCAAAACCCGGAGCTTTCACGGCGCACACTTTAAGCGAACCACGAAGACGGTTCACCACTAAAGTTGCCAGAGCTTCACCGTCAACATCTTCGGCGATAATCATGAGTGGGCGGCCGGTTTGTGCTGTTTGTTCAAGCACAGGGAGGAGTTCTTTCATTGTGCTGATTTTCTTATCGTAAATTAATACGAATGGATTATCTAAATCAGCATTCATTTTTTCGGTATTTGTAACAAAGTAAGGAGAAATATATCCACGGTCGAACTGCATTCCTTCAACTACATCAACATAGGTGTCTGTTCCTTTAGCTTCTTCTACAGTAATAACCCCTTCGGTTTTCACTTTTTCCATGGCTTCGGCAATAAGCGCACCAATTTGTTCGTCGCCATTTGCAGAAACTTTAGCTACTTGTTTGATTTTATTGAAGTCATCGCCCACATTTTGAGCTGTTTCCTTAATGCAATCCACCACACGAGCCACCGCTTTGTCGATACCACGTTTCAAGTCCATTGGGTTTGCCCCAGCAGTCACGTTTTTCAATCCCACATTCACAATAGCTTGAGCCAACACTGTTGCGGTGGTAGTACCATCACCGGCATCATCGCCTGTTTTGCTAGCCACTTCTTTCACCATTTGAGCACCGATGTTTTCGAATGGATCGGCTAGGTCGATTTCTTTAGCCACTGAAACGCCGTCTTTTGTAATGTGTGGAGCTCCGAATGATTTTTCGATTACCACGTTTCTTCCTTTTGGTCCGAGTGTTACTTTAACTGCATCAGCCAATGCATCAACGCCTCTTTTTAAACCCTCACGAGCTTCTGTATTGAATTTTATTTGTTTTGCCATTTTGTTTTGCGTTATTTTAATTAAGATGTAATCAAATTATCCAATGTATAGCACATCGGTTTGAGATAGTAATAGATAGTCAACTCCCTCGATATTAAGTTCTGTTCCAGCATATCTGCCATAGAACACGGTGTCATTAACAGCAACTTCCATTGCTTCATCTTTTTTAGCTGCACCCACTAGGACAACTTTTCCTGTTAAGGGTTTTTCTTTAGCTGAATCAGGAATAATAATTCCACTTGCCGTTTTTGTTTCAGCCACCTGAGGTAATACTAAGATTTTTCCTGCTAGGATTCTTCCTTTTAAATCTGTCATTTTAATGTGATTTATCTGTTGATATGAATATATTTATCGTTTAAATCATTCTTTACCAAAAGTGTTCCAAATATAGCTTGCTTGGTAAAGCCTCTTGGCGGAGTGGCAAACTGTGCCAAATTGGCAGATTTACTCTCCCTTAAACACTTTGTTTGTGCATAATTGGCTCGATTTGCTCGTTTAAGTTTCACTTTCATTCTCGTGAGTTAGTCATATCCAAATTGATTTACCTTTATGGTAAATGCCTTGCTTGCTGAAGTGTCATAATATGGTTTATGCGAACACGACGAATCTGCCATTTAGAAAGTATTCGACACTTTGTTGAATGTGCTTGGTAAAAATTTTTGGCTCTATGTCGAATATAGTGGGTAGCGAGAATAAATATTTTTTTTGTGCAAGGAAAATGGACAAGAACTATTTGCTCTAGCCCTCGGATTATAATCACCTTGGGAGTTGAGCGTATATTGACAAAGAGAATCTACGCTTAGATATTTATCTTCGATTTGTTAGAGTTTATAAATTTAAGGGAGCTGGTGGTGTGTTTCATATTTATGGAATTTTTCAAGCCTAATCCTGAACATCACAACCACACACAGCAAAAACAGAA
>JBKEAC010000149.1:0-10418 GCA_047971925.1 Mangrovibacterium sp.
GGGGTAGAAGTGCTAAATTGAACATTTGTACTTCTATCAACTTTTGTGGTTTATTGAACATTTGTGCATCTAATTCCCCCACTTCGCCAAGCCCCAAACCGTTACCGCCAATTGAAAAAACGATACTGCAATAAATGAGCATTTTTAAAAACATATTTGGAAAGAATAAAGAAATCGGACAGCCAAGTCCGAGCAAGCCGAGATTTTATGCTCCTGATTTTGATAAGTATGATGAGTTTGGACAAATCGTCACCATTTTTGACTATACATTAAATCCTGACTTTGCGATTGCAAATAAAGCGGCAGAAACTATTAACCGTCTCTTTAATTCTGTTCAGGTATTTAAAAACAAAGAACTGTATGAGACTTTTAGATATTTAAGGATAAATAAAACTGACATCCAAAAGTTTGACCGATTCGATAAGGAAATAAAAATTACTCTATTGTGCATTGCTTCAATGAATGGGAATGGTTATTCAAGAGAAGAAGCTCTTAAAAGACTGCTTGAAATACAAACTCAAAGGACGATTCCATTTATTCTTTTTCGACTTGCAGACTGGGTTGCTCCAATTAGGAAAACGGCTGAAATAGCAATTCAAAAACTTTTGGTTGCTAAGAATACAACTTATTTCATACAAAACCATAAGCTGATTAGTTGGTTATTGCAGGTTCAAAGAACTGATTTATCAGAACTTTATAATCAAATAATAAATTCCGTCACTCAAAAACGACTTGCCCCAGAACAACTAAAAATGTTAAAAGAGGGTGATAGATTCTTCTATTTCAAATCGCTTGCTAAAAAGGGATTACTTGACAATGAATTGATTAATCAAATGCAGACCGATAAATATTATTTGATTCGGATTTTATTGATTAAGCATTTTGATAAAGTGACCAATAAAAAAGCAGTACTTATAAAACTACTTACCGATAAGTCGCAAAAAGTTAGACAGGGTGCAGTAAATTTAATTGAAAAACAAGAAGTAAATGAATATGAAACCGTTCTGAGAGAATTAATCTTTGATAATTCAACTTCTGTGCGAGTTGAAGCAAGAAGGCTATTAAATAAAATATGCGATTATGATTTTACAAAAATCTATCAGGAGAGTATGTCAAATCAAAAGCAGATTGTTGGCTCAATTTTAGGATTATCGGAAGTTTCAGACAGAAGTGAAATCCCTCTTTTTCAAAAATATTTAGATTCCGATAGAGCAAGGATAAGAACAGCATCACTGATTGGTATTTACAACCTTGATTCTAATATAGGAACAGAAACAGCCTATCAAATACTTGAGACCGAAAATCCTATAAGTACAAGAAGAGCAGCTGAATCTTTACTTGCAAAACAAGGCATTGATTTTAAAAGACTGAGAAAACTATATGACCTGACTGATTCGACTGGTAAGAAAATAATTCTTAGGCTGTTTAATCAATTTAGCGGTTGGTCTGTAGCAGGTGATTTCTTAAAAGCATTGACTGATAACGATAAAAAGATTCAATTAATGGCTAGAGTATTTCTGGAATCTTGGAATAATTATACAATCAGACTTGCTACGAATCAAAGTGCAGAAGATAAAGATTATGTATTGAGTTGGTATAAAAAGACTAAAGAAATGGGAATAAAAGTGCCTGGAAATATTCCTTTTATATTTGGAGAAAAATAGACGAATGAAGGAACAACTGGCGGTAACAATGTATAAAAATAATAGCCGAAATAGTAGTAAATTCAAGGCTTGTATCCCGCTCAAATTGCGTAGCGGTTTGACAGGAAAGTGCCACGCAATCGGCTACTATTCTTATACTCACCGTTACCAGCAAGGCTAACAGACGACCGTGCAATGACAAACAGACCGAAAATGAAACGACCTATTCTGATAATATCTATTCTCATCTTGACAGCGGGACTTGGTTATTTTATTTTTGAAATGACTGGTTTCGCAAATGGTGTTAGACAAGACACAATTAAAAATTTAAAATGGCACCAAGACAATTCCCAAATTTACTCTGTGGACTTGCCCGCTGGACTTGACACGATGGAATTTAAAGCGTCAATAACACTTAACCCAAATAAACGAATTCATAAAATAAAATTTCCAAATGGTGGGACAGAAACGAATGTGTTTATTTACGACAGCACTTATTTAAAGATAATTCAGAGTAACACATTACCAAAAATAAAACCGTTGACAAAAGGAGATTTTACCCACGAACAAGAAGTTTTGCTTGACATCACTTCTTTGCAACGTGGACAATATTATATTCATTATTTATCTTGCGGTTTAGGTGGCATATTTCCTTTGACAATAAAATAAATGGCGACAGTTTTTCTCATACTACTTTTGGTTTCACCGTTTCTGTTATTAGCGACATACCTAATGACATTAAAAAGCAAATCGTTTTGGAAAATATTTGTAGCCCATACAGTTGTCTTTATTATTTATATGACATTTGTAATCAACTATTCAAAACTATTGACAGGACACGATGAATATGGACTTGGACAACTTGGACTTGGAATTTCATTTATCATTGGACACATAATAATTGGCTTTGCTCACGGACTTTATATAACACTAAAAAGAAAACAAACACTATGACAACCGAGAAAAGCACTGACTATAACATCGTATTGGCAATAGGCGGGCTGAACGGCTTCGTATCAACGGAAGTGCAAAATTCAATTTTCGTTCTTCGATTAAAGTTCAGTGCTAAAAATCCCGCCACATCGCCAAGCCGTAAACCGTTGTACCACATTTAAAAAAAAAAACTAAATTAATAAAATTTTTACAGTACTATTAATAGGACTTTTAATAGTAAGTTGCTCTGACAACAAGATTGAAAAAAAAGGTTTTCAGGTAAATGAAATGTATCCCTCCGACCAACTACATCTTTTCTACCGCCGGGAAACTCGTTTTCTTTGCGCACATGAATAGAATAGAGAAACTCAAGCAAACATAGATGCGGGGGCATTACGACTTATGGAAAGGAAGCGGATTGAGCCAAGCGCAATATTGTAGAGAGAACCACATCGTTCTTCGGCAATTCAAATACTGGATTAGTAAATTCAAGTCAGCCGATAATAATGATTCCGGAGCTATTGCTTTGGAATCTGACTCCGGCCATTTCATTCCGATGACCAGCACGCCGGAGATTTCCACCTTTTCAACAGTGCAATTGAGCTATCCAAACGGAGTGATATTGCGTGGAGAGTTTGATTTGGAGCAATTACGCACATTGATAAACCTGTAGCTCATGTTTGCATTAACCAGTCAAAACAAGTTTCACCTCTATAGTGAAGCGACCGATATGCGCAAAAGCTTTGAAGCCCTGTCGGGCCTGGTTCGGTAATGGTGCAAAGCAAGGCTATCGAAACAGTGTTTATTAGCAAATATTTTGGTTAAGCTAGTGTCGTCTTATCATTGTGTAAAATGAGTAGATCTTGCCACGATGCGAAACAATCACGGCGACAATCGACATTTAAACCACTGCCCATTGCGGCACTCAAACAAAATGCGATCGTGCAAACGATTTGCTCCTCCTTGCCAAAACTCGATCTCATCGGGAATTAATCGATAGCCGCCCCAATGTTCAGGACACAACACCGCCGAGGATTCTTGCTTAAGCTCCTGAAACCGTGCATCAAGAAACAACCTATTGGGAATTAATTGGCTTTGAGGTGAAATAATTGCTGCTATCTGGCTATCAAAAGGACGAGAATAAAAATATTGCTCACTTGCCGCACGAGCAATGCGTTCCACCTTACCCCCAATGCGCACTTGTCTTTCGATTTCCGACCAGAAGAAAGTGAGCGACGCCCAATTGTTGCACGCCAATTCACTCCCCTTTCTGCTTGCATAATTTGTAAAAAACACAAAAGAGCCATCGTCCTCCATTTCTTTCAACAACACCACTCTACCCGATGGTCGCCCTGCAGAAGAAACCGTGGAAAGAACCATGGCAGTAGGTTCCAAGCATGGAAATTCAATAGCTTCATCGAGCCACGCCCGAAAAGATTCTATCGGATTACTAGAAAAATCGGAAATACACAAATTCCGCAATTGGTAATTAGTGCGAATAGCTGAAAGAGAATGACGCATGGGCTATGACGTTTAAAGTGTGGCTAAAAATAAATAGCTCGACCATTAAAAAAAATAATTTTCAATAGCCTTTTTATAACTTCTACCAACAATTCTAGCTACAAACTGTTCAACGCCATGCACTTTTTCTTACTGCGAAGACTTAAAATCAAAAATTACTAAGCCTCTTTAAGCAATTCTTTAGTAGAAAGCAAGCCGCAAGCCGCATAAATATCCTGACCGCGCGATGTGCGAATAGTTGTAATAATTCCACGCCCTTCTAAACCCTCTTTAAAACGTTCGAGCGATTCATCGGTTGAACTTCTTAATGGCGTGTGTGGAATTTCATGAAAACGAATTAGATTCATGCGACATTTAATGCCATCGAGCACACGAGCCAATTCACGCACATGACTAGGCGTGTCGTTTAATCCGGGAAAAACAATGTATTCAAACGAAACCCTACGTTGCCCACCAAAATCATGATGACGAATAATATCGAGCACCTCGCTCAAACGATGTTTACCCTCAATAGGCATCAAATCTTTACGCTCCTCATGAAATGGATTGTGCATACTAATTGCCAAATGACATTCCGATTCCACCAGAAAACGTTTTAAACTCGATATCACCCCAATCGATGAAACCGTAATGCGGCGAGGACTCATGCCCATGCCCCAATCGGAGGTAAGAATCTCGGTACTTTTCAGCACCTCATCGAGATTATCAAAAGGTTCGCCCATGCCCATATAGACAATATTGGTAATTTCATCATATTCGGCAATGCTTCGAATTTGGTTCAAAATTTCACCTGCCGAAAGTTGCGATTGAAAGCCTTGCTTACCTGTCATACAAAACAAGCAATTCATCTTGCAACCCACTTGCGACGACACACAGACCGTTTTGCGTTCTCTATCGGGAATCATGGCCGTTTCAATATACTTTCCATTGGTGGTTGGAAACAAATACTTCTTCGTGCCATCAACACTCTCCTGAACTTTAATTGGCTCAACCAAACCAAAAATATATTTTTCCGAGAGCAACTCACGCGCCTTCTTCGAAAGATTGCTCATTTCTTCAATCGAGCTAATTTCCTTCTTATAAAGCCAATCGCAAATCTGCTTGGCAGTAAATTTAGGTAAAGCTAATTCTGCACAAATAAGTTGCAGTTCCGATAATGTTTTCCCGTAGAGTGAATCCTTTTGCATGTGTGCACTTATTTTCTAATCAAATCAATGAATGAATAATCTAAATTGTTTTTTTCATCGTGGTGTGTTTCCTGCGAAAGCACGAGCCAATCATCTGACTTAAAAGCATTAAAAAATACCTCAACATCAGAAAATTTGCGATGAATCTGCGTTAAATATATTTTACTTACATAAGGGTATAAATGATTGTAAACAGCTCCACCTCCGATAACAAAAGCCTCTTCATCGTTGTTCACTAAAAACATTGCCTCTTCAGGCGAATGCACCACTTCACACCCTTCAAAAGAAGCCTTTTCATCGCTTGTTATAACAATATGTCGACGATTAGGCAAAGGATATTTAGGCAAGGAGAGCAATGTCTTTCTACCCATGATAATTGTGTGCCCTGAAGTAATCGACTTAAAGCGCTTCAAATCATCGGATATATATACTAACATATCATTTGCTCTACCAATTCCATTATTTTCATCGATAGCCACGATAAGCGATAAATTATTCTGTATCATAATTTGCATTTAACTTTTAAAAGCTTGAATTCCTAAGCAAAATCAAACACAAAACTCACACCGAAACCTTACCGGCAATGTGCGGATGCGACTGATAATTGAGCAATTCGAAATCTTCATATTTAAAATCAAAAATAGATTTTACTTCTGCATTAATTTTCATGCGAGGCAAATCGAATGGCTCACGAGAAAGCTGCAATTTCACTTGCTCCATGTGGTCGGCATAAATATGCACATCGCCACCAGTCCACACAAAATCGCCCAAACCAAGACCGCACACTTGCGCAAGCATCATGGTGAGCAAGGCATAAGACGCAATATTAAAAGGCACGCCTAAAAAGGTATCGGCACTTCGTTGATACAGCTGACAAGAAAGCTTCCCGTTTGCCACATAGAACTGAAATAAGCAATGACAAGGCGGCAAAGCCATTTGATTAATTTCACCCACATTCCAAGCACACACAAGCATGCGACGCGAGTCGGGCGAATTCTTTAGTTGTTCAACTAATTGCTGAATCTGATCAACACACTGTCCACTAGTTGTTTGCCAGCTTCTCCACTGATGCCCATAAACCGGCCCTAAATCGCCATTATCATCGGCCCATTCATTCCAAATGCGCACCCCATGGTCATTTAAATATTTAGTGTTTGTATCACCCGCTAAAAACCACAGCAACTCATGAATAATCGATTTAAGGTGAAGCTTTTTCGTTGTTACCAAAGGGAAACCATCTTCTAAATTAAAACGCATTTGGTGACCAAACACACTTCTAGTTCCCGTTCCTGTGCGATCTTCTTTATCCACACCCTCTAGCTGCACCAATCGGAGCAAATCTAAATATTGTTTCATCTGATAAAATTTGTCTTTAACTTCTCATCATTTTAAGTTCGAGCTAATACAATTGCATACTCAAACAGCTGTATACATGCTCTTGCAATAAACCGATAAAACAATCTATCAAATCACAAAGCAGCATAAAACAGCATAAAAGCGTGTAAATATACAATATTTTATCAAGCGAGAAGGGCAATTTATAAAAAATCATATACATAACACACAGAAACAAACTAAAAACAAGTCGAAAAATTACAAGCAAAAAAGACCTTTATCAATCCAAAAAATTCAGAAGGAGAAATCACCAACACAACAAGTGAAGCTAAATTAAATTGTATTTAAGAACAACACCAAAAGAAAAAGCAAATTCAATGAACAACAAATACAGCTAAAGTATATCTTTGCATGCAATATTCAATTTAGAACCTCATGATTAAGAAACTTGTATTTTTTCTACTTATCACTATTCAGGCAAACACTTGCAGCAAACAAGCAAGTGCACACAACTTCATTCCACTTCCGAATAAAATAAGCACAAGTGAAGGGACATTTTCATTACTCGAAGAATTAAAGATAGTCTATCTGGATAGCTCGATCATCAACGAGGCTCAATATCTACAAGTGAAACTCAATCAGCTTGGATATTCATTCGACACCAGCTCTCGAAGCAAGAGAAGAATAGAACTAAACATCAATCCCTCGATAGTCGGAACTGAAGCATATCGAATAAGTTCAACAATCGACACCTATCAAATAAGTGCAAGCACACCAACTGGAATATTCTATGGCATACAAACATTTCTACAACTCTTCCCCACTAATAAGAAAATCGACACACTCCCACTCGTTCAAATTGAAGATTCTCCGCGCTTTGAATGGCGAGGAATGCATCTTGATGTATCACGCCACTTTTCGAGTGTTGATGAAATAAAGAAACTGCTCGACCAAATGGCACGACTAAAGCTCAATGTGTTTCATTGGCATTTAACCGACGATCAAGGTTGGCGAATTGAAATACCCAAATATCCCCGTTTAACAACAGTTGGAGCCACACGCGACTCATCGCTTGTCGGACACCTCACACGCATTCCACACATCTACGAATACGAAAAAGTGCAAGGATACTACACACAACAACAGATAAAAGAAGTAGTGAATTATGCTGCTAAATTGCACATCAATGTAATGCCTGAACTTGAAATGCCCGGACATGCTCAAGCAGCACTATGTGCCTATCCTGAACTAGGTTGTTTTCCATCTGATTCAGTAAAAGTATGGCCTCTTTGGGGGGTTTCAAAAGATATCTTTTGCGCTGGAAAAACTGAAACATATCAGTTCCTTCAAGATGTACTCGACGAATTTGTGAAACTGTTTCCATATAATTACATTCATGTTGGGGGCGACGAATGCCCAACAGATCATTGGGAGAAATGTCCCCTTTGTCAACAAAAAATGAAAGAAACAGGATGTAAAACTGAACATGAATTACAGTCATACCTCATTGCACAAATGGGGAAATACCTCGAAACAAAAGGTAAAAACATCATCGGATGGGATGAAATCTTGCAAGGGGGAATACCACAAGGAGCTGCAATCATGAGCTGGCGGGGTGAAAAAGGAGGAATTGAAGCCTCAAAACTCGGACATAAAACGGTTATGACACCTGCCTCAGTTGTATATCTCGATATGCTTCAGAGTAGCGACCCTCAAGAACCACTAAGCATTGGTGGACCAGTATCGCTAGAGAAAGTCTATAAATATGATCCCGCACCATTCTACCTCGATGAGGCAGTGAAAAAGAATATCATCGGCGCACAAGGCAACCTCTGGAGAGAATACATTCACACTCAAAAGCACACCGAATATATGTATTTCCCACGATTACAAGCATTATCGGAAGTACTTTGGACAAACATTGAGTCGAAAAACTACAACAACTTCACCACTCGACTTGATGAGGAATACAATCGACTAGCAAAATCCGACATCAATTTCAGAGTTCCTCCTCCAGAAGGAGTAAGTCCAATTCAACTATACACTTCGGGATATGCAGACATTGAACTTAACTGCGAATCGAAAAATGCTGCCATATACTTCACAACCGATGGAACAGAACCGAACATGAAGTCAGCTCTATATGTCGAAAAATTGAAACTACCAATCTCCGATTCTATTATCTTTAAAGCAGCAAGCTACCTACCTAGCGGAAAAAGAAGCTACACAGCTACGTCGATACTTAAACGCTACTCGCAAGCAGCAGAACAACTCATTCATGTAGAACAAGGAGTGGTGTGCAAAACATTCAACGGACCATTCTATCATGTTGATGAAATTACAGGGAATCCCACAAGAACCGACACACTTAAATGGATGCATATATCCGCTGACATCATGGGCAACACGAAAGGATGGGAATATAGTGGATATTTAAAAATACATGCTACAGGAGTACACACCTTTCAACTCTGGAGCATCTGCGGATCGGCGCTATACATTGGCGATAATCTAGTAATTGACAATGGCGGTTTTTCTTACGACAACATGCGTTCAGGAAAGATTGAACTCGAACCTGGATTCTATCCTTTTAAAGTTAAATACTTCAACATGAATGATGGCTACGATATTCGCTTATCGTTCAAACGTCCTCAAGCTAAAAAGCTGCTAACATTTCCAGGTGAGGACTATTTCATCAAACAACATGCAGAATAAATACAACTTGCATTTATTCTAAAAACACTTTATCCTTAGTTCAAAACTGTAGCATGTTCTATTCATAATAGCATGCTACAGATAAAAATTATTGTGCGCTTGAAGAAAATCAACAAGCTTGTACTTTTTCGAACAGATTTGCTTTTCCAAAACTAAACTTAGGTATTTCTCAAAACATCATCTCCTCTCCCGGAGCTTAAATAGCAGCTAAAAGCCTGAAAAAAACATCTAATTTATAAAAATCGGATATTTAAACACATTCAGTAGTGCAGCTTCATTTATTGAATTCTAATCGAGTTAATTATGTTTATCTATACTTACCTCATAAACCTCTTCCACATATACATGGAAACGCAGAAATCAATCTCAAAAAAAACAGTTGGAGAAAAACTCCAACTGTTTATATACACCCAAGTAAAAGAAAAAGCTAAATGGTAACCAATGTACCCAACTTTTCTCCTGACATCAATTTTGTGAGGTTGCCTTTCGTGTCCATATCAAAAACAATAATAGGCAAATTATTCTCTTTACACATCGTTGTAGCAGTCAAATCCATAATCTTTAAACCCATATTATAGATTTCATCAAATGTGATATGATCAAATTTTGTTGCTGTAGGGTCCTTTTCAGGATCGGCTGTGTAAATACCATCTACTCTAGTTCCTTTCAGCATAACGTCGGCACAGATTTCAATGCCACGCAATGATGAACCTGTGTCGGTTGTGAAAAACGGATTTCCTGTACCGGCTGAAATAATAACTACTTCACCATTATTCATTGCTTCCAAAGCTTTATCTTTCGAATAGAACTCACCAATAGGCTCCATACGAATAGCTGTCAGTACTCGCGATTTCACACCTACCGAAGTAAGCGCTGAGTTGAGAGCAAGACTGTTAATCACTGTTGCCAACATGCCCATTTGATCGCCTTTCACTCTGTCAAATCCACGCGATGCACCACTCAAACCTCTAAAGATATTACCTCCACCAATGACAATGGCTACTTGAGTTCCCAACTCCATCACTGCCTTAATTTCTTCTGCATAATCATTCAATCGGGAAGTGTCAATGCCATATTCCTTACC
>JBKEAC010000150.1:0-2711 GCA_047971925.1 Mangrovibacterium sp.
CAACAAAAATTGTAAATGTAAATGCTAACATGCAAGTGGGAAGAACCAACGGTTTGGCTCAATCAATCATTGAAAAGAAATCGCAGTTGGGCGATATTGCCGACACACATTTGGAAAGTGTGTTTGAACGATTGACGGCGAAACAAGCGGAAATTAATGTGGCAATCATGAGAAATCGTGTTAAATCGGATTTGCAAGCGCAAATGAAAGCTTTGAAGACCCGCTTTGTCGATTTTCAACTTCTTGTGAAAGCCTACACCGTGGGCGAATCAATCTTTTTAGATAAGGCGAAAATGGTTTATTCGCTCGTTCAGCCTTACTATAGTAAAATTATGAATAGTTTACAGTATCTCACTTGTGCGTCGTATGTTTCTTCGTTGATTTCCGATTTAGATAATGCAGAAATGCAGGCGGCAATTAATTCAATGTCCTATGTGAGTTCTAGGCTAACTGCTCTTCGTGCTGCCCAAGTTGAGTTGATTGCCTCGCATGCTAATTTCTATGACTTGCGCACCCAGCAAGTTGCAGCCTCAAATGCCTCGAAATTGCGTGCTGAACTCATTCAGCTTATCAACGAGGACTTGGTGGACTATTTAAATGCCATGAGAAAAGTGCAAACGGTTGATTATTCTCTATTTAGCAACACGCTAAATGGAATTATTAAATCGCACAACAGCATCTTGAAGCGTGCTAAATCGAGCAATTTGCAGGAGGAAGACGCTGTGGAAGAAACGCTTTAGTATTGTTTGTTTAGCTGGTGGTTTATTCAGTTTTCACAATCGAGCCGACCATTAATTGGTCGGCTCTTTTTTTGCTTTTTGCGTCGACTTTCCTTTAACTACTTTAATTTCGACAGGCTAAATTCACTTGAAATAAATTTAAAAAAGAACGATTTGCTTACGAAAGTGAATAAAATTTTCACCATATACGACTCCTATCTGGTCCTTTATGAAAAGTTTTATATATATGATGCATATCATGCGTCGTTACAGATTTCCGACCATGGCTATGAGTAAACGAGCAAGATGAATACTCTAAGATACAACACCAACAAATTAATGCTTAATGGAAATTTGAAAATTGCCAAATCCATTCAACATTCAGCCAAAAAAATAAATCCCCGACAACTTATAATGAAGTTATCGGGGATTAATATCGCGAACTGATATACCCAGGCGTTAAAAGCTGTTAGAATCTTTCTTCAATTACCTGCCAATTGAGCACATGCCAAAAGTCTTCAATGTATTTTGCACGAGCATTCTGTTTGTCAATGTAGTAAGCGTGTTCCCACACATCACATGTCATTAATGGAGTCAGTCCATCGGTTAGCGGATTACCGGCATTGCTTGTTTGCACAATGCTTAATTTCCCATTATTATCCTTAACAAGCCATGCCCATCCAGAGCCAAAAACAGTGCTTGCCGATTTGGTAAAAGCATCTTTAAAAGCATCAAACGAACCGAAACTATCTTCAATTGCAGCCATCAGTTTTCCTGTTGGCATTGCTTTTGGCGATTGTGAAAACTGAAAGAAATAAAAAGTGTGATTCCAAACTTGAGCAGCATTGTTAAAAATTGCGCCCGATGATTTTTTAATGATTGTTTCTAAATCAGCTTGTTCAAATTCAGTTCCCGCAACCAATCCATTTAGGTTGTTCACATAAGCCTGATGATGTTTCCCGTAATGGAATTCCAAAGTGTGCCCGCTGATGTAGGGTTCTAGGGAATCAATTCCATAAGGAAGTTTTGGTAATTCAAAAGCCATAATTAATAGTTTAAAGTGAATGTAATTGTTGTTTGCCGAAGCTTTATATTTTAGCTTCTATCTATATAACCCATTTGTTTAAATATTGTTCACAAGAAATTCAATTAAATAATAAATTTATTATCCGATGGGTTTCTCGGGGTAGTTTTTTTTCTTTCCCTTCATCAAAAAAAATAAGCTCACACTTTATTAATTTGGTTTTTTATTCAGTGGATTTATTCTGCCTTTTTTGATCGCTATTTTTCGATATTGCATTGTGGATAAGTAGAAATTTCAGTTCAATATTCGATAGGGTGGTGTTAATGAAAATATCAAAATGCAGCTCCAGAAAAAGGCGGAATGAATTATAATCATTTATTTGAAAATCATTTCGCTGAATAGAATTACACCTTAAAGTGGTAATTATTTGTTGAGGGCATTTAAAAAATATCCCACGAGGAGGTATTATTGTTTCTGGTGGTTGTGACAAAGATTTCTTTTATCTACTTTGAAAAGTAAATTAGGATATCTTTTAATTCGCTTGACTTTATTTTATCGTTACAGCAAATTTTCTCAAAAAAATAGTCGTTTTTATTTGGAGTATTCAAAAAAAGCTGTACATTTGCCTTTATAAAAAGCAAAAGAAGATTTTTTTCATAGTGTTTAGTGTTTGTGAGGGTGTTCCATATGGGACACCTTCTTTTTTTTTGTACGCCTGTAACAACTTTCTCTTTTTCATTGATGGCGTGCGTGAAAATGATAAGCTTCGTTCAACGCTAAGTAATTACAGAATGCGATTTATTGATGGCGTGATTGAAGTCAACAAGCTTCGTTCAACGCAAAGTAATTACAGAACGCTATTTGTTGATGGTGTGATTGAAGTCAACAGGCTTCGTTCAACGCTAAGTAATTACAGAACGCTATTTGTTGATGGTGTGATTGAAGATGATAAACCTGTTGATTGTCTG
>JBKEAC010000151.1:0-20018 GCA_047971925.1 Mangrovibacterium sp.
AGTAATATCATAGATTAGAAAAAATATAGATATGAATAAAAAGATTTTAATTCTCAGTTTGTGCATTGGCATGTTGGTAGCTTTCTTGGCTCCATCTTATGCACAATCAACGAAAAAAGTGAGCGGTTCGGTGGTCCTTTCATCGGGCGAACCAGTTGCTGGTGCTATTGTGAAACAAGAAGGCACAACCAATGGAACGCTAACCGACATTGATGGTAAATTTACCATCTCGGTGCCTGAAAATGCGCAACTTACTATCTCATTCATTGGATATGTAAGCCAAACAATTTCCGACCTTTCGAAAACAAAAATTACACTCGTTGAAGATGCTTTGCAATTGGACGATGTGGTTGTGGTGGGCTATGGAACTCAAAAGAAAGCTCACTTAACTTCGGCTGTGGCTACAACCGACATGAACGATGTGGCCGACCTTTCAACAAGCGACATGGCTTCGGCTCTTCGTGGTTTAATGAACGGGGTTTCGGTCAGTTCGTCGTCAACTTCTCGTCCGGGTGCAACTTCTCGCATTAGCATTCGTGAAAACAATGTGGTGGCGGGTTTGAGTACTGCTGCAGAAACCGACCCTCTCTATGTAATCGATGGATATGCTTATCCGATTGAAGATGGTAGTCGTGCGTTTAACAACCTCGATGCCTCGATGATTGAAAGTATTTCGGTACTAAAAGATGCTTCGGCTGCAATTTATGGATCGCGTGCAGGTAACGGTGTTATCTTGGTAACTACTAAGCGTGGTAAAGTGGGTAAACCTAAAATTTCGTACAACGGACAATTCGGTATGGCCGATGCTATTGCACATCCCGACATGTTGAGCGCTTATCAATATGGTAAAGTTTGGAACGCCGTGCGTGCTGCTAACCCTGTAACTACTCCCTATGATTCTCGCACCGATTTGTTCCAAGCCGATGAGCTTGAGGCAATGAAAGGCATGGATTACAACTTGCTTGAAGACCAATGGACGGCTGCTTTCACTCAAAAACACAGTGTGAATGTGGGTGGTGGTTCTGATAATGTGAACTATTTCGCTGGTCTTTCATACTACACACAAGATGGTAATATCGGTAATTTGCAATATGAGCGTTGGAACTACAATGCTGGAATGGACATGAAAGTGAACCAATGGGTGAAAGTGTCTATGCAAGTGGCGGGTAACTATGGTGGCGACACGAAAGCTTATAACGGTGTTTCTTCGGCAACTAACGCCGAAGCCGATTACAACCGTTTGTTAACTCAACCTCGCTACATTCCTTCAACAATCGATGGTCGTTACATCGCTTCTTATGGCATTATTAATAACACTCAAAATGATTCGCAACTTTATAATTTTGAAGCCGTGCAAAATTCAGGCGATTATAAAGAAAATATGAATCAAGAAATGAGTGTGAACACCGGACTTGAATATGATTTCGGTTGGAGCCGCCACTTGAAAGGTTTGAAAATGAAATTCACTTATGGCAAAAACATCAGTACAACAAAATCAAACCAACTTGGAACGGGATATACTCTTTACACCATGGTTGACCGTGGCGGTAGTGGCGATCACCTTTATACAGGCGATTTTTCAGATGCTAATTTTATTGCCTCGGAAGTAACAAATAAAGGCATGGTTGATAGAACCATGACTAGAACTGATAGCTACCAAATGAACTTTGCTACAACTTATGCTCGTAAGTTTGGCGACCACGATTTGAATGCGCTTTTTGCCATGGAAAAATCGGAAAGAGAATATGAAGATATCTATGCTTCAAGAAATGATTTATATCCTAATGCTAACGGACAATCATCTACAACTAGTAACGATGCTTCTTCAAAAGACAACCGTTTTGCTCGCACTGAGTCGGGAACGCTTTCTTACATCGGTCGTATTAACTACGCCTATAAAAGCAAATACTTAGTGGAATTCTTGCTTCGTTCTGATGCCTCGACTAAATTCGCTCCTGAAAACTATTGGGGAACGTTCCCTTCTACTTCTTTAGGTTGGGTAATGTCGGAAGAAGACTGGTTTAAAGAAAAAGTGAGCTTTTTCGATTATATGAAACTTCGTGGTTCTTTCGGTTTAACAGGTCGTGATAACATTCCAGCTTGGACATGGTCGAAATACTACCAATATACTGCCGATAGAGGTCCTATCTTTGGTGCGTCGAACACCGCTTCGGGTAGCTACATTGTACTTCCAAACTCGGGTTTCAACCGCAATGCAAAATGGGATAAGAGTTACAAATCGAACTTCGGTATCGACATGGCAATGCTCGACAATCGTTTGAGCTTTAACATTGATGGATATTATGAGTGGAACCGCGACATCTTCACGGCTTTGAATAACAGTATTCCTAGCACTGTGGGCTCGAACCCTGCCAATGAAAACTACTCGGCAATTAACACCTATGGTATTGAGATTGGTGCGGCATGGAAATCGAAAATTGGAAACGACTTTAAATATGGCATTCGCTTGAACACAGGCTATTCTGATAACCGTTTGAAAAAAATGAACTGGCCAACTACCAAAGAACTCGATGGTATTGTAGAAAACGAACGCAATGATCGTGGTACTTGGGGAATGCAAAGCATGGGAATTTTCCGCAGCTACCAAGATATTGAAGAATATTTCGACAAATATCAAATTACGAACTACCTTGGTATGTCGAAAGCCGATATGCGTCCGGGTATGTTGATTTATAAAGATGTTCGTAGCACAGCGCGCGATGCTGAAGGTAACTATGTAAGCACTCCTGATGGTGTGATTGATAGCAAAGCCGACCGCGTGAAAATTTCTGATCGTTCAAGCAATATCTATGGTTTCACCATGAATTTAAATGCGGAGTGGAAGAGTCTTTCTTTCAGCGCACAATTCAATGCAAGCTGGGGTAGCTACACTACTTTAGGCAAGAACATTCGTGCAATTAATAATAGTGTGTTGAACACTTCGGGCTACACTTCAATGCAATATACAAACCTACCTGCTTTCTGGGCAAACAACATGTTCACTTATGAAGATGTGCTCGATGCGCAAGGAAATGTGGTGGCGGAAGCTAATCGCGATGCGAAATATCCGAACTTAATGTATGACAGTGTGAACAATTTAGAGTCAACGTTCTGGAAAGTGAAAGATGCTTCTGTGGCACTTCGCAACGTTACAGTGGCCTATAAATTGCCTTCAAACTTGGTACAAAAAGCAGGAATTGAAAGCTGTCGTGTGAATTTCACCATTCAAAATGCGTTGAATTTCTATAATTCTTACCCTGAAAAATTCTATAGTTCTTTTGCTGGAACTTATGGTCAATATCCTAACCTCAGAAGATTTACTTTGGGTATTAGTGCTTCATTCTAAAACATAAGAAAATGATGAATAAGAAAAATATTTTAAAATCGAGTGTAGCTTTTATGGCTCTTGCTGTGTTGGGAGCTTGTAGCACTGATTTTCTTGAAGACAAAAAAGACTATGGTAACATGGTTGATGTCTATGAAAACTACCAAACGGCAACGGCTGTTATTGATGGTGTTTATGCTGTGGCATTGACTGATGCTACTGCCTCTTTCGGTTGGGCTTCATCGAGTGCAGGTTCAAGCGATTTCTATTCGCAATGCACCGAAGAATATTCGGGACTATCGAAATTGGTCGATGGAACGATTATTACTTCATCGAACTCCGATTCGCATTTGCCAAATATGTTCTATAATGAGCGCAAAACAGCCAATAACCTTTATGGTTGGATTCTTACTTGCAACGATGCTTTAATTGGCTTGGAAGCAAGCTCGGGTATTACTGCTGAAGAAAAAAACAAATTGATGGGGCAGGCTTATTTCTTCCGTGCGTGGGTTTATTATCGCTTGGTGAAAGAATATGGTGGTGTGCCTTTAGTAACCGATGTGAAAAACCCTATTTCTAGTGAAGTAGAAGCATTAACAGTGCCTCGTTCAACCACGAAAGAATGTATTGATTTCATTTGTGCAGATTTAGACAAAGCAAGTGAATTGCTTCCAGCAGCATGGGATGCTAGCAACTACGGTAGAGTAACATCGGGTGCTGCATTAGCTTTGCAAGGTCGTGCTCGTTTGCTTTATGCTAGTCCGGTGTTCAACCGTGCCGATGATGCTGCACGTTGGAACTTGGCCTATGAGTCGAACAAAGCGGCAATTGCTGAGCTTACAGCTGGTGGCTTCGGCTTAGCTTATGAAGGTGCTGCAGGTGTGAATGCCGCTGGTTGGGGAAAAATGTTCTCGGAATTCAATTCTTCAGAAGCTGTTTTTGTAAAATTATATAACAATGTAAATGCGGGCTCAAACACTAATCCTCAAAAATGGAATGGTTGGGAAAATGGACTTCGTCCGATTAATACGAATGCTGGTGGTGGTAAATCGGCAACCGATTTGATGGTTGATTTATTCCCAATGGCCGATGGTGTTCGCCCAGGTCAAGGATCAGACTACTATTATGATGAGAACGCATTTATGTTGAATCGCGACCCTCGTTTCTACCGCACATTTGGATTCCCTGGTGTGTATTGGAAATTCTCGGGCGATCCAACATCGAGCTCGATAGATTCTTATCCTTATAAAGGAAGTGAATATGCGCTTTGGAACTACGTGTGGTATGACAATGCAGCCAATCGTGCCGATGAAACAAAAAGTGGTTTCTCGGGCGATGGTTTAGGTGCTGATTATAAAGGGGTTTACATTCGTAAGCGTTCTGACGATTACAGTATCAATAATTCACCTTTATATGTGTTTAAACTTGATGCAAAAAATGGTTTCGAACAATCGGCTTCACCCTACATGGAAATTCGTTATGCTGAAGTGTTGTTGAACTTTGCAGAAGCAGCTTGTGGTGCGGGCTATTATGGCGAGGCGCTTGAAGCTCTTCGTAAGGTGCGCATGCGTGTGGGTTATACCGATGAGTGTGGTTTGCCAGAATCATTGGCTAGCGACAGAGGTAAACTATTCGGAGCTATTCTATATGAGCGTCAAATTGAATTAGCCTATGAGGGCAAACGTTTCGATGACATGCGCCGCTGGATGCTTTGGGATGGTGGTGTTGGTCAGGGAGCTTTAAATGCGAGCTGGGAACTCACTGGTTTCGGCGGAAACACTTGTACTTACATTGGCGAAAAACCTTTCAACGGACAGCGTAGAGATGGTTTGGAGCTAGTTGTGAAAGAAAAAGATGGAGTGATTGGAAGTGCTACAGCAACCGATCCTTACAAAGCAACTCGTCCTACGCCATGCGATTTGTCGAAAGAAGTTATTACAGATAATACAGCTCTGGTTGAATTCTATGCTTCAAGCTTAGTGCGCAAAAAGAGAACAGGCGATGATGCAACAAAAACAGTTCAATTCTTGCCACAATATTACTTGATGCCTTTGAAATCGAATGCACAGTTGAACAACCCAACCTTGAAACAAACAATCGGATGGGATGACTTAATGACTGGCGGAAGAGGAACATTCGACCCCTTGGCTGAATAGTCTATCTTTTGTAGTGAAATATAAAATCCATAGTGGGAAACCACTATGGATTTTTTTTTTGGTTCGATATTTAATATCGTTCTTACCATAGGTGTCTACAAAGACCATAGGGCTTGCGCCCCTTGTTATCACATCGTCGCATTCATACATTATCTATCACATTATCGTGAAGGGAATTGCACGATTCCGACGATGTGTGATAGATAATTGCCGTTAAAATGGGCTTGAATCAATTAAAAATTCCCGTAATTGTAAACGTTTTCGGTTATTATTGTTATTTTTGAGCAAAATTGAGCAAAAAGTCAGTGCGAAGCTGGGCGTTTTGATGAAAGAATAACCACATGAACAAGAAGAGAAATAAAAAAGAGAGCTATCTGTTAATTTTACTAATCATGCTGCTAGCATCGTGCACCTCGTCGGTTAGGGTGAGTGAAATTAAGATTGACGGATACAGCAACAGCATGCCGTTATTAGACAATGAACGCCCTCGATTTAGCTGGATTTTAACATCAACCAAAAATGGAGAATGCCAATCGAGCTATCAGATTAGAGTGGCAGCAAGCAAGGAAGATTTGCAAGATGGGAAATTGCTATGGAATAGTGGTAAAATTAATTCAAAGCAGTCGCAGCAATTGATTTATGCCGGAGATAGTTTGCAGAGTGGAAGGATTTATTATTGGCAAGTGAGAGTTTGGGATTCACAAGATTTAGTTACATCATGGAGCGATCCGAAAAGCTTTTTAATGGGTTTGATGACTGCCGATTCGTGGAGTGGGGCACAGTGGATTGGCTATGAGCAATTAGTCGACAGCATGCGAGTGACAGAAGGCAAGAATGGATATTCAGCCAGTTCAAAAGGGCTTGTGGAAGAGCGTGCAGTAGTGCCATTATTCAGGAAAAAGTTTAAAACAAGTAAGAAGATAGCCACAGCCACTTTGTTTATTTCGGGTTTAGGGCAGTATGAAGCATTTGTGAATGGAGAAAAACTTTCAGATGCCATTTTCACACCCAGTTGGAGCGACTATGACAAGGTGGTTTATTATAACGGATTTGATGTGACCGATAAATTACACTCGGGCGATAACTTGATTGCGGCAGTTGTTGGAAATGGATTTCAATACATCAATCGTGAGCGCTATCGGAAGCTGCTAATAGCCTATTCTTTTCCTCGATTGATTTGTAATTTGCGGATAACTTATGCCGATGGAACGGTTGAAAATGTGGTGTCGAATGATTCATGGAAAGTGCACAAATCGCCCTATATTTTTTCGAGCATTTATGGAGGAGAAGACTATGATGGCAGGATGGAACTTCCGAACTGGAATCAGGTAAACTTTAATTATTCGTCGTGGGAATCGGCTGTTGTTGTGAACACCCCTGCTGGGAAATTAAAAGCAGATATTAATAATCCGCTGAAAGTGATGGATATCTTCGAGCCGGTTAATAAGTTTTCGATCGATGATAGCACGATGATTTATGATTTCGGTCAGAATGCCTCGGCAAAGATTGCTGCAACATTAATTGGTCATCGCGACCAAGTGGTTCGCTTTTATCCTTCCGAGATTTTAAACGATGAGGGACGAATTACTCAAAAGGGCTCGGGTTCTCCCTATTATTACGAATATATTTTAGCTGACGATCAGGAAGCACACCTAGAAGCGAAATTTTCCTATTATGGATTTCGATATGTGGAAGCTCGTGGAGTAGATGCTCGCGGTAACTGTCCCGATTTACCTCAAGTGAAAGATGTTTTTTCGCAGCATGTGCGCAATTCATCGGAACAAGTGGGAACATTTCACTCGTCGAACGAACTTTTCAATCAAATTTATCAGCTCATTAATTGGGCAATAAAGAGTAACTATCAGTCGGTGATGACCGATTGCCCCACGCGAGAAAAATTAGGCTGGTTGGAGCAGACACACCTCATGGGACCAAGTGTGCACTATAATTTCGATGTCTATCATATTTATCAGAAGTTGCTTGCCGATATGGAAGTGGCTCAGCAAGATTCAGGATTGATTCCGAGCATTGTGCCCGAATATATCAATTTCGGATATTATGACCCTGCTTATAGCGATTCTCCCGAATGGGGAAGTGCCGTAATCATGTTGCCTTATTTAATAAATAAATGGTATGCCGACCAGCAAATCATTGGGAAACATTGGAGCATGATGAATAGATATATGGATTACTTGGCGAGCAAATCGACAAACTATTTGCTTGCGCATGGGCTAGGCGATTGGTATGACATTGGTCCGAATTCACCTGGTTATGCCCAACTCAGCTCCGTTCCATTGGTAGCTTCGGCAACTTATTATCATGATGCTTTAGTGATGGCAGCAATGGCTGAAAGAATTGATGATGATGCGAAACAGGAGCATTATTCCATGCTGGCCGATTCGATAAAACAGCATTTCAATGCGCGATTCTATAATTCGGAATTGGGAATTTATGAAAATGCTAGTCAAACAGCCCTAGCCATGCCTTTGGCATTGGGATTGGTGGAAAAGTCGCAAGAAGAAATCTTATTAAATAATTTGATTGCCTCAATTGATAGCGCAGGAACAGTTCACACCACTGGCGAAGTAGGTTTTCCTTGCTTGTTGAGAGCATTAACACATCATGGGAAATCGGATTTGATTTATGCCATGAATAATCGAGATGATGTTCCGGGCTATGGCTATCAAATTAAGAAAGGAGCAACATCGCTCACCGAATCGTGGCAGGCCTTAGCCCATCCTTCGCAAAATCACTTCATGATTGGTCATTTGATGGAGTGGTTTTATAATGGATTGGCTGGAATTAATCAGCAAGAAAATTCAATAGGCTATCAGCATTTGTTGATTCAAGTTCGACCAGTGGGCGATTTAAAACAAGTGAAAGCTACTTTCAACACGCCCTATGGAGAAGTGCTCAGTGCGTGGGAAAATACCGATGAGCAATTTAAACTCACCGTGAAAATACCTGTTAATGTCGATGCGCTCGTTCTATTGCCTTATGAGGGATCCGTGAAAATTGAAAATGACGATCACGAAGAAATGAAGCAGATCACAAGAGGAGGAGGCTATGAACTTCAATCGGGAATTTATCATTTTGTAGTAGAGAAATAAAGAATAATATCAACGAGAAAATATGAAACAATTGGTTTTAATTGCTACGATGTGTGCAATGATGTTTGCATCGTGCACAAAGCAATCAAAGAAAGACATTACGGCATTTGAAATAAACTTGCCAGAGGGTACAACCGAGCTACCACAAACAGTTTCCGATGCCGTGATGACTCAGGTTTATGAAGAGGTGAAAACCCCATTCAAATATGGATTAATCATGGCCGATGAAAACTTTGATATTAAATATGACTGTCCCACAATTTTCCGCAAAGATAGCCTGTGGTTCATGGTTTACATTGCCTTCGACGGTCGAGGATATGAAACGCATTTGGCATCGAGCAAGAATCTACTCCACTGGGAAAAGCAAGGTACACTCATGGCTTTTTCCGATACAACCGATTGGGATAGTAATCAGAAAGCGGGCTATATTAACCTCATCGATTATGATTGGGGTGGGGAATATGGCGTTTCAACAGCTAAAGATGGTAATTATTGGATGAGTTACTTCGGCGGAAACACACGAGGATATGAAGCCGGTGTGCTTTCTTTCGGAATGGCACACACAAACCAATGTCCAACACAGGCGCATGAATGGAACCGATTGCCCGAGCCTGTGATGACACCACATGATGCCGATGCTCGATGGTATGACAACAGCACCATGTATAAAACAATGGTGTATAAAGATGAAAAACGATTGACAGGTCATGACTATGTGATGTATTACAATGCGCGCGGTGATAGTATCAATCCGGCACGAGGAGCCGAGCGAATTGCAATGGCAGTTTCCGACGACATGAAGACGTGGACACGTTTGGGAAGTGAGCCCGTGCTGAATCATCACAAAGGAATAACAGGCGATGCCGTTCTTCAACGCATGGGCGATTTGTATGTCATGTTTTACTTTCGTGCCTATTGGCCAGAAGGCGAAACGGTGGTTTATAATTCATTTGCTTGCTCCTATGATTTAGTGAATTGGACACAGTGGCAAGGTGAGCACCTCATTGAACCGAGTGAAGACTATGACAATTGGTTTGCACATAAAGCCTTTGTGATAAAGTCCGATGGAGTGGTCTATCAGTTCTATAATGCGGTGAATAAAGACGGTGCGCGCGGAATTGCTGTGGCAACATCGAAAGATTTAGGTAGAAGTGAAATGCGTTTTGCTGCAAAAGCGGAATAAAGGAGCTAGAATTTTAAAAACATCAGAATACAGATATGACAAGAAACATGACATATATAATAGGACTAGTTGTTGGATTTCTATTTCAAAGTTGCCAGCAAGAGGCGGTAATTAACGATAGAATGAACTTCGACAAGGATTGGCAATTTGCCCTGCTCGATGATTCGCTTGCTTTTCAAATGAATTATGCCGATAGCACATGGCGAACGCTCAATTTGCCACATGATTGGAGTATTGAAGGCGAGTTTAGTAGTGAAAACCCATCAACGCCCGAGGGAGGAGCCTTGCCAACAGGTAAAGCATGGTATCGCAAAACCTTTCAGATTGAAAATTCCGATTCGCCTAAAAAATATTACATTGATTTCGATGGCGTGATGAGCAATAGCGAGGTGTGGATTAACGAACATTACTTGGGTAAACGTCCGTTTGGATATATTAGTTTTCGATATGATTTAACGCCTTTTTTAAAGATAGGAGACGAAGAAAATGTAATTGCCGTGAAGGTAGATAATTCCGATCAGCCATCATCACGATGGTATACAGGTTCGGGAATTTATCGACATGTGTGGTTGGTAGAAGAAAATCCAATTCACATTGCTCACTGGGGAACTTATGTCACTACTCCAAGCATTAGCAGCGAACTGGCAAAGGTGAATGTGGAAATCAAAATCGACAACACAAGCGATGTTGATACCGATGTGTCATTGAAATCAACCATTAAAGATGCGCAAGGAATACCGCTGAAAGGTGTGCCCGTAATGGAAAATAAATTCAAGGCAGGCAAAGCACAAACAACAATCACTAATCAGGAATTTGATGTGAAAAATTTTGAAATGTGGAGCCCCGAGTCGCCAAAGCTATACCGTGTGATCACCGATTTATATGTGGACAATAAAAAGGTTGATACTTATGAAACGCCCCTAGCATTTCGCACCTTTGAATGGCAAGCAGAAAAGGGTTTTTTCTTAAACGGAGAACCATATAAGATTTATGGTGTGAATCAGCATCATGATTTGGGCGCATTAGGTGCGGCATTTAATTACAGAGCCGCCGAACGTCAGTTGGAAATTCTAAAAGAAATGGGCGTGAACACCATTCGCATGTCGCACAATCCGCCAGCCGTTGAAGTGTTAGAACTTTGCGATAAAATGGGATTCTTGGTGGTTGCAGAAGCCTTCGACGAATGGGCTAAAACAAAAGCGAAAAAAGGTTATCACCTCTATTGGGACCAATGGCATGAAAAAGATTTAGCCGACATGATGTTGCGCGATAGAAACAATCCATGTATTTTCATGTGGAGCATTGGAAATGAAATCCGCGAGCAATTTGATGAAACAGGACGAGCAATTACGCATGAACTCGACTCGATCGTGAAGATTTACGACACCACACGACCAAGTACCACTTCGCTCACCGAAACCGACCCCGAAAAGAACAATCTGTTTCAATCAAAATCGCTCGATGTGTTGAGTTTTAACTATAAGCACTACGACTACGATAAGTTTCTGACAAACTTTCCCGATTATGCCATGGTAGCCTCGGAAGTTTGTGCCTCAATGGCAACACGTGGGCATTATGATTTCCCCTCGGATAGCGATCGTGTTTGGCCATCGGCTCACAATGCACCTTTCGATGGAAATGACGATTTGAGTTGCTCGGCATATGATAATTGCTATCCTTATTGGGGAGCCTCGCATCGTGCAACATGGAAGGCGGTTAAAGAAAATGACTTTGTGGCGGGCATGATAATCTGGTCGGGATTCGATTACTTAGGCGAACCACTTCCTTATCCATATCCTGCACGAAGCTCATACTTTGGAGTAATCGACTTGTGCGGTTTCCCTAAAGATGCCTATTATCTTTATCAAAGTGAGTGGAGCAAAGAAACCATGCTGCATTTATATCCGCATTGGAATTGGGAGGAAGGTCAGTTGATTGATTTGACGGTATATTATAATCATGCCGACGAAGTAGAATTGTTTGTCAATGGCGTGTCGCAAGGCAAAAAAACAAAAAGCGATGATACATTTAATTGTATGTGGCGAGTGCCTTTCCATGCCGGAAACATCAAGGCAGTGAGTTATAAAGATGGAGCAGTGGTTCTTGAAAAAGAAATTAAAACAGCTGGAGCTCCAGCAAAAGTTGAATTAATTGCCGATCGAACACAAATAAAACCCGATGGAGAAGATTTATCGTTTATCACCGTTAAAGTGACCGATGCTGATGGTAATTTAGTGCCCAATGCCCACAATTTAATTCACTTCGATGTGCAAGGAGTCGGCTTTATTGCAGGAGTTGATAACGGCTATCAGGCAAGTACCGAGCCATTCAAAGCCAACTATCGGAAAGCATTTAATGGCATGTGCTTACTCATTGTGCAGAATGATGGTTGGGCAGGGGAAATTAAAATAAATGCCACTTCTGAAGGATTAGAAGCAGCAAATTTGAATTTAACAGTGACTAAATAACACCGACATGAAGAATATCAATATCACTCGATTATTAATGCTAGTGCTTTCAGCATTGCCCCTTGCAAGTTCAGCTCAAACAGTAACAGGAGAACCAGCAGGCATTCCGCTATCGCCCGCTATTTATGATGCAGATGAAGCTCCATGGCTCGACCCACGAATTACGGAAGTAAATAGAGATAAAGCAAGAGCTACGGCTTATTCTTATGCATCGGTGGAAGCCGCATTGGAAAATAAGCGAGAAGAAAGTGGCCGATATGTGAGCTTGAATGGCGATTGGAACTTTAAATTTGCCAGTAAGCCCGCCGATGCCTCAAAAGATTTCTACAAATCGAAGGTTGAGAATTGGGATAAATTAGTAGTTCCCGGAAATTGGGAGTTGAATGGCTATGATGCACCCATTTATAAGAGTGCAGTCTATCCGTTTCGTCCGATAAATCCACCTTATGCTCCCACCGACTATAATGGAGTGGGTTCATATCAACGCACATTCACCGTTCCATCGGATTGGAATGGCATGAATGTAACATTGCATTTCGGTGGTGTGAGTTCCGCTTTTAAAGTGTGGGTGAATGGGAAATATGTGGGCTATGGAGAAGACAGCATGTTGCCATCGGAATTTAATATTACACCCTATTTGCAATCGGGCGAGAATGTGCTTTCGGTGCAGGTTCGTCGTTGGAATGATAGTTCTTATTTGCAAGACCAAGACCATTGGCGATTGAGTGGCATTCAGCGAGAAGTCTTTCTGATGGCAGAACCCAAAGTGCGCATTGCCGATTTCTTTGTGCAAACCAAGCTCGATGAGCAATATGAGAATGCCGATTTACTTGTTCGTCCGAATTTAGAAAACCTAACGGGCGATTCAATCTCAGGATTCAATTTGAACGTGATGCTTTACGATGCCAACGGGAAGCAAGTGCTCGATTCGCTGCTAACTAAGCCAGCAAATGACATTTTAAATGAAATTTATCCCCGATTAGACAATGTGAAATTTGGCATGTTCACCTATCATCTTGAAAAACCGCAATTGTGGAGCAATGAAACGCCTTATCTTTATACATTGGTACTATCATTGACCGATAGAAATGGTGAGCTGACCGAAGCAAAGAGTTGCAAAGTGGGGTTCCGAAGTGTGGAGTTTCATAAAGAAACAGCAAAGTTGCTCATTAATGGCAAAGAAACCTATCTGATTGGAGTGAATCGACATGATCATCATCCAACTAAGGGGAAAGCGCTTTCAAGAGAAGATATTAAAGCCGATGTGCAGCAAATTAAGCAGTTTAATTTCAACTGTATCCGCACATCACACTATCCGAACGACCCCTATTTCTACGATTTATGCGATGAATATGGTATCTTGGTGCTCGATGAGGCAAATCATGAAACTCATGGTATTGGCGGATTGCTAGCGAATAATCCCGATTGGTATTCTGCCATCATGGAGCGAACAGTGCGCATGGTTGAACGAGATAAAAATCACCCATCGGTAATCATTTGGAGTTTAGGAAATGAGGCAGGGCGCGGACCAGCCACAGCGCTCACCGCAGCTTATTGTCATGATTATGATGTAACTCGGCCGGTGCATTTCGAGCCCGCAATGGGCGACCATAAAGCAAAGAACTACATGCCAATTGATCATCCCGATTATCCGTTTGAGCATCATGTGCGCATTCAAACCCCGCTCGACCAAAGTTATATCGACATGGTGAGCCGAATGTATCCCACACTTGAAACCCCTTTCTTGTTGCTGAATCAAGAGAATGGCGATAATCGTCCGATTTTCTTTTGCGAATATTCGCACTCCATGGGCAACTCAACAGGAAACTTAAAAGAGTGGTGGGACATTTTCCGTTCAAATCCTCGTTTGATTGGAGGTTGCATTTGGGATTACAAAGATCAAGGATTGGTGAAAGTCGATGAGCATGGAGTGGAGTATTATGCTTATGGAGGTGATTTTGGTGAGAAGTATCACACGGGAGCTTTCTGCTTAAATGGAATAGTGGCAGCCGATGGTCGTCCGAAAGCAGCTATGTTTGAAAGTAAATGGGTGTGCCAGCCGATAGCTTCGAAATTGCTTGATGTTGAAAAATTTCAAATAGAAATAGAAAATCGTCAGGCGGTTCTTAATGCAAATAGCTATGCGGTGAGTCTTTCGGTTTTAAAAGATGGAAAAGTTATTTCGGTGAAAGAAGTTCCTTCGATTGATTTAGAAGCAAGCGAAAAAGTTAAAGTTGAATTAGCGAAGTATCTGCCAAAAATGAATGCAGAATCAGAATATCTGGCACAAATTCGATTTGCTTTGAAGTCCGACATGCCCTGGGCTAATAAAGGATTTGTGGTGGCTGAAGATGAATTCAGGCTAACAAGTCAGAATGAAGTGCATCGTGCGAAAAAATACAAGTTGCCCAATGTGAAAGAAGAAACCAATGCTTATGTGGTTTCAGGAAATGATTTCAACATCAAAGTGAGTAAAGAAACAGGAGCATTAACATCATATGAGTGGCAAGGGAAAGAGCAAATCTTTGCCGACTTGCTGCCGAATTTTTCTCGTCCGCTCACTCAAAACGAATCGGCAGGTTGGAAGCCACAGCGCAAACTCGCTTGCTGGTATGATGACCCCCAGTTGCTGTCGGTGAAAGCCCATCAAACAGAAGAAGCAGTGGAAATAGTATCGGTTTATAGCATCGTGAGCGATTCGGCAAGCTGTTTAGTAACTTATTCTTTCCATGGCGATGGCACCGTGAAAGTGGAATTTAATTTAAATGTAGAAGAAAGCTTGAATATGCCAAATATGCCTAAAGTGGGCATGCAATGCGGCATTGCCAATGAATATCGCAAAATCAAGTGGTATGGCAAAGGACTTTACGAAAATTATCCCGACCGCGACAAGGGTTTCATGTCAGGCATATATGAATTGCCAATCGATGAATTCATGGAACCCTATGTTGTGCCGCAAGAAAACGGAAACCGTGAAGATGTGCGCTGGATGTATCTTTCAAATAGCACCGAGCAAGCCGGACTTTTAGTAGTTGCCGATAGTTTACTCAACATGAGTGCTTGGCCTTTCACAGAAGAAAACATCCTTCAAGCAAAGCACACCAACGAACTGCAAGAGGCGGGTTATCTCACTTTAAACATCGATTTTAAAACGATGGGTGTTGGTGGAAATACAAGTTGGGGAGAAATGTCAATTCCCGAACCACAGTATTTAATTAAAGCGAAAGATTACAGCTATTCGTTCTTCTTGAAACCTTTTGCGGCTCAAAAGAAGGATTTAAGCGAAAAAGTCTTTGATTTGAAATATTAAAAATAAAGGAGGATCGGTTATGAAGTTTAATGCTTTATCGTGGTTTGCAATATTGTTGATTTCTTTATCGGTTGCATGTAAAAGAGAAGAAGTTAAATCGCTTGAGCCTTTTCATCTTTCTGAAGTGCGCTTATTGGATTCGCCATTCAAAGAAGCCATGAAAGCAGATGCAGACTACATGTTGCAACTTGATGTCGACAGGCTCCTTGCTCCCTATTTGAAAGAGGCGGGTTTAGAACCACGAGGTGAAAATTACACGAATTGGGAGAACACGGGGCTCGATGGGCATATTGGAGGGCATTATCTTTCGGCTTTGGCCAAGATGTATGCTGCAACAGGCGATGAGCGCATGCTTGAAAGGTTGACCTACATGTTAAATGAACTACAGCGCGCACAAGATGCTAATGGCAATGGCTATCTTTCGGGAGTTCCGCAAGGGAAAAAGATGTGGGAAGAAGTTCGAGAAGGTAAAATTGAGGCGGGTTCTTTCAGTTTAAATAAAAAATGGGTTCCTCTTTATAACATTCATAAAATATATGCGGGGCTTTGCGATGCTTGGATTTATGCACACAGTGAGCAAGCAAAAGAAATGCTTATTAAGCTTAGTGATTGGGCAATTACTCTGGTTCAAAATTTGAATGAAGAGCAATTGCAAGACATGTTGAGGAGTGAGCATGGCGGATTAAATGAGGTGTTTGCCGAGTTATCTCACATCACGGGAGAAAACAAGTATCTGCTTTTAGCCGAACGTTTTTCTCAAAGAGCAATTCTCGATCCTCTGGTGTTACACGAAGATCAGCTAACAGGGATGCATGCCAATACGCAAATTCCAAAAATTATCGGCTTTAAGCGTGTGGCAATGATTAATGCTAATGAAGATTGGAATAAAGCAGCCGATTTCTTTTGGCATAAAGTGGTTGAGGAACGAAGTGTTTCCATTGGAGGAAATTCTGTGCGTGAGCATTTTCACCCAACCGATGATTATTCAAGCATGATAGAAAGCGAGCAAGGACCAGAAACTTGCAATACCTACAACATGCTAAAGCTCACTAAGCAACTGTTCCTTACTAATCCAATGTCGGAATACATGGACTATTACGAGCGAGCCTTATATAATCACATTCTTTCTACTGAAGACCCCGTTAATGGCGGATTTGTTTACTTCACACCAATGAGACCTGGGCATTATCGAGTGTATTCTCAACCTGAAACAAGCTTTTGGTGTTGTGTGGGCTCGGGACTTGAAAATCACACACAATATGGCGACTTGATTTATGCGCACACCACGAATGATATTTTTGTGAATTTGTTCATTCCATCGGCTTTATCGTGGGAAGAAAAGGGCGTGAAGCTTACCCAAGAAACAAATTTCCCTTTTGATGAAACCACGACATTAATAATTAATACCGCAAAAAAAAGTAAGTTCAATTTGAAAATTCGCAAACCAAAGTGGATTACAAACAATGATTTGTTACTGAAAGTGAATGGAACTACTCATCGTGTGAATGCGGAAGAAAATGGATATGTATCAATCGGACGAACTTGGGAAGATGGCGATAAAGTGGAAATAACTCTTCCCATGACTACCTCTGTTGAGCAGTTGCCCGATGGAGCAAATTATTATTCGTTTTTGCATGGTCCAATTGTGTTGGCCATGAATTGTGGAAACGAAAATCAAGATGGATTACTAGCCGACGACAGCAGAGGTGGACATATTGCTAGCGGTGAAAAATATCCGTTGAATCAGTTGCCCACACTTATTTCAAGTTCCGATAGTTTGTTGAAGCTCATTCATCTGATTGATTTGAAATCATTGAAGTTTGAGCTTGCAAGTAATCATTCTTCCGATAGTGTGAAGTATGTATTACAAGCATTTTTTCAACTCCACAAAACACGCTATGCCATCTATTTTAAATGTAATAGTCCTTTGGAATTTGAGGCAGCTCAGGAACAATTGGCTCAAGAACAAATGGCTCAAAAGATTTTAGACGAGGCTACGATTGATGTGGTTTTTCCTGGAGAGCAACAACCTGAATCGGATCACTTTATTTTAAGCGAAAATTCAAACACGGGGATACATAGGGGCAAGCATTGGCGTGATGCTTCTGGTTGGTTTAGTTATCAGTTGAAGAATTCGAATAATGAAGCTCGTCGATTACGTGTTATGTACTTTGCTGGCGATGAAAATAGATCGTTTTCTTTGATAGTCAATCAAGAAAAAATTGCCGATATTCAACTTGAAAAACAAGATGGCGATGATTTCTATACTGTCGATTATGAATTGCCGTCAAATCTCGTGAACCAATCAAAAAACAGCTTGGAAGTGAAGTTTCAGGCTAGCAAAAACTCTGTGGCAGGTGGAATTTACGAAGTGCGACTGATGAAATAATCTAAAATAAATTTTAATGAACTAAATTTGCGCTTGAAAGTCTGTTTTTTTTGAAATTCGCAATAATGCAATGGAAAAACGACATATCAAAATTTTAAAATACAAATAGGACACTGTTTAACGATGAATACATTTACAAGAGGACTACAAATAGTGCTTTTAGCTTTAACCGCTTGCAGCCAATCGGCCGATCAATCGCAAGAAAACTTACTTTTCCAACCCACTTCAGGCGATGCTAAACCATGGACGTTCTGGCATTGGGTGCATGGCGCAGTGAGCAAGGACGGATTAACCGCCGATTTAGAAGCCATGAAAGCGCAAGGGATTGGAGGAGCCTATATTTTCGCCATCCGCGATACGGTTGGTATTTACGAACAGCAAGTAGTGACCTATTCTCCCGAATGGTGGGATTTGGTGAAACATGCCACAAGCGAAGCTAACCGAATTGGTGTTGAATTGGGATTTAATTCCTGCGATGGTTTCACTACTGCTGGAGGTCCGTGGATAAGTCCCGAACTTTCCATGCAAAAAGTGGTGTGGGCAGATACAATTGTGGAAGGTGGACGAAATATCAGTTTGAAATTACCCAAATTAGAAGACTACAAAGGATATGCCGAGGATATTGCAGTATATGCTTTCCCTATTTCAAAAAAAGAACAAGATTCATGGTTGGAAAACCCCGTGGTAACTACCAACATGAAAGAGGGCGATGTGCAATACCTCGCAAAAAAAAATAATACCAAAACCTTTTCATCGAAAGATGAGGGGTGGATTCAGTTTTCGTTTGAAAAACTTTTCACGTGCAAAAGTGTACAAATCATGACTGGTTGGGCAAATTATCAATCGAATCGCTTGCTGATTCAAGTGAGCCCCAATGGCAAAGATTTCTATGATCACATGCGATTAACTGCCCCGCGATCGGGTTGGCAAGATTTATATCAGCCTTGCACGCAGGCCATTGCTCCTGTAACTGCTCGCTATTTCCGTTTTGTCTTCTCGAAAGAAGGTTCAGAACCCGGTGCAGAAGATTTAGACGATGCTAAATGGAGCCCGAAGTTAGCTTTGAATGGCATCCGCTTGTTAAGTTCTTCACGAATAACTCAGTTTGAAGGAAAAAATGCGTCTATTTGGCGAATTGCCGAAGAAACGGGCGATTTAATCGATTCAGCCGATTATATAGCCGCAGCTAAAATAATCGATATTTCCACTTTTTGCAAAGAAGGTAAGCTTAATTGGCAAGCTCCCGATGGAAAATGGAAGATTATTCGCATGGGGCACACTTCCACGGGGAGAGAAAACTACATCGGTGGAGGGGCTAGAGGATTAGAATGCGATAAATTAAATCCCGATGCCGTAAAATTACAATTCGATAAATGGTTTGGAGAAGTTTATCGCCAAGTGGGCGATTCTTTAGCAAAACAAACAATTACACGATTGCTTTGCGATAGCTGGGAGTGCGGAAGTCAGAACTGGTCGACTAATTTTGCTCATGAATTTCAGTTGCGTCGTGGCTACGATCTTCTGCCTTTTTTGCCCGTAATGGCTGGAATTCCAATCGAGAATGTTGAAACATCTGAGCGATTGTTGAAAGATGTGCGTGAAACTGTGGCAGAACTTTTAGCCGAGAATTTCTCGGGCACAATGGCTCAGGAGGCTCACAAATTAGGGGTTCTTTTTGTTGAGGAAAGCAATGCCCCAACAGGTGTTGTCGATGGCATGCTTCATCATAAATATGTGGACTATCCCGCCGGAGAATTTTGGTTTCAAAGTCCATCGCATGATAAACCAAACGATGTGCTCGATGCGGTTTCGGCTGCTCATATCTATGGTAAACCGGTGGTGCAAGCCGAAAGTTTCACCCAAATACGTTTAGACTGGAATGAAACTCCCGCCATGCTTAAACCCTATGCCGATAGAAATCTAGCTTTGGGAATTAATAAAATTGTGAATCATGTGTTTGTGCACAATCCTTGGCTCGACCGAAAACCAGGGGCTACTCTCGACAAAGTGGGCACTTTCTTGCAACGCGACCAAACTTGGTGGAACATGGCAAATGGTTTTTTTGGATATCTTGAAA
>JBKEAC010000152.1:0-8709 GCA_047971925.1 Mangrovibacterium sp.
ACATATGCAATAGAAGGCTTTGAACAAATATCTTCCGATCGGAAGATGACCAGTTTCCTCGATGTTATTTGGCCGGGAAATAGCTTACAGGGCAACTCTGTCAATGATGTAGGACTATGTGTTGTGCACCTAATCCTATTCAGGAAGCCCGGCGTGATTTCTCTTTACGTGATATCAGGGAAGAAAATGAATTATTCAAGAAATATTTACAGCTTCACGGCCAGTAATTTCAACATTCAAACGACTTGTTGGAAATGATTTTTCGGCTGACAATACCGATTGGAGAAGCAAAAAAAGGCGAAAAATGGTACATCTGCATCAAGAACTTTTCACGATGGTGTATGAATTCAATGGATTACACGAAGTGTTTAAAGACGATATGGATTTAGAATACCTTTCGCCATATGTTTATGAAGGAAATCCAATGTGTTATATTCCATCAGTTACCTATGGGCGTTCTATGATTTTCTTATTTGAAAGCGACGACACATTCAGCTCAGACAGCACGCTGAACAAAGCAATTCAACACGCTCTCAATGACTCCCTATATGTCATAACCGATAGCGATAGGGCTATTTTAGCAAAAACAAAAGTATCACTACATGTAATGGGAGGCAACGCTGATGATGCTTTGCAAGTGATAAGTGGGAACCCCGATGAAATCAGAAAGTACATCATGTCCAGCGTAACAAAAGCAGGTGTTCCGCTCTACTATTCGCTAAGATATTTAGGCAATAATTGGAATGTTAATACCTATAAAGAAATCAACACTACCTATGAAGAATTGGAATATGTGGAGGAAGAAAAGGAGAACAATGTTGAGATAACATTCAAAAAAGTTAAATCAAATGCGTTATACCTTACGGGAGGAAACTACGACGATATATCCAATGATTCAAAGTTTACCGTAAGCCAAGTAAAAGTAGAGGTGATTGATGGGAATAGCATTATTTCAAGCAAAACTCAGGTATTTAATCCCAATATCACCAACCAAGGAGCCAAAAGCAGTTTTGAAAAAAAAACTACAACCATGTTGTGGGATTAGGAAAACTAGGGAAAGACACCCATTATAAAGTTAGGATAAGTTATTCTGTGAACTACTACACCAAACGATATGGTGGAGGTTCAAAAAGTGGAAGCCAAACATTTAATTTTGTGGCTGAATATATTTACGATACCAAAAAACAGCTCTGGAAAAAGAGTAGTGTGGATAATAGCGATACAGCTGTTACCATGTCAGTAATGACTATTAACTCTTCTGTAAACTTCTGCAAAGTAGATTTCCGATTAGATTATTCATTTTCTGCAAATCGAGAAATTTATTGATCATATTAAACAAACATTTTAATTTTTAACAAAAATAATTACATTATGAAACAAATCAATTTTTTTACCTATATCTTGCTAGTGAGCTTGATATTAGGAATGTATTCTTGCAAGAAAGAAAACATAGGAGGCGATGATGAAAATGGCGATGATGAAAATACTAATGCCATTGAAAAGCTGTTTGAAGCAGGTGGAAAATTAGAGATTTCAGAAGAAAAAAGTTCTATTACTGTGTCGGCTGATACTATTGGAATTGAACTAGCTGAAGTTATGGGAGCACAACGTAACTGTTATGTGATAGAAAAAACAAGAAACTATGACATCACACGCAATCCGGATGAAGTAACACTGATGAATCCTTGGGCTGATGTTATCTGGCCGGGAGGACTGATACAAGGAGGCTCATTAGTAGGAGATAACATACCTACAGGAGTTTCGTTATATGATAAAAGAAAACAAGGTATAATATATTTATCTACCGTTTCGGGTACTTTAAATACTGATGACTATACCATTGAAACCGAAATGAGGCCAGGAAGCGTAACCAATGCTATGAATAAATTGCTTAGCGATTATATGGGGGACGGCACTGGCTATAGCGTTTCTGCAAACACTTCATACAAGATTGAAACAGTTCACTCTGTTACTGAATTATGTGCAAAGATGGATATCAATGCCAAACTTTGGGGAACTAAACTCAACAGTAAGTTTGATGGAAATTGGAGTACAGAAAAAAGCTACGTGGCTGTGCACCTCACTCAGCAATTCTTCACTATGGCATATGAATCTCCAGATAACGGTTTCGAGGGGCTTTTCACCGACGACATAAAAGTAAGTGACTTAAGTAAATATACTGGCGCGGGAAATCCATTGTGCTATGTGTCTTCTGTTACTTATGGTCGCATTTTTATATTACTTTACGAGTCAGAAGCATCATCTACTGAACTGAAGGCATCGCTGAATGCTGCATTCAGAAACAATAGCGTAGAAGCATCTACTCAAAACAAGGAAATACTGAATAGTTCAAGCTGTACACTGTTGCAAATTGGGGGAGACCCTGTGGCAGGACTGGAAACTACCTTTGGCGATTTTGATGCACTGAAGAAATTTGTCATTGGAGGAGCAATAGTTTCAGCAACAAACGTGGGGGCTCCTATTTCTTTCAAAATAAACAGAGTGTATGACAATATGCCAACTCGCCTAAGTAATATGCTAAAATATTCATTTACAGAAAGAAGTTATGTACCTGTGTATTCTATTTCTGATATTGAAATTGACATTAAAAATGCCAAAGTATCTGCTCCGAGAAGTTCCGATAATATTTCAAACAATTCTCGATTCACAATGAAACAAATCAGAGTGGGATACCATTCTAAAAATGGATTTCTAGGAGAAGAAGGAACCAGTATTTATAAAGTAAATGACTTAGATACCAGTAGCCGGTGTCATAAAAATGGTTATGATATTCCTATAGGGAAAATATTTACACTGACAAATATCTCGGAAGAGCAAGCTATTACAATCGAATGCAGTTTCACCGCCAAAAATGAAACATGGAGAAGATTTCACAGCAATAAGGTTGGAGAAGAAACCGTTACCCTAAGCCAAACATTCTATTATGATAAAAATGCCAAAACATGGAAAGTTGTAAATAACAATAATTCTACAGCTTTTGAAACTTTAGGTTTTATCAACAGAGAATTAGGAAATACATTATATAATTTTGAACTTAACTTTGGATTCAAATACAACAATGAAATATATCCTGTAAAATAGTAACATAACCAATTCACTCCACTCAGGTAGCCTCATATCTGAGTGGATTTTTAAAGAAATGATTACACTATGAAACAAATTCATTTTTTTACCTATATCTTGCTAGCTGTGGTATTGAGCATGAGTGCTTGTAAAAAAGATGAATTTGACGCAGATCCTAAAGTTGATATGAATTTCAATTCCGACTACTCGTTTATTAAGAATGGGATTGAACTCAGCATTAGCTTGGACTATGACTTGGAGGAAGGTTGCGAGCTGACTTTTGAACGTATATATTTTGAAAAAGTAAACAGTGCACTGATAGACAATGGAGGAACAGGCTTGGCTCTAAACGAATTTTATTGAACACTAACAGAATACTCCATGTACTACGCATTTTCCATCAAAGCAACCCGATGGATAGATTCTTATAGCTCAATAAGTGAAAAAGGAAGCGAACACAAAATTTTATTCAAAGATGAATATGCAAGAGTGCGAGTTAAAGAAGTGTTCTGAAAACGTTATGTAAATAAAATAAAATTAACTACAGTTATCTCGGGAGTAACTACCTGCGAGGACTTTTAAAAAAGAAAATAATATGGGAAAAGGAAAATTTTTAACAATCATGCTACTTGCCATGATTACAAATGTGCTGTTTGCGCAGAACAATCTTCAAGATGTGGTTTACCTGAAAAACGGAAGCATCATCAAAGGTGTGGTCATCGAGCAGGTTTTTGGCGAGCACATAAAGATGGAAACTGCCGATGGCAATATTTTTGTTTTCAAAGCCGAAGAAATAGAGAAAATTACAAAAACGGAAAAAATAGAACCCACCAAATCAGCATCTGAGCAAAACCAGAATCAACAAGTTCCCAAAACCACAAGCATTACAACCGGCACCAAGCATACCCATAGTCGAGGTTATGTGGGCATCGTGGAGACTGGCTATGTGGTTGGAGTGGGTGATATTGAAGCCAGCAGATTTAAAATGGATCTTATCAATGGTTGTCAATTCAATCCTCATCTCTCATTGGGATTGGGTGTGGGAGTTAGAATCTATGAAAATGATGAATACGGTCTTCCGATATATCTGGATGCACGTTTCACTTTTACTGAACAAAAAGTTACGCCGTACATTTCTCTAGGCGGAGGAGTTAACTTAGTAAAAAAAGACCCTCACTTTTCGGCATCTACTGGTGTGCTTTGGCGAACTTCCGATAAGCTTGCCGTGAAATTAGGAATAGGATACGAACTTCAGAGCGTATGCGTTCCAGAATATTCGAGCACTTATCAATTCTGGTCTTCGACATCGTACGATGCAGGAGGAATAGCCTTCACTCTCGGTGTTGTTTTTTGATCCATAAGCATGAAGCATCATAATCCTTCCAAGCATTTTAGGTTTGGAAGGATTTAAACCCCCATAAAGAAACGAGCCATGAGCTTAGGAATCTCACATACGAGCTGGATTGTAGTTAACTATTAACGAATGAGCTTAACGAACAATGGGCTCGCGAGAGGCTTATATATCTCTCACTAAATGCCGAACAACTCCCAAGCAAATAACGGTGTCATCTTCATTTAGAACAATATTATCATACTCCACATTATCGGCAACAAGTTGATTTTTGCTTTTATCGAGACGTTTTACAGTGAAATCAGTATTATTAACCGAAAGTATACCAATTTCATTGTTTTGAATGGTTTTGTCGGATTTGACAATGAGAATATCGCCCATTATAAGCGTTGGATACATCGAATTGCCTACCACTTTAACGAGAAAAGTATTGTTTGGTTTATAAAGATAACGCTCATCGAGACTAAGGGGAGCATCTTTGAAGTCATCGGCTGGACTAGGGAATCCGGCTTGCACACCATTTTCAAAGTAAGGAGCATACTTTGCTTTTGCTTCGGTGTCGATTGGGATTAGTTGAAGTTCGGAGTTAAATGTGGGTGGTTTTATAATTTTCATTTCACTTCAAGTAATTCGTTCCAGTTGGTAGTGTAACGCTTCGACAATCGTTCTTGTTTCATTGTCCACTGGCGTTGTAGGTTTTGATTGGCGAGCTGTATTTTTCGTGAGCCATAGCGATTGTTTAGCGAGTCCATCACGAGCATTAGTTTGTTATAGTTAGCGTTTTCATTGATGAACAGATTGCCCTGTATTCCTTCCTTGTTGGTGATGTTCAACATGACAATTCCGGCTTTTTTGTATTTATATCCTTTCTTGAAAATAGCTTTCAGTCCTTTTCTAGCAAACTCTCCAATGGTAAAGTCTGTGTTTGAGGCATAGGGGAGTTTCAGGGTGATATAGTTTGAATATTGCTCGCAGTTATCGGCAAAGCGATTGGTTTCAATGAAGACCATGATGGCTTGAGTCATTTGTTTATTGGCACGAAGGCGTTTGCAGCAATGGCTTGCAAAGGTGTTGATTCGTTCTTCTAACTCCTCGTATTTTGTGATTTCTTTGGCAAAGCTTCGGGCTGTTCGCAGACTTTGTTTTGGTGCAATTTGTTCAAGCGAGAGTACTGATTTTCCTTGCAGTTCATGCTTTAGTCGTAGTTCTACAATTGAAAATGTTTGGCGAACCAAAGCATCAGATAGCTTTGTGAAGTCCCAAGCGGTGTTCACGCCCATTGCTTTTAGTCTTTTGGCATGTCGTCGCCCCACGCCCCACACATCTTCAATTTTTGTCCAGCGGAGTGCCTTTTCGCGTTTTTCTTCACTGTCGATAATGTGCACGCTGTTGGTTTGTTCTGGAAACTTTTTGGCAATTTTGTTTGCGATTTTTGCTAAGGCTTTCGTGGGAGCAAAGCCCACACAAATGGGGATTTGTGTAGTTTGTTTCACTTGTTGAACCATTGATAAGCCACGCTCTTTGAAATCAATTTGCCAGTGGTTTTCGAATTGCAGAAATGCCTCATCAATTGAATAAACTTCCATGTTGGGGGTATAGTCAGAAAGAATGTTCATGACACGACTACTCAAATCGCCATAGAGTGCATAGTTTGAAGAGAAAACATGCACGCCATTTTTTAGAAATGATTGTTCTTGTTTAAATGCTGGAGCTCCCATTTGCACAAAGGGTTTTGCTTCATTGCTTCGTGCAATAACGCACCCATCGTTATTAGAAAGCACTACAATGGGCTTCCCAATCAATCGAGGATTGAAGACCCGCTCACATGAAGCGTAGAAATTATTACAGTCAACTAGTGCAAACATGTTGCAAAGATAGAATAGTTTTGGATAGCATCAATTTTATTTCTTATCTGTTAAATTTCATTCATTTCGAGATTGGTGATGTGCTGAACGATAATGGACTGGAAGTTAGTAAAATCTTTGGCAGAATTAAATCAGTGCATTTTTAATCCGATAAAGATTGATTGAGCTTTAAACGACCAAAAATTGTTGCTGAAACACTTCTTATTACGATATAAATTGAAGCTTAACTTACCTCATGGGGAAAATATTTTCAATCTGGTTTAAGATTACCATGAAGGAGTTCAGTCAGTTTGTTGACTTTATAAGTTTGCTCTACAGCATGGGCACGAGTGCTGCTAGGTGCTACAACAAACAAATAAGTGGCTAAATTCTTTGGGCTCTGCTCAAAACAAAAGCAGCTTCGATCGTTGGAAAGAAGCTGCTTTTTCATTACAGTTACTATTATATTTGCTCGAAATATCTATTTAATGAAGAGGGTCATTAGAGGGTCGGCACCGGCTGTTTTGGTAGCTTTTAGTGTTCCGTTTTCGTAAATGTGCACCTCGCCTTTATCGCTAACACCGTTTGATACGGCAATGAAAACATTATCATTTTCCGGATTTACCGACACGCCTTGAATGCCAGTAATGTTGGAGGCTAAATCGCTTTCAAAAGTTTTGGTTGAGGTGTTGAATTTCTTCACAGCTCCCACCATTTCCCAGTTTTCGTTGTAGCTGGCAGCACACACATATAAGGTTTCCATGTTGTTGCTGAATGCCAATAGTTGCGCATATGATGTGCTTATATCGGTAGGATAGGTTTCTACAATAGTGTTGTTTTGAGTGTTGATGTATGCTAATCCTACTGTTTCAGAAGGATTGGAATAGGAGTTAACCAAAGTGGCATACAGGTTATTTTGACTATCGCAAATGAGGTATGAAGAAACGGCTGGCAAATCAATGTAGCTGATTGCTTCGGTACTTAAATCAATGGCAGCAATTTGCTTTTTATAGTTGAAAGCAGCATAGAGTTTTCCACCGGCAATAGCTAAACCTTCAGGGCCGCCAGGTAGTTCTATTTTGTCGGTTGCTCCTGTTTTTACATTATACTTTAGAATGTAAGTATCAGCCATTTCGCCCCAATCAGGGTTGGCACTCCACGATGACACATAAAGATAGTCGCCATCGCCAATGCAGTATCGCGGCTTGTCGATTGCAATCGTGTCGATCACGGTGAAGCTTTCATCGGTTACAAGCAGATGGTCGGGATTGTTTCCAGTGAGATATACTTTGCCATCATAGTTATAAGCCATTTGAGTGGCACCAGAAATAGGCTTTCCATTTTGAAGTTCATAGTAGAACTCGGTGGTTTTATCGGTGCTAGTGTTGTACTTGGTAATCGATGCGTTTTGCGCTGAATGTCCACCGCCATTAATGATATATGCACCTTTGTTTTCGGTTGAACTGCCACTTCCATTATTATCATCATCGGAACAAGCGGTTAATCCTGCTATTAAGAGGAGAGCAGGAAGAAGTTTGAATAACTTTTTCATGGTATTAAAATTTTAGTTTAAATTATTTTTTTAGGATGTTTAATGCGCATGGTGAGGAGCACCATGTAAGTTGATTTCTAAAGTGAGCGATGTGTTATGGCTTTCCCATAAGGCATCGTTTATTTTTTCATGAACAGTTACAAACAAAAGAACCAAGCCCGCTTTTTTAGGTATGAATGTAAATTTACCTTCGCTATCGGCATGTATGTTGCTTCCCCGCACATTCTCCACATCATAGAGGTCTTCAATTCTTTCTTTTATAAAATGTTCGTTATCGTAAACAACAATTACCCTTGCCTGAGGAACGGGTTTACCATCGCGAAAGATTTGAAACGAGGCTTGGTCGTGTACATCAATCTCATTGGGGGAGGTGAGTGGAATGATTTCAAGATCTTTGTTTAATGGCTGCGCTTTATAGTCGGCACGACCGTGAGTGATGTACACATCGGCTCCACTGAAATATTGCATTTTTGTTTTTTTTCCAGTCATTTTTTTAATGTCATCGGCAAAATATAGTTTTCCATCGGCAGTTTCAAGGGCGTTGTATTTCGGACCTTTTCGCACGGCTGCATTAATGCGATATGTGCCATGGGCTGAAATTTTTGGTTCTAAATATTCGGCAGCACAGGTTTTGGCTGTTGGCACAAGTGTTGTTTGCTTTCCGTTGGCGTTAATGAGCGAGAAACATGGAGAACTCATGGTAAAATCGGCTTGAAAGGGAAATTCAGTAAATGATGATTCTATTTGCAGACGATTGTGTAGCACGGTGAATTGATTGGGTTTCAGAAATGGCACATGAGCATGGCAAATGCTATTGAGCAGCATGATGTGCACGAATGTGGAAATGAAATTGAATTTCATGTGGTTAATTTATTTTA
>JBKEAC010000153.1:0-3040 GCA_047971925.1 Mangrovibacterium sp.
AAAGAAAATCCTGTTTATTATACCTTCATGCAAGAAGATAGCCGATACCGACAACAGCTGGCATTGTTAGAGCAACTATTGGTGGGCTACGATTCGCCCAACAGCAGTTTATACAAACAAGCTATCAGCGAGTTTGAAAAGCGAAGAAAGAAATACAACCAGTGGATAACTACTTATCAGGAAGAAAATAAAGATCTATATGTAAGTCATTTCTTCCCTTTCCAGAAAGTGCCCGCATCTAATTGGGACATTCTGCCCGAGCAACGAGCCAATGAGCAAGCTCAACACTATTTTGACGAAATTGATTTGAATGATGTGTTGATACTCAAAACACAAACTTTCGATAACTACATGAATAACTACATGCGCATGTTCGGTGAGCGAGCAACATCGGTAGAGCTTCGAGATTCGCTATTCACCCAAGCCGGACGTATTGCTTGCGAAAAAGCATCGCATGGCGACCCAATGCTCTATGGTTGGATGGTTGATTATTTTTATCAGGGCTATGAAAGCTACGATATTACTATGGGTATAAAGATGTTGGAACAACATATTAAAAACCCCAACTGTTTGACATCTAAAAAGCAAGAAATACTTCGCCGTTTAGAGGGTATGGCTGTGTTGGTTGAAGGTTCCTTAGCTCCGGAGTTCGATGCCCAAATGCCTAATGGCATGCAAGTGCATTTTAAAGGGGTGTCGGAAGATAAAGACTTTGGGCTTTTAATATTCTATGATTCTACTTGTGGGCATTGCACCGAACTGCTAAAGGAATTGAAGACATGGTATGAAAAACCCGATAACCGAGTTTGGTATGACATCATTACCATTTCGGTTGATAATGAAAGGACACAATGGAGGGAATTTCATGCCAAAGAAAATCCGTTATGGACTGACATTTGGGCTCCAGGAGGTATTAACAGTCAGGTGTGTAAAGATTATTACATTCTTTCGTCGCCTGTTGTGTTTATCATCGATAAAAATCAGGAGATTCTAGCCACTCCAGTAAATGTGAAAGAAGTTATTGAGTTCTTGAATAAAGCAGAATAGAGGTGCAAGGAATATTTGTATCTAGGCTTACTGATTAGGGCGCTAGCCCTGCGGTCTTTGTAGCAAATATTTTATTCATACCATTTTTATGTTCTCTTTCGCACCTGTCGGCGCTTTGTTGATGCTTGTCCGTCAGCATAGTGCATCGCACTATGAAAGCAACCCACCCCAACCCAAAGCGCCGATAGGTGCGAAAGACAAATTCCCATCATCATTCCCAAATAGATTGTCGGTTGCGCGATACCGCTAAACCGCGTAAACTTCCTGATATAATCAGACGTTAAATATTCAGCATCAAAAAATCCCTCAAATTACAATACGTAATCCCCTTATAGTCATCTCCGATAATCATATCATTTAGAGCGACTACGTATTTGGGATAATTGTCTTTTATTTCCATCAGGTTTCCGAATTCTCTTGCACGAGTCTTTTCATCCATGGCGGTCAACGTTACCTGAACATACATCTTGCGACTGTTTTTTTCTGCCATGAAATCAATTTCCTTATCACCCAATTTTCCGACAAAAACGTTATAGCCAGATTGTATCAGGTGCAAGTAAACGGCATTTTCCATTAGTTTGTGAATATCAGAAGCCACATGTCCCCTAATCAGGTTGCGCAAACCTAAATCTTCAAAATAGAATTTCTCGCCTATTTCAAAGATCTTTAAGCCACCAACGTCAGCCCGTTGTACTTTATGAATAATATACGCATTTGTCAGCCCCTTCATGTAGTTAATAATCAATTGAGGGGTCATTTTAATCTGCTGTGATTTCAAATATTTGCTGATATTATTTGAACTAAACAGGCTGCCAACATTATCTGCTACATACGCGACTAAATTTTCAAGAAAAGATACATTCCGAATTCTTTCTTTTGCAACAACGTCTTTCAATAATATGGTTGAATAAACATTGCCCAAGTATTCAAAGACCTGCTCTTTTGATAATTCGAGATTAATGAGAAAAGGCATTCCCCCATATGTGAGATATTTCGTTAGTCCATCTTGCGAGTTTTCAATTTGGTGGAATTGCAAAAATTCATTGTAACTGAGCGAATGTATATCAAATTCCATATACCTACCCGAAAGATAGGTTGCCAATTCACTCGAAAGAATGTTTGCATTACTTCCGGTACAGTATATATCACATTTCTGTTCAGCTAATAAGCTGCGCAAAGCATTCTGAAACGAATCAATTTCCTGTACTTCGTCAATGAACAGGTAATTCTTAGTCTTTGCCTTTAAATGTGAATTCACATAAGCGTATAAATCGGCAGAAGTCTTAATATCACGATATTCCTCCAATTCACAATTAATGTATATGGTGTTCGCTTTATTATCCATAACCATGACTTCATCGCACAATTGCAGCATAATACAACTTTTCCCAACCCGTCGTTGTCCAGTCAGAACTTTGATTATGGGTTTCTCCATATACGGCTTTATGCGCTCCACATAATCATTTCTTTTAATATATTTCATCTTTACCACGCTTTTGATACTACAAATGTAATATGTTTCTTTTATAAATGAAACTCTTCACCCTCTTAATATGATTGAATATTTTCCGCATGGCAATCCCACACGCCCTTTGTGGACGTTCCGTCCTAGTTGCATCGCGACTACATCTCATTAGCAAATCACACAACAAAATAACAAGGGGCGCTAGCCCTGCGGTCTTTATAGCAAAGCACACAGCAACTGATGCGGGAATGGGGTTTTTTCCCATGGATTCATTTCTATCAGGCAAAATCAATTACGGATTGATTTGGAATTGATTTTGCAACTTCTTAGTTTTGCGCTTTGTAATTTCGTATTAAAAATATGAGTAAAGTTAACAACACAAGCTCTCGATTATTAAATTCAGTCGAAGCAAGGAGCATATGCTTGTGGCTACTGTTAAGCCTAGTGGTTCTACAAACAAAAGCGCAAACCATCAACCTTGATTTTCCTGCCAATGCGGGAATTAAAACCGTAGTCATGCTTCGTCAA
>JBKEAC010000154.1:0-4354 GCA_047971925.1 Mangrovibacterium sp.
GAGATGAGGAAAGAACAAAAAACATCCGACGCTTTTTATTTCAAAACTGAATATATGCCAATCCAATCATATATCCAGCAGTACCTCGAAAGCAAACACGAATACGCATGAGCCTACTAGCGACTCACACTAAAGAGATGCTCGACAAAACACGAAATGTTTTGGAGTGCGCACTGCATGGGTGAGATTTAGAAGCTATTCAGTATTAATTTAAAATACACCGCGTAAAAGTTTAAAACCTGCACACCTCCTTTCGCAATCCTTGAAGCAAAGTAGATAATTGCGAACGAAAAAGGGGAAAAAGAAGCTCCACCCTAGCATGTCGAAACAATTCTAAAGCGGAGGTTCAAAAAAAAATAACCGCAAGCATGGAAACTTATTACCTTTTTTTTGCTTGCACAATACTTATAATTATGAGAAATTATTTTAAACCAACCAACCAACTAGCTAAGTTAAGCTTAGCCATCCTGTTCATTGCCATTTTGGGATTTGTGGGGTGTAGTGAAGAGGAAGATGCGAGAAATTTGAACTCAAATGAAGATTCAATAACAATTCTATCTTCTGATTACACAGACATTGCCAACTCTGCAGCAAGCTTGCTTGATGAGTCGATTACAGAAGCATTAGGACAATTAAAAAGCAAATCATCATCATCTGATGCAACGCTTAGTCAAGCAATAGAGCGCATTTACACTCAAAAAATTGAAGCTAATTTAGGTAATGACATCGAGGAGTTGAACACCAAAACGTTTAACTCCAAATCAACAGAAATCATCGACACCCTTAAAGTGGAGCGCTACACTAACCTTTTTGGAGAATGGATGGGAAGCATATACGAAGATGACGATGAGGTTTCAGAAGATCAAATTCAAATCGACCTAAGAAGTGCCTATGCGGATTTTGAAAATTATGTTGCGGAAAGCCAAGAGTTGAATGAGCAGGAGAAATTAACAGTATTGAACATCTCCTATTTACAACTTGCTCAATTAAGTGTTGTGATTAGTCGATTTGATGAGCTTGATGAAGCTAATGTCGATGAATTACAAACAAAAGGTTGGTTGAAAAAAGCGTGGAATAAAATAAAGAAGGTATTCAAGTGTGTAACCACAACTCAAAAAACATGTAAATTACTAGGGACAGGTACTACAGCTTATTACATCTGCACTGGTGTTACAGTTGTGTATTGTGCATTTCAATAAATTACGAACAACATGAAGAAGATATTAATTATAGTTCTATGTGCTTTAAGCCTGAATGCTTTCGCACAGCGCAAAGAGCTAAGCGAGAGTAAGTTTCTCATACAACTTGAAGGTGCATTTGACATTAACACTTTCAATAAGAAAAATCTTTCCTTTAGCGAAGAAAACGTGCTACTAAACTTCAGAGTAGCTCCTAAATTACTGGCTAAAATTCAAATGGGAAGCAGCAAAATGCTCTTGCATGAAGAAAAATATTATGAAGACCTAATCAAATTTGGTGCGGGTTTAGGATATATAATACCTGTGGAAAACTCAAGTATTCCCTCCCATCTCGAACTTGTGGTTAGGGGTGGGTACCTCGCTCCGATGGATGACGATATCAAAACTGATGGTGGGTATTTCGATGTGCTCGTTAAAGCGCATGAAGGTCATGCCTTTGTGAGTCTAGGGATAACAAATACCTTTATGAATGGACAGTATTACATTGGTCCATTCCTAGGTTTTGGAATCACATTCTAAAGATAGGCAAGCTAAAAAGGAGACTTCAAAAAAGAAGTCTCCTTTACCTTTCCTTTGGAGAGCGAAAATTAAAATAAGGTTGGTTCACCAAGCCTTTTGGGAGCGAAAATTAAAATAAGGTTGGCTCTCCAAGCATTTGGAGAGCGAAAATTAAAAGTTAAACGACTAAATAGATTATCATGACAAAAATCACAAAACTACACACAGGTTCTCGCAATGGCGAGGTGAACGCTGGAGGAACAAACATCAAGCATGCCTATGATGAATCGGCAGTAACCATTCTCACAAACTCACAAAGCCAAACTCCAGCATCAGCATCTGCCCGAAATTGTCTTCGATGTAGATGCGAATCACCTGTTGTTTATGTGAAACGTCATTCGCATACAATTAAGTTGTTTTTCGTTAAATAATATATCTAATTGATTTTTGTCAAGCAATTATATGATTAATTATATCTAACATAGCCACCGCATTTGAAAGTTAACTATTCAATATTAATTTATACGATAACCTTTCGAGAAAGTACTATCAAACACCTCCTTTCCGCAACTATTGAAGCAAAGTAGATAATTGCGAACGAAAAAAGGGGAAAAAGAAGCTCCACCCTAGTATGTTGAAACAATACTAAAGCGGAGGTTCAGAAAAAGATTAACCGCAAGCATGGAAACTTATTACCTTTTTTTGCTTGCACAATACTTATAATTATGAGAAATTATTTTAAAACAACCAACTAGCTAAGTTAAGCTTAGCCATCCTGTTCATTGCCATTTTGGGATTTGTGGGGTGTAGTGAAGACGACTCTTTGTTAAAAGACTTTCCTACGGATAGATCAGAACAAGTTGCCGCTCGTCAAGTTTCAGCAGTTCAAGCGAAAGCCTTTGCTGCACAAATGGCAAATAATCTATTTTCCACCGCAGATGAAGGTATCAAATTAAAGAGCACCACAGCTGATGAAATAAGAATAATTGAAGACGTAGAGGCTATTGTAGCCAATGGAAGTGACACTGTCATGTTTTCGGTTAATTTTGGGAATAATAGAGGTTTTTTGCTGATATCAGGAGATAGAGGGGATTCGCCAATAGTAGCGATAGCTGATTCTGGAAGTTTCCACATGAATACTTTAAATCCTGCTGCTTCCGAATGGATTGAAGGTCAGAAAGCTTATATTTCAGCACGAATGCAAGAGGAAATGGATGAAGAAACAGCAGAACACTCCGTTTGGAACGGATTTGATAATGATAGTTCTCAGGTTGAAATTGAGTTTATTTCAGATTTTCAGGCTAAAGCTTGTAATCCCAATCAGACACCATCAGGAAAAAGCACCGTATATCCATTCTTTGGCATACAAAATAAATGGGGACAAGGAGCAGGATATAATAATGATGCTAAGCGAGAAGGAGTGCCTGTAGGTTGCCCTGCCGTGTCTATTGGTCAGCTGTGCTATTACCATTGGTTTCCTAATGATTTCTATTATATGGGAATGGTACAAAAAGTGACGAATACATATTCAAATCCAGTGTCAAAAATGCTCGGTGCAATTGCTGATTCAATCCCCAACTACACATGGAGCGTAAATGGTAGCGGTGCTAATCGAGCTGATATTCTGATTGGATTAAAACGTTTGGGTTATTCTAAGGCAGAACTAAAAAATTTATCCATGGATGAACTCTATAATAATTTAAAATATAGCAACCCTGTTCTATTGCGAGCATACAATAATGGTGGATACAATGGTGGACACATTTGGTTTTGCGATGGTTACTACGAAGCAAAAGTGCAGTATACACACAGAAAGAAAAAATGGTTTAAGTGGACTACCCACTGCACATGGGTGGAATATCATGATATGTTGTATATGAATTGGGGCTGGGATGGCAATCATAACGGCTGGTACAGAAGTGATAACAGTGAAAACTGGAACCCAGGGAAATTTAATTTGAATTACCAACAACAAATGTTTGTCAACCTATATCCTATTTATTAATTGAATAAAAAAGAATGAACCCATGAAAAACTTAATAGCTTTATTATGCTGTTTAACTATTGCAAGTTGCGATAAGAACAATGTAAATTCACATGAAGTGCTCTCAATAAATAACTTTGTACACCTTAGAGTTCAAGACAAAGATGGCATAGATCTTCTGAATGAAGATAATGCAGGGAGCTATGCAGAGTCTGATATCAAGATTTTAGATAGTGATTTTTCCGATGCTGTGACCGTTAGAAAATGGCCAGACGGCGTGGACTATTTCAATCTATCATTAGAACTGAACTGTCCTGAACCAGACAAAAATACGGAGGAAGCTCGCAAGAAATATTTAGAAACTTATATTGCTTTTGGAGATAACGAGCCCGACACGATAAAAGGGCTGTTTGCCATAACTTTCCATACAGAAATTCATGAAGATGGACTTATAGCCACACTTCCTTGCTATAAAGTTCAATTGCAAAAAGCATGGTTTAATGGCGAGCTGATATTTGATAAAGAGAATACAACTAAAGAGTATCCCATTGTAATAAAAGCACCAAATCAGTAAGCTGTTTTTTCTCGAAGAATCAATCTCAATAACCAGCACATCTTGCCTTTAGTGTCAAGATGTGCTTTAAAAATTTCAATATTATGAGACACTTATTTA
>JBKEAC010000155.1:0-1573 GCA_047971925.1 Mangrovibacterium sp.
AAGCAACCTATGGCATCGAAGGAGTTATTAGCACTGAGAACTCTAAAGTAGATGTTCTTGTTGTTCCAACCGATGAGGAACTAATGATTGCTCTCGATACGCAGAAGATTGTAGCTGAAAGAAATGCTAAATAATCATTTCGAATGGACGTAATTAAATATTATTCCGATATGAATTTAAAATCCAGTGGGTGAAAGCCTTCTGGATTTTTTTTTGTTTCTATTAGGCATGTAATCTATCATCATAGTTTATTACCATGAATTCAATGAGAATTCTATTTTTTTTCACTCAGATTGTTTATTTTTGTCAGCAAATAAAATTAAAGCAGAAGTATGTTTAAATATATAGAAACAGCATTAAGTCATGTGGCTAAGTTTGCTACTGTGGAAGATAAAACCGCAGCATCGCATTTCCCTATTTACAATACGGCAACCTTCGATTTAAAGAAGCAATCAGGAGATAAAATTTACGATTACACGCGAAGTGATAATCCAACGAGGGAAGTCTTAGAAAAATTATTTACTCATGCCGAAAATGGGGCAGGATGCGTGTGCACTCACACTGGAATAGCCAGCGTAGCGCTGTTGTTTGAAACAGTTTTAAAAGCAAATTCGCATGTTTTAGTTGAAGCAGATTGTTATGGTGGAACATTTCGTTTGCTTAAAGTTTTTCAAGATAAATATAATGTTGTTGTTCATTTTGCTGATTTCACGAAGTTGAATCAGCTGGAAAGTGTGCTCCAAAATAATCAGATTGATTTAGTTTTATGTGAAAGCCCAACAAATCCAGGATTAAAAATTATTGATTTAATGCTCGTTGCAGATTTGGCTCATCGTTATAATTCTTTGTTTGCAGTTGACAATTCACTTGCTACCTTTATTTCGCAAAAACCACTAGATTTAGGTGCCGATTTTTCGTTATTTTCAACAACTAAATATATTTCAGGACACGGAAGCGTTGTTGCAGGAGCTATTGTTGCGAAAACAGAAGAGCTGAGCAATCAGATTCATTATTATGCAAATGCACATGGAAGAAGTCAAAATCCCTTAGATGTGTTTTTGATTTCGTTGGGGGTACCAACTTTGAAAATTAGAATGCAAGAACATGAGAAAAGCGCCTTGTTAGTAGCTCAGTTTTTAAAGATGCAACCCTATGTTGAGAGCGTGAATTTTCCAGCATTAGAAGATCATCCTCAGCATGAGTTAGCAAAGAAACAAATGAAGTATATGCCAGGCGTTTTTTGTGCAAAATTTAAAACAATTGATTTGGCAGAAAAATTTATTGCCAATAGTAAAATTTTTGGAGAAAAATGTTCGTTTGGAAGTCCTGATTCTCGTGTGGAAATTCCAGCAAAAATATCGCACGCATCCTTTTCTAAAGAAGAATTGGCTGCTATTGGAATAAGTGATAGCACTGTGCGTTTTTCTATTGGCCTAGAAAATGTGGAGGAATTAATTGACGATATTAAGCAAGCAATTGAATAGATTATAATGAATAATAAAACATTTAAGCCAATAAAATGTGGCGAAACAATTCCAATTAAAAATCCACATGCTATTTCTGTGAGTATGCC
>JBKEAC010000156.1:0-3967 GCA_047971925.1 Mangrovibacterium sp.
AAGCAACCTATGGCATCGAAGGAGTTATTAGCACTGAGAACTCTAAAGTAGATGTTCTTGTTGTTCCAACCGATGAGGAACTAATGATTGCTCTCGATACGCAGAAGATTGTAGCTGAAAGAAATGCTAAATAATCATTTCGAATGGACGTAATTAAATATTATTCCGATATGAATTTAAAATCCAGTGGGTGAAAGCCTTCTGGATTTTTTTTTGTTTCTATTAGGCATGTAATCTATCATCATAGTTTAATGCAATGATTTCAATGAGAACTCTATTTTTTTTCACTCAGATTGTTTATTTTTGTCAGAAAATATAATTAAAGCAGAAGTATGTATAAGTATATAGAAACAGCATTAAGTCATGTGGCTACGTTTGCAACTGTAGAAGATAAAACTGCGGCATCGCATATCCCCATTTACAATACGGCTACCTTCGAATTAAAGAAACAATCGGTAGATAAAATTTACGATTACACTCGAAGTGATAATCCAACGCGGGAAGTCTTAGAAAATTTATTTACTCATGCCGAAAATGGGGCTGGATGCGTGTGCACTCACACTGGAATAGCCAGCGTAGCGCTGTTGTTTGAGACCGTATTAAAAGCAAATTCGCATGTTTTAGTTGAAGCTGATTGTTATGGTGGAACCTTTCGTTTGCTTAAAGTTTTTCAAGATAAATATAATGTTGTTGTTCATTTTGCTGATTTCACGAAGTTGAATCAGCTAGAGAGTGTGCTCCAAAATAATCAGATAGATTTAGTTTTATGTGAAAGCCCAACAAATCCAGGATTAAAAATTATCGATTTAATGCTCGTTGCAGATTTGGCTCATCGTTATAATTCTTTGTTTGCAGTTGACAATTCACTTGCTACCTTTATTTCGCAAAAACCACTAGATTTAGGTGCCGATTTTTCACTATTTTCAACAACTAAATATATTTCAGGACACGGAAGCGTTGTTGCAGGAGCAATTGTTGCTAAAACAGAAGAGCTGAGCAATCAGATTCATTATTATGCAAATGCACATGGAAGAAGTCAAAATCCCTTAGATGTATTTTTGATTTCGTTAGGAGTACCAACTTTGAAAATTAGAATGCAAGAACATGAGAAAAGCGCCTTGTTAGTAGCTCAGTTTTTAAAGATGCAACCCTATGTTGAGAGCGTGAATTTTCCAGCATTAGAAGATCATCCTCAGCATGAGTTAGCAAAGAAACAAATGAAGTATATGCCAGGCGTTTTTTGTGCAAAATTCAAAACAATTGATTTGGCAGAAAAATTTATTGCCAATAGTAAAATTTTTGGAGAAAAATGTTCGTTTGGTAGTCCTGATTCTCGTGTTGAAATTCCAGCAAAAATATCGCACGCATCCTTTTCTAAAGAAGAATTGGCTGCTATTGGAATAAGTGATAGCACTGTGCGTTTTTCTATTGGCCTAGAAAATGTGGAGGAATTAATTGACGATATTAAGCAAGCAATTGAATAGATTATAATGAATAATAAAACATTTAAGCCAATAAAATGTGGCGAAACAATTCCAATTAAAAATCCACATGCTATTTCTGTGAGTATGCCAAGTATTCAAAATGTAATTGACTATGAAGAGCATACACCCGAGATTTCAAAAATCATTACGAGCGCATATCCGCGATTTGTTAGGCATCCCTATATTAGGCGTCTTTCTGAGTTTATTGCTCAAAAATATAGCATTGCCAATGATAATGAAGTTGTTATTTTTTCATCGCAAGAGGCCGCTAACAGAGCGATTGCAGAAATAAAAATAGAAGTAAAAGGAGAATTTAATGAACCTTTTGGTGTTGCTGTTGCTGGCGTGGAATCTAAAGAACTTAGTTGCTTACTTAAAATTATTCAGGAGAAAGGTTGCATTCTCTCATCAAGAGCAGCTCAAGATTATTTGTATAATAACGGCATTCTTTCGGAATGTTTTGAAGAAGATTTATATTTACAAAACGACGCTGAAAATCAGGTAAAGATAGCTCTAGCAAAAGCTTATGCTCAATCAGAAAAGCTAATCGCAATTGCTCCTTCGGGCATGAATGCTGTGTATGCTGTTGCAGAAGGAATTCGAGTGGAGCAGGCTAAAAATGGGAGACATATTCTCGTTCAATTAGGGTGGTTGTATTCCGATTCCATGAGTGTTGTGAAAAGCTATAGTAATGAATTTAAAGTTTTTCTTGATGTTGCAATGCTCAATGAACTCGAAGCTTTTTTGGCTGAACATGGCAATGAAGTTTCGGCACTTTTAACAGAAGTGCCAACAAATCCCTTGCTGAAATGTGTCGATTTACCAAGGCTGAGAAAATTGTGCACGAGCTATAATATTCCTTTGATCATTGATACAACAATTGCAACTCCATTTTTGTGTAATTTCACACCCTATGCTGATATCATTATTGAGTCGTTGTCTAAATTTGCATCGGGCAATGCCGATGTATTGATGGGCGCGATAATTTTCAATGAGTCTGGATCAGCAATGCATTTGAAAGATTCTATCTTGCAATATGTAGAACCAGTGTTTATTGGCGATGCGAAGCGAATGGCGCTGAAAATTCAGAAATATGAGGAGCGAGTGGTGAAGACAAGTAAGAATGCTGAACTTTTAGTTCGTCATTTTGAGAGTTGCGATTACATTGAAAAAGTATATAGTCATCAATTCAATGGAAAATACGTTGCTCTGGTATCTGTAACTTTTAAGAAGAACTTCAGAAAATTATATGATGAACTAAACTTACCCAAGGGACCGAGTTTAGGCACGGAGTTTACATTGGCAATGCCCTATACTTATTTGGCACATTATGACTTGATTAATAATGAAAAGGGGAGAGCTCAGTTACAAGAAATTGATATGCCAATTGATTTACTTCGAATTTCAGTTGGAACTGAACCAATTGAAATGATAATTGCAGAATTTGACCGTTCTGCAGCTCAAATTTAAATTTACGTTTGTAAGCTTGATAATAACAAAGGAGGGAAGGCACACAAGTCATCTCTCCTTTTGGTTCTATGTTGAACATGTGCAAAAAAAACTCTTTTGTTGTTCGAGTTTGGAGGTGAAAGTGCTTGCAACACAGGACATGAAGCCTTCTGTCGAATTGAAGCCACGTGCAATACGTCTTTCTACAGAACGCCCTCCTTTTAGTTCCCATGCAGAATTAACCAAGCATGCATAATTCAACAATTTACTTGCTGCTACAAACAACATTGAACCATTCTCTTTTTCAGGAAAATCGCGATGGGCTTACCGAAGAAGAACGCCTCTTTGCTGAGAAATACTGGCAGCGCATGATTGATGAAGGAGGCATAGATAGGTTCAACCAAAAAGAAAACCAGTCCAAAAAAGAATCTGAAAGATATATGTTAGTGGGTAGCGAATTGTCGAATTATGCTCGCTTAATTCTGAATAACAATCCAACAATGACCAAATAGGCGTTTCATTGAAAGACTCATTGCATGTGGCTTCAATTAAATGATAAAAGCTCCAACTCTCGTGCGCAAAGCTTCGATTAAATGATAGAAACTCCAACTCTTGTGCGCCAAGCTTCGATTAAATGATAGAATGCTCCCACAGTCGTGCGCCAAGCTTCGGCTAAAAAACAGAAGTCTGTTGCAAGCACGTTTAAAGAGTGCTGAAAATGTGTTCCAATCACATCCTTCTCTAAGTTAGGAACAACTAAAGAGTCAAATTAATCTACCCACTATAAGAATCATATCGTGGAATCTCGAAAGTTCCTCGCTCGAGCTGCTTGTAATAAAGCACAAATCCTGTCCCCTGACATTGGAGAAGTTTAATCTTATTGCGAGGTTTATTGATGAATATGAAGACTTCGCCATGGAGTGGATTGCTCCCAAATTCATTGCGATCCAGGCCCGACTATGCTTCAAAGCTTTTGCTCATATCGGTTGCTTCACTATATTGGTGGAACTTATTTTGACTGGTTAATGCAAACA
>JBKEAC010000157.1:0-24680 GCA_047971925.1 Mangrovibacterium sp.
GGCCTGCACAACCATGGTAACTAATCAGGTTCGCACCCCACGCTTTCGTACATTAGAGTCAATTCTAACTTATTAATCTGCCTTCTCAATCGGAGTTCTTTGTATAATCTAAGCATATCACAGCTACACTACAAATTCCGCCAACCGAATCTAAATTCAAGAATACCAGTATCAATCGCAAATATACGGTAGAGCCGCAAACTTTCACAACAGACTTAATATTACACCTACGGACCCTTTCAACCCAAGGAATCCGGATAACGCTTGCATCCTCCGTATTACCGCGGCTGCTGGCACGGAGTTAGCCGATGCTTATTCGTATGCTACCGTCAATCGGATACTCGTATCCGCCGTTCTTGGCATACAAAAGAAGTTTACAATCCATAGGACATTCTTCCTTCACGCGGGATGGCTGGTTCAGGCTTGCGCCCATTGACCAATATTCCTCACTGCTGCCTCCCGTAGGAGTCTGGTCCGTGTCTCAGTACCAGTGTGGGGGATCATCCTCTCAGAACCCCTAGACATCGTCGCCATGGTGAGCCGTTACCTCACCATCTAGCTAATGTCACGCATGCCCATCTCTAACCACCTGAGTTTTAATATAAAAATGATGCCACCCTTATATATTATGCGGTATTAATCCGAATTTCTTCGGGCTATTCCCCTGTTAGAGGTAGGTTGCATACGCGTTACGCACCCGTGCGCCGCTCTCATCACCCGAAAGTGAATCCCGCTCGACTTGCATGTGTTAGGCCTCCCGCTAGCGTTCATCCTGAGCCAGGATCAAACTCTTCGTTGTTTAAAAAAAATAAAAATTGTCTTGCTGTTTATATCTAAACTCTTAACAATTTCGCGTAAATTTTACCTTCTACCTTTTCAATATTTTCAATGAACTTCTTTCATCCAATCTTCAACTCTACTTTTAGAGCGAAAAGTTCTGCAAAGATAAATCAAGTATTTAAATCTTGCAAATCTTTTTGAAAAAAATTTTGATTTTTTTTGCTCTCGCCGTTTTTAACCAAAATCTTTCCCCCTCGATTATCTGCTTTACTTGTGAATGAACGTTGCTTTATTTCTCAAAAGCGAGTGCAAAAGTAAACCTTATTTTTTAATTTGCAATAGATGGAATGCTTTTTTTGCGTTTTTTCTTGCTTTTTTTTCGTGTGCTTGACTTCTGCTCACATCAACCATTATCTATTTAATTGGTTTCTTTATATTTATAATCATTCTGGTTCTTGATGATTTTTTTGAAGAAAATTGATATTTGTCATGTCTTATCGAAGTCGTTCGCCTTTTCTAATTTTTAAACGGCGTTGGGGGGTATTATTATATATGTACCTTTTTTGTGCAGCCTGTTTGATGACATGCTATTTGTGTGATAATATATCTAAGTCCGTTGCACGGTATTCTTTATATATAATAATATATCGCTCCGATTTTTAAATCAACACGCCCACATTCACGCACGGAGACACATGCAATGCGACTCTACGGAACGGCTATCCGCCGTTTTGGATTGCCATTCGGGATTATTCCATACCTGCAACATCGCATGATGTGATATTTTGAACATGGAACCCTGCATGCCGAAATCAAAGCTTGTGCAATTTTTGCCATTTTACGAATAACTGTCATAATTCTAAATTTTAAAAAATTCATCTGAGGAAAAATTAAAACATGAAAGACGATCGATTAAAATCCGACCGGTCGTCATATACATACATATACTTTCGAGCAAGTTTTTACACTTTTCGGCGAAATATTTATCATTTTATTTGCTATGTCATTAAAAAACTGCAAAATAGACATCGTTATTTAGAATGATTAAGAGTTATCTTAGCGATTTTTAGGCATGAATTGTAACATTAAATACTTAACTGAATTCAGTTTTTGTTATACAGGACTCCTATATGGTAAAAACTGAATTCAGTTTTTGTTATACAGGACTCCTATATGGTGAAAACTGAATTCAGTTTTTGTAATACAGGACTTCTATATGGTGAAAACTGAATTCAGTTTTTGTAATACAGGACTCCTATATGGTGAAAACTGAATTCAGTTTTTGTAATACAGGACTCCTATATGGTGAAAACTGAATTCAGTTTTTGTAATATAGGACTCCTATATGGTAAAAACTGAATTCAGTTTTTACAATAAAGGACTGCCCGATGGTTAAAACTGAATTCAGTTTTGTAATAAAAGTGACGCATATCATGCGTCTCACAACATCACGGGAAAACGGCAAATCATGAAACGTACCTATATATAATGTATCGCACCGAATTTTAATCAACACAACACCCCCCGAACCCATTCACGCACGGAGACGCATGCAATGCGTGGATATGGGCGTGTTGGCGATGCCCCTTTGTTGGGGTTGTGATATTGCTATCTAAGACCGTTGCACGATATTCATTCGTAATGTGTTCAGGGTGCGCAGCCGCGCGAAGGATTGTAGTGGAAATCCTTTTGCGGAGGAACGAAGCAAAAGATTGGAACGGAAAGCCTGGTGCCTAGCGATGGGATGAGGCAGGGAGGCACGCGCCCAAAAAAAGTGTAAAATCGAAGGAGAATTTAAACCAACAAAAAAACAGCACTCGAATTGATGTGCTGTTTAATAGAGTATTTTTAATTTAGAAAAGCTGTTCGAGGTCGAAACCTAATGAGAAACGGAAGGTGTTTTCGAGGGGGCTACTGCTAGCAAGTGAGTAGAGGTACGACAGGTCGAAGCTTATGCCATAGTGCTTTGCGCCAGCACCAAATGTGAGGTATTCACGTCCTCCTTTGTTTTCATTTTCACGGAAATAGCCAGTTCTGACTGCGATTTGATTGGCATACCAATATTCTACGCCAAGAGAAGTTGTGATTTCTTGCATTTCTTCTTTGAGCGAAGAGTCGGAGAATGAACGGACAATGCTCCCCATGACAGAGTAGTCGCTGGAAGTTCCGTTGGTAACGACCCAATTTTCAGCTGAGCGATAGTTTGTTGATGGGACCATGAGTTTGTTAAAATCGAGAGCGAAATTAAAGCTATGTTCAGTGCTTTGCTGCCAATGATAGGCGGTTCCTAGTCGCAAATTTGCGGGCAAGAAGTCTTTAGTGTTTCCATCGTCGTATGAGACTGGCGATCCGATGTTAGAAGCGACAATTCCGGCAGATATTGCATTTTTTTCAGGTTCGGTGGTGCTTCGAAAAAGGAAAGCAACATCGACGGCAAAGGCATTTCCAGGAGTTGTAGTGTTGTCGCTGATGTTTGTTCCGCCCACATTTGAGCGTATGTATCTGAGTGTTACAGCTCCCGACCATGTTTGTGATAGTTTTCGGCTGTAAGCGAAATCAAAGGCAAATTCGTTTGGATTTTGTTCAGAATGAATGAGGTTGTTTTCATCGCGAATGACAAATGAACCTAAAGCGAGATATCGAAGCGAAGCACTTATTGCTTGGTTTTCATCGAGTTTATAAAATCCCGACAAATAAGACAAGCTCATGTCATCGACTAGTTTTTTCATCCAAGGAGAATATGATATTCCAACTCCGTAGTTTTGATTTATAAATGCGTATTTTGCGGCGTTCCAATGTTGAGAGAAGAAGTCGGCAGAAGTTGCTACACCCGCATCGCCAATTCCGGCTGCTCGTGAATCGGGAGCAATGGTTAGAAATGGTACAGCGGTAGAAATGGATTCGCTACCGGTGGTGCTTTGAGCATTTCCTGCGATTGGCAAGGCAAATGTGGCTAATAATATTGCTTTAATTGTTTTTTTCATGTTTAATTTGTTGTACTCTCTTTTGTTGTAGATTGCTTTTCTAAGATTTAATTTCAATGTTTTTCGTGGGAAAGCTGTTTATTATGGGACATTATGCTTTAATTTCAAGAAAGACATTCCAAAGATAGTGCTTTCTTATTTTAATCAAAGCAATGTTCAAATATTCTTTGTTTTTAGAGATTAAGTCTGTTTTGCATTTCTTGCTCTTTCATTTTATCAATGCTGATTTTTTTAACAATTTGAGTTATTAAGTTTGCTTCTTTTGAGCTTATTTTCGAGCTTGTTTGGTGCATCATTTCCGCCAAGTGGTGCTGTTCTTGATTCGACAAAAGAGGGAAAATATCGGCTTCTTGAATGTTTTTTTCAGCTCGAAGTGCATCGAACCATGTGTAGAGAGCCTTTATTGATTCTTTCCGATTACGTGTTCGAAGTGCATGATTTAAATTTCGGCGTTTGCGAAGAGTGCTTTTAAGGTAGTTTTTTCGTTTGGTTTGAATTTTGCGATAAAACACTCGAAAAAATTTTGCTATATAATATAGTATTGAGGTGGCTGCAATTATGAGCATTGTTATTTGCTTCCACGGCCATGTTCTTTTCGATTCAATTGGCTGATTTGATTGCGCATTGAGTGCATCGAGCGAGTCTTTAAGGCTGTTAATCATTTCCAAATTTGGATTTTCATTCACATGAATTTCTTGCGCAGGAAGAATACGTTGATGCGTTTTCTTGGTTTCAGGATTATACCAGTAAATTTTTTGTTCAGGAATGTTCACCGTTCCTTCTTTTTCAAAAAGATAGGCTACCTGCTGAGATAGTTCGCCATTTATGGAAAATTGAGTTCGCCGTTCTTTGAATTGAGGTTCCGATGGGTAACTGCTCACGTTATTGATTTGGGCTAAGCTTATTGGCTTAATGAAGTTTGGAAGTGTTCCGGCGGCATATTGCAGCAGAGATCTATTAAGTACATCGCCAACTTTTATTTTGTCGAGGTCTTTATCCCATTTTTCACTAATTGTCATATTGGTAGCCACATTCCACACCTCTTCCCCATTGGCATTTGGCACTTTCAACGCTTGAATTTTTTGTTCTTTGGTTTGAATTTCTTTTGGGATTCCTTTGTAGTCACCATCGTTGGGCGTTGTTGCGATGATTTGCAGAGAAGGGATTGTTATTTCACCTTCTTCAAATGGATAGACGAGATAATAGAAAGTGAGTGTGGCATATTTTTTCTTGTTAATGTAGCTTGTACTAGGCGTGGTTTGAGTATAAGGCATGATGAACGCCTTATCGACTTGGAAGTTTTTAAATTGCAGGGGTGCAGTGAACCATGTTGAAGTGTGTACGGCAATAGTTATTTTAAAAGGCTGTCTAACAACACCAGTACGGGGATAAATGCTCACTTGAGCGAAGCAAGACTGAGCATTTGATTCGTTGCTAAAAAGCACTAATAAGGCTATCGTTAAACAAACTATGATTGATGAATTTATTTTTTTGTTCATTTTTTTTATTTTTACCAATATTCTTCTTGCGAATGATTTTCTTGATTCCCATTCATTTTTTTGAGTTGGTATTTAAATCGTCGGGTTAGAAACTCTTGCGGGTCTTCCGATATTCCTTGCATCAGTATATTTGCAGGGAGTTTTTCTTTTCCCAGTTTAAAATCATCGGGCACCTCTTCAAGTTCTTGAGCCATTTCGTTGTTTGATTTCGCTTCATCGGTAATTCTTTTACCATCTTCGGGAAGTTTGTCAACTTCCGTATCGGCACTCAGCTCCTCATCATTGTTTTTTGCTTTTTCGGCTTGGAAAGCTTCCTTTTCGTTTTCATTTTCGTTAATAATTAACACACTATCGCCGCATGCAATTATGGAATCTGCCTTTATTTTTTGCTCTTCAATTTGTTTGAATAATTGTGTAAACAATTGATTTTCGGGTTCTTTTTGCAGTGCTATTTCAATTGCATGGAGCGCATTGTTGTATTCCCCGATATTAAGCAGACACAAGCTCAAGTTAAAGAATGAACTACTTGAAGAATCTTGTTCGAATGCTTGGGCTGCGGCATCATAATTTCCATCTTTGAAATAGGCTGCTCCTTTATTAATGGGTTTTGTGAACATTTCGGCTGCTTTGGCATATTCTTTATTTTCGTAGAATTTTTGCGCTTGATAATCGGATGTTTGCCACATGTTTTTCCAATCATCGGAATGGCAAGAGGAGCAAATAACACCGATAAATACGTATTGAATCATCCATCCTTTTCTAAACCAGAACGGCATGATCAGGGTAATTATAATTACAAATAAGTAGCCCATGTCTTCCCAATCATCGTCATTCATTTTCTCACTATCGGAGAAGTAAAGATTTTCACGAATTCTTTTAGCGAGAATCTGCATGTCGGATTTATCGATTGTTGGAGTATTGACGGTTATTTTTGGGTGAGCCGATAATTGCAACAGCACTTGTTGGTTTAGCTTTGATATTACGATATTTCCCTGAGCATCGAGAGCTGGTTTTTTTTGTTTATTTATAGGAATTTGAGCTCCCCCAATTGAAGCGAGCGCACAAATTTCAACGCGATGAATGGAGCTATCGGCAAATTGAATTATTGCTTGTTTGTCATTTTCCGACAACACATCGGTCATGATGAGCAAGGTGCTAGGCGCTTTAAAATTTTTCAAGGTGGAATCAACCTGAGCAATCATTGCGGGCAAATTGCTTCCTTGAATTGGCATTGTAGCAGGCTTAATTGCATCGAGGTGTAGCGTTATCAAACTATAATCATCGCAAGCAGGCACAACCATGAAAGACAAGCCTGAATAAGCATATAAGCTTATCTTGGCTCTAGGATTTTCGTTGATTAAATCTTTTATTTTAAATTTTGCTCTTTCTAATCGATTGGGTTGGACATCTTCGGCCATCATTGAAAGAGAAGCATCGATAGCAATAACGAGTTGTGCTTCATTTTGTTTTTCAGCTTCTACTTTCATTTTCCAAGAAGGCCCTGCAAGAGCAACAATTCCAATGCACATGAGAAGTGCAAACATGATTAGCGGGAAGCTAATAGAAGCTTTTTTCTCTTTCGTGAACATGTATGGTCGGAGAGCTGGAGCAATTATTTTCTTCCATTTATTTTTTTGATTTGTATTAATCAGAAGAAGAATTAAAACTAGAGCTGCGGGGGCAAAAAACCAGAGCCAATCGGGACGAAGGAAGTGGAAATCATGCCAATTGAAAGCAAGAATGTCGCTGATTATTTTTTTCATTATTTTCAAATCTTTGAATTATTGAAGAGTTTTATCAGCACCTGCATGAAAGTCATGAGCAAGGATAAAACAATAGCTACTCCAAGAGGATACATATATAATAAAGTAGTTGGCACATTATCATCGGCTTCAAATTCCACGGGTTCAAGTTCATTGAGCGTTCGGTAGGCCATTTTAAGCTGTTCTGGATCTTGTGCTAAGAAATAAGCTCCACCCGTTGTTTGAGCAATCTGTTGCAATGTTTGCTCATCGAGACCATCGTTGGCACCCGTTGGCTCACCAATCCCAATTGTATATATTTTAATACTATCATTAGCGGCAGCCTTAGCGGCATCTAAAGGAAGCATGCCACGTCCGTCATCTTGCCCATCGGTAATGAGCAGCATAATCTTTTGCTGAATAGTATCCCCTTGAAAAATCTTCATGCCATATCCGATAGCTTTTCCAATGCTAGTCATTTGCCCAGCCATTCCCACATCAGTTTGATCGAGCATGTAATCTACCACATTAACATCGGATGTTAATGGCACCTGCAAATAGGCATTTGTTCCGAAAAAGACCAATCCTAATCGGTCGCTTTGTCGTTGAGTAATAAATTCTTTAAGCACATATTTCACCCCCTCCCATCGAGTTTGAGGTTCATTGTTATTTGTCCAATCTTTACTCGCCATGCTAAAAGAAATGTCGGCAGCAATGACAAAGTTTCGGGCTGTTTTAATTTTTTTCTGAGGTTCACCAATTAATTGTGGCGAGGCAAGAGCAGTAAGGACACATATCCAAATTAAATATAACATTATCCACTGCGCTACATTTCGCTTAGAAATCCAAGCTTTCTTGGTTGCTTGCACGCCGCTTGCATGTTCAGCTTGTTCGAAAGTTGGAAATCGGAGCGCTTCCATGCGTTGCTTTTGGGGAGGCAGAATCCAAAATAAAAGCAAAGGCAAGGGGAGTAAGAAATAAACTTCTATATATGCTAATTCAAACATTTAATTTTCTGTGTTTTTTAAACCATAGTGCTGCAAACTCCTTCCAATTATCAATCGTTGATTGTTCATTTGAAGGATAATAGCAATCTTCTTCCATTTTTACAAATAAGTCGGTGTGTTGGAAACTGTTTTTCATTGTTTTATTTAAAAAACACAGCCATTTTTCTCCACTTAAAGATGCGACTTGATTTCTATTCCAAATCATCAAGGCTGTTTTCTTTAATAAGGTGTTTATTTGGTTGACAGATGAACATTGATGAACCATCAACACTCCGACCCGTCGATATTTATTTTTTTTCCAGTTTTTCCAAGCAAGAAACATAAGTATGACAATTATTATTACTATAATGCCTAATATTATTTTCCATCCGAGAGTTTGGAAGGAATAATCGATTGCTTGAGGTTCTATAATTTCCATAATTATTTATCCCTATGGTTGCTTTTTTTTAGTTGTTCTTCGAGAGATTGGTATGTATTAAGCTGTAGGAGTGGAATTCCATAGATTTGCATTTCCTTCATGAAATTTTGATTGTAATCAGCCATGTTCAAATCATAGTTTTCTTTTGCATTTTTTTTCTGATGTTGCCACAGAAGTTGTACATCTCCATCGCTTAACACCATTTTCTGAGTGGGCATCTGTACTTCTAAAGCATCATTAATTTTCACTAATACCACATCGTTGTGTTGCGCTAGTTTGATTAATTGCGATTTGCATTTTTCGGTTATTTTATTAAAATCACTAATCACCACCAACATGTAATCGTGTTTCACCAATGCGTTTGCCTTTTCCAAAGCTTTTGAAAGAAGATTTGAATCGCTTCCTATTTTGTGTGGTTCTTCGAGCAATAAGTTTGCCCGTTTAATTAACTCATTAAAATATTGCAACAACACATTTCTATTGCGCTGAGGAGTAAAAAAATGTTCACCTTTGTTTCCAAATATCAATCCACCAAAACGATCTTGATTGTGCAGAATTTCAAAAGCTATCACGGCTGCAAATTGACATGCAAGAAAAGACTTTGTATATACCTGCGATCCAAAAAACATGCTTTGAGTTAAATCGGTAATTACAAAACATGGTTTTTCTTTCTCTTCCGTAAAAATCTTCGTGTGCGTAGTTCCCGTTTTAGCTGTAACTCTCCAATCAATATTACGAATATCATCGCCAGTTACATATTTCCTTGCTTCTTCGAAATCCAATCCTCTTCCTCTCATTTTGGAGCGATGCTTTCCGAGTAGGATTGAGTTTACGGGTCGATTGGGTTGCATCCCGATTGCTTTTGATGCAACTAGCCGTTCTAGTATTAGCAAATCGTTTAAGTTCGGAATTACACTCATTGTTATGCGGTAGCTATTAGTTCTAGAATTTTATCGATCACCGATTCTACAGTTACACCTGTTGCATTTGCCTCATAGCTTAAAATTATTCTATGGCGTAACACATCGTGAATTACAGCTCTCACATCATCGGGCGAAACAAATTTCCGACCACTAAGCCATGCCTTAGCACGAGCACAATTATCAATAGCTAGCGTTCCTCGAGGGCTTGCCCCAAAATCAATCAAAGCAGCGAGCTCATTGTCGTATTTTTGAGGAAAACGAGTTGCATCTATCAAATCAACAATATATTGCTCAACGGCATCACTCACTTCAACCAGATCAATTTCTTTTCTTGCTTGAAAAATTACTTCTTGTGGAATAGTATCATTTTTTTTCACAGCCCCTTGCATGCGTTCTTTTCTTACCAAGCGTAGCACCTCTTTTTCATCTTGAATTGAAGGGTAGGCAACAAGGATTTTCATTAAAAACCGATCAAGTTGTGCCTCTGGAAGCGGATATGTTCCTTCTTGCTCCACTGGATTTTGAGTTGCAAGCACCATAAATAGAGGGCTCATGGCATAAGTTTTACCTGCCACTGAAACTTGTTTTTCTTCCATAGCCTCAAGCAAAGCTGATTGAACTTTAGCTGGAGCCCTGTTTATTTCATCGGCCAAAACCAAATTACTAAAAATCGGACCTTTTTGAAAACTGAATTTCTGTTGATGATCTGGCTGGTATATTTCAGACCCAGTAACATCAGAAGGCAATAAATCGGGCGTGAATTGAATCCTACTTAGCTCAGCATCTAGCTCTTCAGCCAACGAGCGAACTGCTCGTGTTTTGGCTAATCCTGGCAAACCTTCTAGCAAAACATTGCCATTGGCTAAAAGCACAAGAAGTATGCGTTCCACTAAACGATTTTGACCGATTATCGATTTCTCCATCCTCGATTGCAATTCTCTCACTTGTTCTAATGTAGTCATATATCTATATTCTTATTGATGGTACAAAATTGACAATTTTTCTGTAATCTATTAAATTCATTGTGTTAAGAATGCAAAATTTGTTACAAATCCATGTTATTTCTTTCCGTTGCAATGTTAAGATATAAACAATTCAATTATTGATTTCTTCTTTAAATTTCAAACATAAGCACGCCTACATCAGCAAAAAAATCAACTTAACATTCCTAGTTTCAATTAAAATTTATTACTTTCGTCTAATCATTATCATTTGAGGCTGCTCAAGCATTCAACCAAACTAAACCGCTTGCTCATGAAGATCAATTATTAAACATTAAACGGCGCTCTGGCATCGAAAACCATCAGATTGTTATCTGCCGAAAAATTACTACAGTAGTCTCCTGCAACCGGACAAAATCAGATGAGGAATAAAATCGAGCCTTCTAAATAGCACCCCCCAAAAAAAACAGGTAAAATTATAATCAGCTAACAATATCAGATATGAAACATTTCACATCAGTCAACGACATTTGCAATCTTGACGAAGCTTTAAAATTGGCATTCGAACTTAAAAAAACTCCACATAAATATAGTGAGCTTGGAAAAAATAAGACTCTCCTGCTTGTGTTTTTTAATTCTAGCCTTCGCACACGACTTAGCACTCAAAAAGCAGCACTAAACTTAGGAATGAATGTAATTGTTTTCGACATTAACGAAGGTGGTTGGAAACTTGAAACTGAACTAGGAGTAGTTATGGACTCCGATAAACCCGAGCACATTCGCGAAGCTGTGCCCGTTATTGGCAAATATTGCGACATTATTGGCGTACGCTCATTTGCTAAATTTGAAAACCGCAAATCCGATTATGAAGAGCAAATTCTACAACAATTTATTGACTATGCAGGAGTACCCGTTGTAAGCCTAGAATCAGCAACTCGTCATCCTCTTCAGTCGTTTGCCGATTTAATAACCATCGAAGAACACAAAAAGACTGCTCGACCAAAAGTTGTACTTACATGGGCTCCACATCCTCGCGCTTTGCCACAAGCTGTGCCAAACTCCTTTGCCGAATGGATGAACGCTACCGACTATGATTTTGTAATTACTCACCCTCAAGGATATGAGCTTGCGCCAGAATTTGTGGGAAAGGCACGTGTTGAATATGATCAAATGAAAGCTTTTGAGAATGCCGATTTTATCTATGCTAAAAACTGGGCAGCATTTAATGATTACGGAAAAATTCTATGCAAAGATATGAGTTGGACTGTTTCTGAACGACAAATGGCTGTAACAAACAATGCGAAATTCATGCACTGCCTCCCAGTGCGTAGAAACATGATTGTGAACGACTCGGTGATTGATGGTCCAAATTCCATCGTGATTGAAGAAGCTGGAAATCGTCTTTTTTCTGCACAAACAGTCTTACTCATGCTACTCAACAAACTCAATTCTTAAACCGAAATTTTCAATCGTTCTATTAACCTGAGTTTCTTATAAGATTTCACCTCAGGTTAATAAAACAAGAATTACTCCAATTTAAAAAAAACAATTCTGAAATTAAAGATTTTTTCAAAATTCTTCTCGTTAAACCATAATTTTCAATAACTTTCCGACGTTTTTCAATGAATTTAAACAATATCTTCTTTCATATTGCTTTTAAAGTCATTTTAAAACTGTAAATTATCAATCAATATCTCCCCATAAGTGAAATATTGCTTCAAAAATCAACCAAAACGTTAATATTATGAGTAGCTTTTCTTCATTTCAAAAACACCTTCAAAATGAATTGTCGAATATCGAATCGGCAGGCTTGTATAAAAACGAGCGCATTATCACTTCTCCTCAAGGAGCTTCAATAAGCGTTAGCTCTGGAAAAGAAGTACTCAACTTTTGCGCCAATAATTACTTAGGACTTTCCGACAACAAAGAACTGATTGAAGCTTCAAAAAAAGCAATGGACGAACGCGGATTCGGCATGTCGTCAGTTCGTTTCATTTGTGGAACTCAAGACCTACATAAAGAACTCGAAGCTGCCATCTCAAAATTCTTCGGCATGGAAGATGCTATTCTCTATGCAGCTTGTTTTGATGCTAATGGTGGTGTGTTTGAACCTCTTTTAACAGAAGAAGATGCTATTATCTCAGATTCCTTAAACCATGCTTCAATCATTGATGGGGTGCGCTTATGTAAGGCTGTTCGTTATCGCTATGCCAATGCCGACATGACCGATCTGGAAAAACAATTACAAGATTCACAAGCTCAACGATTCCGACTCATTGTTACCGATGGGGTTTTTTCAATGGATGGCAATGTGGCGCCAATGGATAAAATCTATGAATTAGCTCAAAAATACAATGCCATGATCATGATCGACGAATCACATTCTGCTGGTGTTGTTGGAAAAACTGGACGAGGAGCTACTGAGTTATATAATCTACGTGGAAAAGTAGAGATTATTACAGGAACTCTTGGTAAAGCTTTTGGCGGTGCTATCGGCGGATTCACCACCGGAAAAAAAGAAATCATTGACATGCTTCGTCAGCGATCTCGTCCTTATTTATTTTCAAACTCAATTCCTCCATCAATTGCTGCAGCCGGAATTAAAATGTTTGAAATGATGGAACGTACCAATGAACTTCAAGATAAGCTACATGCCAATACCGATTATTTCGTGCAGAAGATGACAGCCGCTGGTTTTGACATCAAACCAACTCAATCTTCTATATGTGCCGTGATGCTTTACGATGCAAAACTATCGCAAGATTTGGCTTCAAAGCTCCTCGATGAAGGAATATATGTTACTGGATTCTACTATCCAGTTGTGCCTAAAGGACTGGCACGAATCAGAGTTCAAATATCTGCTGCTCACGAAAGAGAACACCTCGACAAATGTGTAGCTGCATTTACTAAAGTGGGAAAAGAATTAAGTGTAATAAAATAATTTCGATGAAGAAAATTCTTATCGTTGGAAGCACTGGGCAAATTGGCTCAGAACTTAGCATCAAATTGCGTTCTATTTATGGCGAAAGTAATGTCATTTGCGGATATTACCAGCCCCCATTCCCTGAAGGTTTCTTCGACTGGGGACCAACTGTGGAAATCGATGCAACTAAAAAAGAACAGATTGCCGATGTAGTAAAAAAATATCAAATCGACACAATCTACAACCTTGCTGCAATTCTTTCTGCTACAGCAGAAAAAAATCCTAAATTAGGTTGGGATGTCGGCATGGATTCTTTAATGAACTGCCTCGATGTGGCTAGAGAATTTAATTGCGCTGTGTTTACACCGAGCTCTATTGGCGCATTTGGACCAAGCACTCCTAAAGACAATACCCCTCAAGATACTGTACAACGACCTACAACAGTCTATGGAATTACAAAAGTAGTAGGTGAATTGCTTAGCGATTATTATCATGCTCGATGGGGTGTTGATACTCGTTCGGTGCGTTTCCCTGGAATTATCTCTAACCTCACTCTTCCTGGTGGTGGAACTACCGATTATGCAGTGGATATATTCTATCATGCCGTGCGCGGTGAAAAATTCATTTGCCCTCTTGGCGAAAACACATTTATGGACATGATGTATATGCCCGATGCGCTCAATGCCATGATTGATATTATGGAAGCTGACCCATCTCGCTTAATTCATCGAAACTCATTTAATGTGACCGCCATGAGTTTCAATCCCGAAATGATCTTCAATGCAATTAAAAAGCATTATCCCAATTTTGAAATGTGCTATGAAATCGACCCGCTGAAACAGGCAATAGCCAACTCATGGCCAAATTCTCTTGACGATAGTTGTGCTCGTTCAGAGTGGGGATGGAAACCCAAATATGATTTAGAGAAAATGACTCACGACATGATTCAGGTGCTACAAAAGCGTTTACTGAAGTAATAAGCAAATTATATTTACAAAAAGCTTGTCTAAGTAATTTAGACAAGCTTTTTTATATCCAACGAATTTGAAATTATTGGTTCTATGTCGAATATAGTGGGTAGAGTAATTTGACTCTTTAGTTGTTCCTAGCTTAGAGAAGGAAGTGATTGCACCAGTCTTACAACACGCTTGCAAGACTGTTGCAAGACTGTTGCAACAGTCTTGCAATAGTCATTTATTATCTCGCAGAAACTTTGCGCACAAGTTCTGAGCCCTCTACCATTTCGAAGAAGCATGGCGAACAAGTGCGGGAACTTTCTATCATTTAATTGAAGCCAAATGCGATGCGCTTTTCAAAGAAACAACCATTTGGTCATTGGTGGATTGTCATGCAGAATTAACCAAGCAAGGATAATTCAACAATTCACCTACTTACAAAATTCAGCATAGAGCCATTTTTTACATGTTCAGTTTAAGAAAATAAAAAGGGAACAAGCTCCACCAAATAATCGGACAGCCTCAAACTGACATGAAAGGCAAAATGAGAAAAAAGCTTGATAAACTCTCTCTCAAAAAAATAATAGATGCCAGTGCACCTGATCAATTAACTACAATTCGCACCAGTAAAGCAAAGAGAATGATGCGACCATTTTTTACTATGCTTTTTATTCGTATCTTTGCCCTAATTTAAAAAGAACTTATTAGGCAATGGCGCACAAATCAGGATTTGTAAATATTATCGGTAATCCCAATGTGGGAAAATCAACCATCATGAACGCCCTAGTTGGCGAACGCTTATCAATCATCACCCGAAAAATGCAGACCACTCGTCACCGCATTAAAGGAATTGTGAATGGTGAAGATTTTCAAATTGTTTATTCCGACACTCCTGGAATTTTAAAGCCAAATTACAAGCTGCAAGAATCGATGATGGGCTATGTAAACACCGCCCTTATCGATGCTGATGTGGTGCTATATGTAACTGACACCATAGAGAAATCTGATAAGAATGAGGAATATTTAGAAAAGATTCGCAAATCAGATGCCCCTGTTATTATCTTGATCAACAAAATAGATCTATCTACACAAGAAGAGGTTATGAATCTTTATGACTACTGGAAGAATTTGCTTCCAGCAGCCGATGTATATGCAATTTCTGCAACTGAAAAATTTAATATTGCACCTATTTTCGACCGTATTTTAGAACTTCTTCCTGAATGCCCCCCCTACTTCCCCAAAGATGAATTGACCGATCGAAATGAACGTTTCTTTGTACAAGAAATTATCCGAGAAAAGATTCTTTTAAACTACGATAAAGAAGTGCCCTACTCAGTAGAAGTAGAAGTAGAAGAATTTAAAGAGGCAGAAAACATAATTCACTTGCGAGCGGTGATTCATGTAGCTCGCGACAGTCAAAAAGGTATTATTATCGGACATCAAGGCAAAGCTCTAAAGAGAGTAGCCACTGAGGCTCGTTTAGATATCGAGGAGTTTTTCCAGAAAAAAGCTTTCATGCAAATTTTTGTGAAAGTAAATAAAGATTGGAGAGATAAAGACCGTACATTAAGCCAATTTGGCTACGAAAAATATTAATTTTCAGAGAAAGGGCTAAGCCCTGGAGCATATAAATAAAGACATATGAGCAATATTGTAGCAATCGTTGGTCGCCCGAATGTAGGCAAATCAACTATCTTCAACCGATTGGTTGAAACTCGTCAAGCCATTGTGAATGAAACTGCGGGGGTTACTCGCGACAGAAACTATGGCAAATCGGTGTGGAATGGTGTAGATTTTTCTGTTATCGACACAGGAGGTTATGTAGTTAATTCAGATGATATCTTTGAAGAAGAAATTAGAAAACAAGCTTCTTTGGCAATTGATGAAGCCGATGTAATTTTATTTGTTGTTGATGTGGAAAGTGGCATTACCGATCTTGATCAAGCTGTAGCCAACACCTTGCGAAGAATCAAAAAACCTGTATTCTTAGCCGTGAATAAAGTCGATAACAATCAGCGAATCATGGATTCTCATGAATTTTATGGTCTTGGATTAGGCGAGGAACTTTACTGTATTTCAAGTATTAATGGTAGTGGAACGGGCGATTTACTAGATGCAATTGTTGCTGCATTTCCAAAGGACAAACCTGTAGAAATAATTGAAGAGAACGTTCCTCGATTTGCGGTTGTTGGTCGTCCTAATGCAGGGAAATCTTCATTCATCAATGCACTACTCGGCGAAGAACGTAGTATTGTGACCGATATTGCTGGAACAACACGCGACACAATCAACTCACGCTACACTAAATTTGGACATGATTTTTACTTGGTAGATACAGCCGGTTTACGCAAAAAAGCAAAAGTTAAAGAGGATGTTGAATTTTATTCCGTTCTTCGTTCGGTTAGAGCCATTGAGGAGGCTGATATCTGTTTGCTTCTCATTGATGCCACTCGTGGCGTGGAAGCTCAAGATGTGAGCATTTTTAACTTAGCTATCAGAAATAGAAAAGGTGTGGTTATTTTGGTCAATAAGTGGGATTTGATGGAAAAAGACAATCACACCACCAATGAATTTACAGCTATCATCCATGATCGCATTGCACCTTTCACCGATGTGCCAATCGTTTTCATGTCGGCTCTCACTAAGCAACGAATTTTCAAAGCTCTTGAAACATCCGTGCAAGTTTATGAAAACCGTGCTCAACGTGTAAAAACATCCACTTTAAACGATGTCATTTTAAATGCTATCGAAAAATACCCACCGCCTTCGAATAAAGGTAAGTTCATTAAAATTAAATATGTTACTCAGTTGCCAAGTCCCACACCATCATTTGCTTTATTTGCCAACTTACCACAGTATTTAAAAGACCCGTACAAACGATACATTGAGAATCAAATTCGTGAACACTTCAATTTCTCGGGTGTTCCAATCCAGATTTTCTTTAGAAAGAAATAAAAAAAGAGCCATCAGATGATGGCTCTTTTTTTTCTGCTGTCTCGTTCTAAACAAAAGTTTAATAGATTGTCACTCCCCTATTCTACCTATTAAAGAAAAAAACTCCAAAAAATACATTTCTGCACTTTTCGGAGTCCTTCTCAATTTAAACTTGCGATTTATTTACCAGAACGCTTACGCTCATGTTCTTTCAAGTAGATCTTACGCATACGTAGTGATTTTGGAGTAATCTCTAGGTATTCATCAGCGCCGATATATTCCATCGCCTCTTCCAAACTAAATACAATTGGAGGAGCTAATTTCACTTTATCATCAGAACCCGATGCACGCATGTTAGTTAATTTCTTCGATGCGGTTGCATTAATCACGATATCACCAGCACGGTTACTTTCACCGATAACCATTCCTTCATAAACTTCAACACCTGGAGCAATAAAGAAACGACCACGATCTTGCAATTTATTCAACGCATAGGCAAATGTTTCACCTGGCTCTTTCACAATTAGCGAACCATTCTGACGTCCATCAATTTCACCTTTCATAGGTTGATACTCAATAAATCGGTGAGTCATCACCGCTTCACCAGCAGTTCCTGTAAGCATATTTGTACGCAATCCGATAATACCACGCGATGGGATGTGGAAATCTAAGTGAATGCGATCGCCTTTTCTCACCATATTTTGCATTTCACCTCTTCTCACCGATACAAGCTCAACCACTTTACCCGAAAACTCATCAGGCACATCAACGTGTAACTCTTCGATAGGCTCACACTTTACACCTCCAATTTCTTTAAATAAAACTTTAGGTTGTCCCACTTGCAATTCATAACCTTCTCGGCGCATTGTTTCAATCAAAACAGAAAGATGAAGAATACCTCGCCCGTAAACAGTAAATGAATCAGCTGTTTCACCTTGCTCAACACGAAGAGCCAAGTTTTTCTCTAACTCTTTATCCAAACGTTCTTTAATGTGGCGTGAAGTAACAAATTTTCCTTCTTGTCCAAAGAAAGGAGAATCATTAATTGTAAACACCATGCTCATTGTTGGTTCATCAACTGCAATTGGGTCGAGTGGTTCAGGATTAGTAATATCGCAAATAGTATCACCAATATCAAATCCTTCAATGCCAACCAAAGCACAAATATCACCATTTTGCATTGATTCTATTTTCTGACGTCCCAAGCCTGAGAACGTGTGAACCTCTTTAATTTTAGAACGCACAATTGAGCCATCGCGTTTGGCAAGTGCCACCTGCATGTTTTCGCGCAATTCACCTCGATGAATTCTACCAATAGCAATACGTCCAACATATGATGAGTAATCTAAAGATGTAATCAACATCTGCGGAGTTCCATTATTTTCAACAGGAGCAGGAATATTTTCAAGAATACAATCAAGCAAAGGCGAAATATCTTCGGTTTTTTTGCTCAAATCGTTAGTCATCCAGCCTTCTTTTGCTGAGCCATAAATAGTGGTAAACTCCAACTGCTCTTCAGTAGCATCGAGGCTAAACATCAAATCGAAAACTTGCTCATGCACTTCTTCAGGACGACAGTTTGGCTTATCAACCTTGTTAATCACTACAATTGGTTTCAAACCCAAAGCAAGGGCTTTTGAAAGTACGAAACGAGTTTGAGGCATTGTTCCTTCAAATGCATCTGCAAGCAAAAGCACGCCATCTGCCATATTCAAAACTCGCTCAACTTCTCCTCCGAAGTCGCTGTGACCTGGAGTATCAATGATATTAATTTTTGTTCCTTTATAATTAACCGATACGTTCTTTGCTAAAATCGTGATTCCTCGTTCACGCTCAAGGTCGTTATTATCTAGCAACAAATCCTCATGTTTTTCATGCTCCTTTACCAAGTTGCAGTGATAAATAATTTTATCGACCAATGTCGTTTTTCCGTGGTCAACGTGTGCAATAATTGCAATGTTACGAATGTTTTGCATTTTATGTTTTTCAAATGAAGGGACAAAGATATACTTTCTATCTAGGTATAAATCATGATTATGAATTATTGATATAAAAGTGTGTAAATATTAATTTTCGTGTAATTTTAGCTCCAATTTTTCATGTTTCAAGCTCTATCTTTAACACAAAAATTGTTCTTTCAAGAAAAATATCGATTTTTGTAGTCTAATTATTAATTATCATCACTAAAAAAATTCATTTATGGAAATTATTGGATCACTAATTACTGGGGCAATTGCCGGATGGTTGGCAGGTAAAGTCATGAACGGTGGCGGATTTGGCTTATTAATTAACATCATCTTGGGAATCATTGGTGGCGCGGTGGGAAATAAACTATTTTCTTTTCTCGACCTTTCGATAGGCAACAACTGGATATCATCGGTAATCACTGGCATGGTTGGTGCTATTATCATTTTATATATTATTTCTATACTTTCTTCGAAAAAGAAATAAATTTCAAGCTGCGTTTCAGATAAACCTTCACTACACACGGGCTTATAACGCTAAGAATAGCTTTTCTTCATGCATTGTGTTTTAAGATAAATTCTATTGGTTTTTACTACATAATAGATTTCATCTAAAGTAGATAGAAAAAATCAGTTTGATTGACATAATTAGATGCTTTATCTTTGCTTTCGATAATTAAGATATAAACATTAAAAAAATAATATCATGTCACAAATTGGAAAACAAATTGTAGATTTTAACGTACAATCATTCGCAAACAATGAATTTAAAGCCGTATCGAAAAACGATGTTTTAGGAAAATGGTCGGTATTCTTTTTCTATCCAGCCGATTTCACATTCGTTTGCCCTACCGAGCTAGAAGATTTAGCCGACAATTATGCTGAATTCAAAAAAATCGGTGTAGAAGTATATTCTGTATCAACCGACACTCACTTCGTGCATAAAGCATGGAAAGAGGCTTCTGCTCGTATCAAGAAAATTGAATATCCGATGTTAGCCGATCCTACAGGTGTTCTTTCGCGCGGATTTGATGTAATGATTGAAGAAGTTGGTTTGGCTGAACGTGGAACTTTTGTGGTAAATCCTGCTGGGGAAATCGTGGCCTATGAAGTGGTGGCAGGCAATGTGGGAAGAGATGCTTCTGAATTGCTTCGTAAAATTAAAGCCCTTCAATTTGTAGCCTCTCATCCTGCTGAAGTTTGCCCTGCAAAATGGCAAGAAGGACAGGCAACTCTTGAGCCTAGCATTGACCTTGTAGGCATTTTATAAGCACCCCCACAAACAAATAATACAACAATCACACTATCCGAAAGGGGAAGGCATTCGCCCTTCCCCTTTCCCATTTCTCTGAATTACAATCATTCACCTTCAATTACAATCAACATGATACTCAACGAACAACTCACTCAACAAGTAAAAAGCTTATTCCAAAACTTGAAAAGCAAATTCACCCTTCTCATTACTGCGGAAACTAATCACCCCCAACGCAATCATTTAATCGAGTTCCTCGATGAAGTTGCAGCCTGTTCCGATAAAATCGGCTTAAAAGAAATAGCAGGCTCTGGACTTTCGTTCCAAATTGAAAAAGACGGTGAAATTGCTCCCATCACATTTCGTGCAATTCCTAATGGGCACGAGTTTACATCGCTACTACTTGCTATTTTAAACTTCGATGGCATAGGCAAGAATATTCCCGATGCATTGACTATTCAACGCATTCAAAACATAAAAACACCCATTCACATCAATAGCTACATTTCGCTCACTTGTACAAATTGCCCCGAAGTGGTTCAAGCTCTCAACATCATGGCAATCTTTAATTCAAACATTAAACATTGCATCATTGATGGAAGTATCAATCAAGCTGAAGTTGAAGCTTTAAACATTCAAGCTGTACCAACAATATATGCCAATGACAAGGTGCTTCATGTGGGGCGTTCCTCATTAGGTGAATTGCTCGAAAAATTAGAAAAAGCAAGCGGAACCAGCTTCAATTTAAGCGAAAGCGAAACCAAACATTACGATGTGGTTGTGGTGGGCGGTGGTCCTGCTGGAAGTTCAGCGGCTATTTATTCGGCACGAAAAGGATTAAAAACAGCAATCATTGCCGAAAAAATTGGTGGACAAGTCACAGAAACCGTTGATATTGAAAACCTCATATCGGTTCCAAAAACTACTGGAGCTCAGCTTGCCGCCAACTTAAAATTACATTTATCAGATTATCCGATTGATATTTTTGAAAACCGCCGAATAGAAAGTTTTCAACTTGAAAATAACACCAAAATTTTAACTAGCAACTTAGGTGAAACCATCAGTACTCCAGCCCTCATAATTGCTACAGGTGCTAGCTGGAGAAAACTCAATGTGCCTGGCGAAAACAATTACATTGGTTCGGGCGTGGCCTTTTGCACACACTGCGACGGACCTTTCTATAAAGGAAAAAAAGTAGCGGTTGTGGGCGGAGGAAACTCTGGACTTGAAGCTGCTATCGACTTGGCTTCAATTGCCACAGAAGTAACGGTTATTGAATTTATGGACAGTTTGAAAGGCGACCAAGTTCTACAAAAGAAGCTTAGTGAATTTTCAAATGTAAAAATCATGACAAACACCGCTACCACAGAAATCTTGGGTAATGGCAGTAAAGTAACCGCCTTGAAGCACAAAAACCGAAGCACTAACCAAGAAGAAACACTTGAATTAGACGGTGTGTTTGTGCAAATCGGATTGAAAGCTAATAGCGATGTTTTTGCTCAAGTTCTTGAAACCAATCGCATGGGCGAGATTTTAATTGATGCACATTGTCGAACCAAAGTTCCTGGAATTTATGCCGCTGGCGATGTTTCGGAAGTACCCTACAAGCAAATTATTATTGCCATGGGCGAAGGTGCAAAAGCAGCATTATCAGCATTCGAAGATCGAATTAGAAGCTAGCCATTACAAAAAAAGGAGGACAACATTTCGTGGTTGCCCTCCTTTTTCAATTTTCATCACCGACAATAATTTATTCCTGCCAGAAAACTCAATTCATCAGCTTAATTCCAATCCCACCCAATGCTCGTTTGAAAAACATAATCGCCTTTATCAACGCCCGATGTTTGCGGTTTTGAATCGAAATCATGCACAAAACTAGCTTTAAAATAAAAATCAAGAGGTAAATCCCATTTCATTGAAAGATCAGAATTTAAACGCACACGACCACTAGTTGTAAACGATGGATACATGGTTGTTCCAGCCGATATTGAAAAATCGCCCATATCATAAGCATCAAAATTCACAGCTAGCAAACCCTCCATGTTATTTGCTTTATTATAATCGGGAGCACCATATTTTTCACCAGTGTATGCCATACCTAGCCCCCCTTGCAGCAACAAGCCATTTTTGCGAATAAAATAGATACCCAATCCTAAAGAAGTTGTAGCCCGAAGATTCAAATTTTGCTCTGTGCTTTCCAAAAGGTCAACTCCCACAAATGCATAAGCTTTTGCACCAACATTTCGATTGGTTTTAATATTCCCTGCATTTCGTCGAGAAGTTTCCACCTCATCTTGCGAAGCCACTAAGCCATTATATGACATGGAAAATCTCCACTTATCTCCCGTATATTTAGCCGCAGCTGAAGAAGAAAATTGCTGCACCGAATTCGCCTTTGCAAACGAATAGCCCGCTGCAATCGACAGACTCACTCGCTCAAAAAACTTATTATCGAAAGTTTCAATTGCCACAATGTCACTAATTTCAACAAACTTCAAACCATCACTGGTAAACACGATCGCTTGCTTTGCTGTTGGACTATACGACAAGCTTCCCACATATCGTTCATTGCTCGTTGTGTGCACAATAACCTGTGTAACAGTTGAAATATTAGTTACTTCATCCCAATCTACTTTAAATTCTGAGTCGGCATAATCTGTATCAAACACCATCACTTTTCTCGATAACGATTTTAAATCTCCAATCATTCGATCGCCGTTTGAAACAGTAATCGTGTCCCTTTGTGCAAAAACCACATTTGCTGCCAAGAATGCAAGGGAAATTAAAATTGCCTTTTTCATATCATTTCTAATTAAAATTTAATTTCATCAATAAAAAATCATCTATATTGGCACGAATATAGTCAATAGAAATTAAATTTAAGCTCTGTTGGCACAAATTATCAGGACTAAAAATAAATCTTTAAAAATGACGATGAAAAAATTGCTTTTTTTTTCAAAACTATTGTGTAATTCAAAACTAAGATATATCTTTGCAACGCAATTACAGAAATGGTGGTTGTAGCTCAGTAGGTTAGAGCGTCGGATTGTGGTTCCGAAGGTCGCCGGTTCGAGCCCGGTCTTCCACCCCATTGCAGAAGCACATCGAAAGATGTGCTTTTTTTGTTTCCACCTATTTGCAAATTCTCAAATATAAAGATTTAGGAACGTCAGCGCACAAGAACAACATATGCGTTCCTAACTACTTAGGAACGCAAATATACTACTCCTTTGACTCACCTCAGAAGTTAGGAAAGCATGAAATGTGCTGATTCAAACGACTAAAAAAACTGTTTTTCAGACATGTTTTGAGACGCACGCTCTCCGCCACATTCGCGGCGGAACCTCATTAGCCACAGATTTCAATCTGTGGTACAAATCGGTGCAAGCTTTAGTATAACGATACATGATTTAAATTCAGTGCTATAGATTATATCTATTATACGCATTTCAGGTGTCTTACCTACGGCACTTTGATTAGTTTCGCATTGTATCCCCACAATGAATTGGGCTAATAAGATGTCGTCGCACTGCGACTGGAATGGAACAATATTAGACGTGATTGCCGTTCCCGGTTATGTAGTTTTCTTGGGTTGTAGTGAGACGCATTCAATGCGTCTCTACGGCAGCGTTTCGGATTGCCATTCGGGATTATTTCAGGCTTGCATGTTTTGTATGATTTGAAGTTGATTTGAAGTTTTGTGCAGGATAATCCCGATAGGGATTGAAGATAGTAGCATGGTGCATCGCACTATGTGAACGGACAAGCATCGACAAAGCGCCGACAGGTGCGAAAGAGAACATTAATAACCCTGCATGCCGAAATTAAAGTCTGTTTAATTTTTGCCATTTTACGAATAGCTGTCATAATTCGAATTTTAAAAAATTTCATCTGAGAAGAAAATAAAAACATGAAAGACGATCGATTAAAATCCGACCGGTCGTCATATACATACAAATACTTTCGAGCAAGTTTTTAGTCATTTTGGCGAATTTTTATTCATTTTATTTGCTAAATCATTTGAATACTGCAAAATACACAACGTTATTTAGAATGATTAAGAGTTATCTTGGCGATTTTTAGGCGTGAATTGTAACATTAAATACTTAACTGAATTCAGTTTTTGTCATACAGGACTCCTATCTGTTAAAATCTGAATTCAGTTTTTGTTATACAGTACTCCTATTTGGTGATAACTGAATTCAGTTTTTGTAATACAGGACTTCTATATGGTGAAAACTGAATTCAGTTTTTGTTATACAGGACTCCTATATGGTGAAAACTGAATTCAGTTTTTGTAATACAGGACTCCTATATGGTGAAAACTGAATTCAGTTTTTGTAATACAGGACTCCTA